>JAFLDE010000019.1 GCA_017302655.1 Burkholderiales bacterium
GGCCTCCAGCTCGGCCTGCCGCGCCGGGGCCTGCAGCGTCTGCTCGGCTTGGCCGTCGCGCAGCTCGAAGAGCTGGCTGCTGCCGGTGGGCAGATCCAGCAGGAGCTTGTGCGTGCCATCGATGACGGCCACGCGGCCCTGTTCGAGCGGGCGGAAGCGGCTTTGCCGCTCCAGCGCCATGCTCAGCACGGGGGCCGGCGGCAGCTCACGGCCCTCCAGCAGCACGCGCAGCGAGCGGCCCTCGGCCTGGGGCAGCGGAGGGGCGCCGACGAGGTCGAGCAAGGTCGGCGCCAGATCGGCCTGCCCGACCGGTTGAGCGACGCGCCGGCCCTCGCGCTGACCGGGCAGGCGCACGACCAAGGGGCCGTGGATCAGGGGTTCGTGCAAGCGCGGTCCGGCGTGCCCGAGGAAGCCCTGCTCGAAGGACTCGCCGTGGTCGGTGCCGATGACGACGATGGCGTCGCGCAGCCAGCCGCTGGCCTCCAGGCGCGCCAGCGCCTCGCCCAGCGCGGCGTCGGCCGCCATCAGCGACTCGCGATAGCGCAGCCGGTGCTTGTCCACCAGCGCCTGCTGTGCGGGTGGGTAGTCGATGTTGTCGGGCAGCAGCTGGTCCCAGCGCTCCAGCTCCCCAGCAGGCAGCAGCTTGTAGCGGGTGCTCGGCGGTGGCAGGTAGGGCGAGTGAGGGGGCAGGGTGTGCAGCCAGATGAACTGCGGTTGCGGGTTGCCGGCTTCCTGCGCCAACAGGCGGTCGAGCAGGGCGTACGCGGCCTCGGACCGGTAGGGGCTCTCGTGCTCCCGCCATTGCTCGCCGACGTTGAGGAAGGCCAGGCTGGTGGCGAGCAGGCGGGGTAGGGTGGTGTCGGGCCAGCGCGCCGCCCACTCGCGGTAGAGGTTGCCGGCGAGGCCGGTCACGACCAGCCAGCTGCTGTCGTAAGCCGAATGACTGCCGCGGTGCCGCGGGCTGGCGAGCAGGTTGTCGGTCAGCGAGTGCGTGCGCCAGCCGGCTGCGCGCAGCTGCGCCGGCAGGCTGTGCGCGGCGGCGGCCTCGACCATGCGCGCCTCGGGCTGGTTGGCATGGTGGCGCCAGGGCAACCAGCCGGTTTCCAGCGTGGAGACCGCGGCCGTGGTGAAGTTGCTGGCCGTGTAGAAGCGCTCGAAGCAGGTGGCCTGCTGGGCGAATCGGGCCAGCGCGGGCATCGTCGTCGAGGCCGGATTGCAGGCGTCGGCGTCGGCGGCGGCTACGGCATCGAGCGTGATGAGCAGCACCTTGGGGGCGGCTGGCGAACCTGCAGGCGGGACCGACGCTGTCGCCGGCCGCGAGGCCAGCGGCAGGTAGGCGGGCGGCTGCCAGGCCACCAGACCCAGCGCGCCCAGCCAGAGCAGGGCCGAGGGCATTGCACCCTGGCGCAGGGTCTGGGCGGCCCAGGCCAGCGCGCGCGTCCAGCCGGCACGGGTGAGCAACGCCAGCAGCAGCAGGCTGCCGATCAGCAACACGGCATTGCGCGCCGGTGCCGGCAGCTCCAGCGTGTTCTCGGTGACGGCGCGCAGCCATTGCCAGCCCAGACGGGCGAACTGGCGGGCGACGATCCACAGCAGCGGCAGCAGGGTCAACGCCCAGCCGAGCACCGCAGCGCGCGACTCGCCCAACCAGCGCCTCGACAGCCGGAAAGCGGCCACCCCAAGCACGGCCAGCGCCAGGGCCGGCACGGGGCTGAGCAGCAGAAGCAGGGCGACGTCACGCAGGACCGTCAGCGCGCGCGCACCGAAGAGCAGGCCATCGACGATCGGGAGCAGGGTCAGCGGCAACCACAGCAGCACGGTGGCAGCCAGCGCGGCCGCGAAAGCAGCCGCCAGGCGAGGTGCGGGCAGCGGTGCGGCGTTCACCGGAGGATCCTCCGCGTCCAGGCGCTCCGGGAGTCGCGCTGGGGGCGGCCCGGCGCGCTCAAGCGTCCGGGCGGCCGCGCAGACGCCGCCACAGGCGCCGGCATTGGTCACCGATCCAGCGGCGCAGGAACAGCCAGGCGCCGACGGCGGCGGCGAACACGGGCGCGAGCAGCTGGAACAGCATGCCGCCGGCATTCGGGTCGATGTAGGCCTGGGCGGGGGCCGCCACGCCCAGCAGGGCCAGCAGCAGAAGCAGGAAGCGCGACAGGTCGGACATGGAACGGGAGGCGGGCCACTCGGTACAGCAGGAGGGCGCGGATTCTAGGCGGCGGGTCTGGCAGGCTCGGCGGGCCGCACAGGGGGCTCCCTACAATCGCGGCGGCTCGCGAACGCGCTGGATAGCGGCTGGGCCAAGCGCCGCCCCCATCCCATTGCCCCCTTGAAACTCGCCCGCCATTCCCTGTTCAATCTCGTCGGCCTGGGCGCGCCGCTGCTGCTGGCGCTCGCCAGCATCCCGGCCCTGCTGCAGGGGCTCGGGGAGGCGCGCTTCGGCCTGCTCACCTTGATCTGGGCGGTGACGAGCTATTTCGGCCTCTTCGATCTGGGCCTGGGCCGTGCCCTCACCCTGGGTCTGGCGCGCCGCCTGGCCGCTGGCGCCGATGGCGCTGCGCTACAGGCACTCACCGGTACGGCGCTGCGCTTGCTGCTCGCCCTGGGGGTTGTGGCGGCCATGGTGCTGGCGCTGGTCGCGCCCTGGGGCGTGGGACTGATGCGCGGCGTCGCGGACGAGCGGGAGGCTTTGGTGGCCACCTGGTGCATGGCCCTGGCGCTGCCGGCTATCACGCTCACCGCGGGTCTGCGAGGGGCGCTGGAGGCCGTGCACGCGTTCGGCTGGGTGAATGCCCTGCGCCTGCCACTGGGCCTGTGGACCTTTTGCGGCCCCTGGCTGGTGCTGGCGGTCTGGGGGGCCGATCTGGTGGCGATGACGCTGGCGCTGTTGGCCGGTCGCTGGCTGGGTTTGATCGGCCATGCCTGGGCGCTGCATCGCAGCGTGCCGGCGGCCGGGCTCGGCCAGGGGGGGCGCCGCGCGCTGGTGCCCGAGCTGTTGAGCGCCGGCGGCTGGATGACAGTGAGCAACGTGGTCAGCCCGCTGATGGGCTATGCCGACCGCTTCCTGATCGGCGGCATGGTGTCGGCCACCGCGGTGAGCTGGTATGCCACGGCCCAGGAACTGGTGAGCAAGCTGTCCATCGTGCCGGGCGCACTGACGGCCGTGCTGTTCCCAGCGGTGGCCGGGGCCGAGCCCGCGCCGGCGCTCTTCCGACGCAGCCTGCAGGCGCTGGCTGCCTTGCTGTTGCCGCTGACGGCGGGCCTGGTTGCCTTCGCCGAGCCGCTGTTGGCCCTGTGGCTCAACCCGGGCTTTGCGGTTCACGCAGCGCCGCTGCTTCAGGTGTTCGCGTTGGGCACCTTCATCAACTGCCTGGCGCACATTCCCTTCACTTACCTGCAAGCGCGCGACGCGTCGCGCATCACCGCCTTCATCCATCTGGCCGAGTTGCCATTTTTCCTGCTGCTGCTGGTGCTGGCGGTGGGGCAGTGGGGCGTGATGGGAGCGGTGGGCGCCTGGCTGCTGCGCATCGGCGTGGACACCCTGCTGATGTTCGCCGCCTGCCAGCGCCTGCTGGGCTGGAGCCTGCGCGAGACGCTCGGCCCCGGCCTGCTGCTGCAGCTGGCAGCGGCGCTGCTGGCCTTTGCGGCGGCCTGGTGGGCGGCGCCGACGGAGGCTCTGGCGGTGATCGTGCTGGCCACGCTCTTGGCTGCCTGGCCCTGCTGGCCGCCAGTTCGCGCCGCGCTGCGCAAGACCGCCTGAATGCCGATGACCGACCGCCCGCGCCTCACGCTGATCACGCCGACCTACAACCAGGCGGGCTATCTGCCCGAGACCCTGGACAGCGTGCTGGCGCAAACTCTGCGCGACTTCGAGTACCGCGTCATCGACGACGGCTCCACCGATGCCACGCCGGAGGTGTTGGCCCGCTACGCCGGCCGCGTGGACGCGGTGCGTCAAGCCAACCAGGGCCAGGTGCGCACGCTCAACGGCGCCTGGCGCGCGGCGCGCGGTGAATATCTGGCTTACCTGAGCTCGGACGACCTGCTGGTGCCCGAGGCGCTGGAACGACTGGTGGCCGAGTTGGATGCACATCCCGAGTGCGTGTGCGTGTTTCCGGACAGCGACCTCATCGACGCCGGCTCGCGTGTCATCCGGCGCACCGTCTGCAAGCCCTTCGTGCTCGCCGAGACCCTGGTCAGCCAGGAGTGCCACATCGGTCCTGGCGCGGTGTTCCGCCGCTCGGCTTTCGAGCAACTGGGGGGCTGGCGCGAGGACCTGCGCCTGGCCCCCGACCGCGAGTTCTGGATGCGGCTGGCGCTGCTCGGCGAGATCCGCATGCTGCCGCAGAGCCTGGCGCTGTACCGCACGCACCCGGCGGCCACTTCGTTCCGGGCCGCCACTGCCGAGGTCTCGCGCGAGTACCTGCGCGTGCTCGACGCCTTCTTCGCCATGCCTGAGGTTCCCGAGGCCCTGCGCCGCCTGGAAGCGCCGGCGCGTGCCCGCGCGCACTGGTTGATGGCGCGCAACGCGCTGTGGCGCAATGAATGGAACGCGGCCTGGGCGCTGTTCAATGAGGGCGTGGTGCTCGACCCGAGCATGGGCGGCATGGCGGCGCGCCTGCGCCTGCTGCGCCACGGCTGGAGCCGCCACCTGAAGCTGGCCTACACGCGTCTGCGCGGAGGTGGGGCGTGAACGCGCAGCAATGGACGGCTTGGCGCACGCCGCTGTGGTTCTTTCAGGTCTATCTGGGCTTCAGTGTCTGGCTGTTCTTCTTCGGCCCCTGGCCCTGGGAGGTCGAGAACGGGGGGCAGCTCGGCGCCTTCCTGATGGCTGCGCAGGTGGCCGTGCTGGTGGGCTACCTGGCGGCCCGGCCCTGGGTGCAGGCGCGGCAGGCGCCGCCGCTGCCCGAGCGCATCGACGCAGGTCTGCGCTTCACGCGCGTGGCCATCGTGCTGTCCTGGTTGATGGCGGTGCCGACCTCGCTGGCGCGCTCGGGCGACTGGCTGCCCGACGTGCTGGGCGGTCTGGCCAATGCTGGCCTGGCCTACAACGAGAACGTGGAGCGCCTGACGACGAACAACGCCTTCGTGGCCTTCGAGTACGTGCGCATGCTCATCGCACCCTGGCTGCTGGGTGTGCTGCCGTTGACCCTCGTCTATTTCCCGAAGCTGTCCACGGCCTGGCGCCTTGCCGGGCTGGGCAGCATCGCCTTCTCGCTGGCCATCTACCTGTCGATCGGTGTCAACAAAGGCATTGCCGATCTGGTCATCACGCTGCCGTGGTTGCTGTTGCTGTCGGCGCACAGCGGTTTGCTGCAGGTGCGAAATCTCGGTTGGAAGCTGAGCCTGGGCAGCCTTGCGCTGCTGACCCTGTTCTTTGCCTTCTTCAGCGCGGGCCAGCAATCGCGTGAGGGCAGTGGCACCGAGTACGGTAGCTTCTTCACCGGCAGCCAGGTGCTGCTGGCGAAGTCGGACCACTTCATTTCCTCCTTGTTGCCCGATGCCCTGCGTCTGGTCTTCGAGGCGGTCAGCCGCTATGTGGTGCAGGGCTACTACGCGCTGTCGTTGGCGCTGCAGACCGACACACCGAGCACCTGGGGCTTCGGCCACTCGATGTTCCTGGCGCGCAATGCCGACCTGATCAGTGGCGGGTCCTTCTTCGTGCAGCAGTCCATCCCCGGCGTGCTCGAACGCGACTTCGGCTGGCCGATGTTCATGCTCTGGCACTCCATCTACCCTTGGCTCGCCTCTGACCTCGGCTTCGGTGGCACCTTGCTGGCCATGGCCGGCTTCGGGTTCCTGCTCGGGCTGGCCTGGGGGCGGGCCTTGCAGCTGGCGTCGCCGCTCTGGGTGGTGCTGCTCTTCTTGCTGCTGCTGCTGTTCTATTACGTGCCGGCCAACAACCAGATCTTTCAGTCCGGCGAATCGCTGGCCGCTTTCACGCTGCTGCTGGTGGCCTTGGCATGGCGCGGCCTGGCGGCGCGCGCACCGGCCGCGGCGGCGGAGGGTGCCCTGCCTTGAGCCGCTTTCTGCTTCATGCGCCGAACGTGCACGTGGGCGGTGGCGCCGTGCTGCTGCGTGCGCTCTTGCAGGCCTGGCCGGCCGACCAGTCTCTGTACGCCTGGCTGGACGAACGCGCGCGCGGCCAACTGCCGCTGCCGCCGCTGGCGCAGGTGGAATGGGTGCAGCCCCGCGTGCGCAGCCGCCTGGGCGCTGAGCGTTCGTTGCAGGCCACCGCGCAACCGGGCGATCGCCTGCTCTGCTTCCATGGTCTGCCGCCGCTGTGGCCCAGCCGTGCCCGTGTGGCGGTCTTCGTGCAGAACCGGCTGTTGCTGGGCGCCATGTCTTTGCAGGGTTTCGGCCCCAGGACGCGCCTGCGCCTGCGCGTCGAGCGACTGATGGCGTGGCGCTTGCGTGGCCATGTGCAGGATTACTGGGTGCAGACGCGTTCGATGGCCGAGGCGTTGCAGCTGTGGTGGGGCGCGGGTCCTGTGCCGCCGGTGCACGTGCTCGGCTTCAGTGCGCCGGCCCAAGCTGTCACCTCGAACGAGCCGTCAGGGTCTGGGGCGCGCCACGATTTCGTCTACGTCGCCGATGGCGAGGCGCACAAGAACCACCGCCGTCTGGTCGAGGCCTGGGCTCTGCTGGCGGCCGACGGCATGCGCCCCAGCCTGGCCCTGACTCTGGGCGAGCGTGACGCGGCGCTCGCGGGCTGGGTCCATGAGCGCGCTGAATCGCTGGGCCTGGCCATCGAGTTGCTGCCGCGCTTGAGCCATGCCGAGGTGCTGGCCATGTACCGACGCGCCGGGGCACTGATCTTCCCGAGCCTGGGTGAGAGCTACGGCCTGCCCCTGATCGAGGCGGCGCAGGCTGGCCTGCCCATCCTGGCCGCCGAGGCCGACTTCGTGCGCGACGTCTGCGTGCCGGCGCAGTGCTTCGATCCCCATTCACCGCGTTCGATCGCCCGGGCAGTGCGCCGCCATCTGGGGCAGCCGGAGGCCCCGGGCGCGCCGGCCACGGCGGCGGACTTTCTGGCTGCGTTGCAGGCGTCATGAGGCTGCTCATCGTCAGCCAGCATTTCTGGCCCGAGAGCTTCCGCATCAACGAGGTGGCGGCGGCCTTGGTGGCGCAGGGCGTCGAGCTCACGGTGCTGACCGGCCAGCCGAACTACCCCGAGGGTCAGGTGTTCAGCGGCTACCGGGCGTTCAACTGGGGTTGTGAGCGTCACGCCGATGGCTACGACATCGTGCGCGTGCCCCTGGCCCCGCGGGGACAGGCCGGGCGCGGTGCGGCGCGGCGCCTGGTGCTGAACTACCTGTCCTTCATCGCCTCGGCATCCTTGTTCGGTCCCTGGTTGCTGCGCGGACGGCGCTTCGACGCGGTCTTCGTCTACGCCACCTCGCCCATCCTGCAGGCGCTGCCGGCGCTGTGGTTGGGATGGCTCCAGCGCGCGGCCGTGGTCACCTGGGTGCAGGACCTGTGGCCGGCCAGCTTGCAGATCACCGGCTATGTGCGCAACGCGCGCCTGCTGGCTGCGGTGGCGGCGGTGACGCGCTTCATCTACCGCCGCAACGACCGCCTGCTGGTGCAGAGCCAGGCCTTCCTGCCGGAGGTGCGGGCGATGGCGGGCGGCACGCCGGTGGCGGTGCACGAGAACCCCGGCGACCGGGAGCCGGCGCAGCAGGTGGCGCTGCCCGAGGCTTTACGGCCGCAGGCGGGTCGCTTCAACCTGGTGTTTGCCGGCAACCTGGGCACGGTGCAGGCGCTGGAAACCGTGCTCGATGCTGCCGAGCTCGCCGGCCCCGGGCTGCTCTGGTGGCTGGTAGGCAGCGGTGCGCGCAGTGCGTGGCTGGCTGAGCAGGTGGCGCAGCGCGGCCTGCAGGATCGGGTGCGTCTGCCCGGTCGTTTCGAGGCGGCCTGCATGCCGGCCTTGTTCGCAGCTGCTGACGCGCTGCTGGTGACGCTGAACCGCGCGCCGGCGCTGGCGCAGGTGGTGCCGAGCAAAATGCAGGCTTATCTGGCCGCCGGGCGTCCCATCCTGGCCAGCCTGGACGGCGAAGGCGAGCGCGTGCTGCGCGAGGCCGATGCCGGCTTGGCCGTACCTGCCGAGGACGCCCAGCAGCTGGCCGCTGCCGCCCTGCGCCTGAGCGCGATGCCGGCGGCCGAACGCGAGCGACTGGGCGGCAACGGCCGGCGCTACTTCGACACCCATTACGAGCCCATGGAATCGGCCCGTCAGTTGCTGGAACAACTGCGCGAGGCGGTCAAGACCCTGCAATGAGCACCCGTCTCCTCATCCTCGGCGCCAGCGGCATGCTGGGCCATACGGCCTTGCGCCACTTCGCCAGCCAGCCGGGTTTCGAAGCCCACGGCAGCCTTCGCCGGGCGAGCCCCCAGCTCGCGGCCATGGCTCCGCAGGCGCGCCTGCACGTCGGGGTGGACGTCGAGAACACGGATCAACTGACTCTGCTGTTGGCGCAGGTTCGGCCGCAGGTGGTGGTGAATTGCATCGGTGTCGTCAAGCAATTGGCGGCGGCCGACGACCCGTTGGTGGCGCTGCCGCTGAATGCGCTGCTGCCGCACCGTCTGGCTCGACTGTGCCAGCTGGCCGGAGCGCGATTGATTCATGTCTCGACCGACTGCGTGTTCACCGGCTCGCGCGGCGGCTATCGCGAAAGCGACGCGCCGGACGCGCTGGACCTCTATGGCCGCTCCAAGCTGCTTGGCGAGGTGGATGCGGAGAACGCGGTGACGCTGCGCACCTCCATCATCGGCCCGGAGCTGGGTGGCGGCAGCCAAGGCCTGGTGGGCTGGTTCCTGGCCCAGCATGGCCGCGTGCGCGGCTTCACGCAGGCGGTTTTTTCCGGCCTGCCGACGATCGAGCTGGCGCGGGTCATTCAACATCACGTGCTGCCCCGCCCCGAGTTGCGCGGCACCTGGCATGTGTCCACCGAACCGATCGACAAGCACGCTTTGCTGCAGCTGGTGAAGGCGGCCTGGGGCCGCGACACCGAGATCGAACCCGACGCGAAGCTGGTCATCGATCGTTCGCTCGACTCCTCCCGCTTCCGCACCCAAACCGGCTACGCGCCGGCACCCTGGCCGCAGCTCGTGGCCGAGATGAAAGCCTTCGGATGAACTCCTTTCAGAACAAGACCCTGCTCATCACCGGCGGCACCGGCAGCTTTGGCAATGCGGTGCTGAGTCGCTTTCTGGCTTCCGACATTCGCGAGATCCGCATCCTCAGCCGCGATGAGAAGAAGCAGGAGGACATGCGCATCGCGCTGAACAGCGACAAGTTGAAGTTCCACATCGGCGATGTGCGCGATTACGACGCCTGCCTCGACGCGCTGTCCGGCGTGGACTACGTGTTCCATGCGGCTGCGCTCAAACAGGTGCCGTCCTGCGAGTTCTATCCGATGGAGGCGGTGAAGACCAATGTGGTCGGCGCTGAAAACGTCATTCGTGCGGCCATGGTGCAGAAGGTGTCGCGTGTGGTGGTGCTGTCCACCGACAAGGCGGTCTACCCGATCAATGCCATGGGTTTGTCCAAGGCCTTGATGGAAAAGGTGATGGTGGCCAAGAGCCGCATCGCGGACCCGACGGTGACAGTGATGAGTGCCACGCGCTACGGCAACGTGATGGCATCCCGTGGTTCGGTGATTCCGCTGTTCCTCCAGCAACTGCAGGAGGGCAAGCCTTTGACGCTCACCGATCCGTCGATGACGCGCTTCCTGATGTCGCTGGAGGAGTCGGTCGACCTGGTGCTGTATGCCTTCGAGCACGCGCGCCCTGGCGACATCTTCGTGCAGAAGGCGCCGGCGTCCACCGTGGGCGACCTGGCCGAGGCCATGCGTCAGTTGTTCCGCCCAGAAGCGGAGGTCAAGGTGATCGGCACCCGACACGGCGAGAAGCTGTACGAAAGCCTGGTGTCGCGCGAAGAAATGGCGCGCGCAGAAGACCTGGGGGGCTACTACCGCATCCCGGCCGATGCACGGGATCTCAATTACGACAAGTACTTTGTCCAGGGCCAGCAGGAAATTGCCCAACTCGACGACTACACCTCCCACAACACGCGCCGCCTCAGCGTCGACGAGGTGAAGCAAACTCTGCTGAGTTTGCCGCTCATTCAGGAAGCCCTGAAGGGCGCGAAGGGAGCTGGCCATGCTTAAGGTGATGACGGTGGTCGGCACGCGGCCGGAGATCATTCGCCTGAGCCGTTGCATCGCCTTGCTGGACCAGCACACGCGGCATGTGCTGGTGCACACCGGCCAGAACTTCGACTACGAGCTCAACGAGGTCTTCTTTGAGCAACTCGGCATCCGCAAGCCCGACCATTTCCTGGGCGCGGCGGGCAGCACCCCGGCCGAGACCATCGGCCAGGTCATCGCCAAGGTGGATGCGGTGCTGGCGCAAGAAGCGCCTGACGCGCTGCTTATCCTCGGCGACACCAACTCCTGCTTGGCGGCCATCGCCGCCAAGCGGCGCAAGGTGCCGATCTTCCACATGGAAGCCGGCAACCGCTGCTTCGACTTCCGAGTGCCCGAGGAGATCAACCGCCGCATCGTCGATCACACCTCGGACATCAACCTGACTTACAGCCAGATCGCTCGCGATTACCTGCTGCGGGAAGGCCTGCCACCGGATCAGGTGATCGTGACTGGCAGCCCGATGCGCGAGGTGCTGACGCACTACCGGGCGGGGATCGAGGCATCGCCGGCCTTGGCCCAGCTGGGTTTGGAGCCCGGACGGTACTTCGTGGTCAGCAGCCACCGCGAGGAAAACGTGGACGACCCGGCGCGGCTGCGGCAGTTGCTGGCCATCGTGGACGCACTGGCGGCCGATCACGGTTTGCCAGTCATCGTCTCAACCCACCCGCGCACGCGCAAACGCCTGGAGGCGCTGGGCGAAGGGCTGACGCGCAACCCGCTGGTGCACTTCATGAAGCCCTTTGGCTTCCTGGACTACGTGCAGCTTCAGCGCCAGGCCCGGGCCGTGCTCAGCGACAGCGGCACCATCACCGAGGAAGCCAGCATCCTCAATTTCCCTGCGCTCAATCTGCGCGAGGTGCACGAGCGGCCCGAGGGGTTCGAGGAGGCAGCGGTCATGATGGTGGGCCTGGACATCGACCGGGTGCGCGACGGTCTGCGCCTGCTGGCCAGCCAAGCGCGTGGCGACGAGCGGCTGCTGCGCTGGGTGAACGACTACACGCCGGACAACGTGTCCCACAAGGTGTTGCGCATCCTCGTCAGCTACACCGGCTTCGTGAACCGGCGCGTCTGGCGCAAGGGATGACCTCCACAGGGCGCCGCCTAGAATCGCGCGCCTTTTCCCCAGGGTCGCGCATGCCCCTTCATCCCTCCGCCCGTCCGTTGCTCAATTGGTGCTTTGGCGCGCTGCTGGCGTTTTCCTCCGCCGGGGTGTTTTCGCAGTCGACTCAGGACAGCGCACGTCTTCAAGTCAGTGGGCCTGTCCGATTGCAGTCGGGTGGGGTTGCCGCGGGCATGGGCGCCAAAGACAAAGAGATGACGCCCGAGAAGGGAGTCCGAGGTCGACTGGAGACTCGCGAGACCGCCGAGATCCGCGTTCGCGAGCAAGGGGTGTTGAAGCGACCCGCTCCCGAACCCACGGAGTTCGAACGCTACGCAGGGCGCTTGGCGGCCGGTGGCCGCCTGCAGTTGCCAGGCGATCCGGAGCCGGCCCTCAGCCGCTTCGGCGCCAACATGCTGTGGTCGGCCGAGGATCAGTCAGGGGCCGAGGAGACGCTGCAGGTGCCTGATGACTACGTGCTCGGGCCGGGCGACGAGTTGCAGATCGACATCTGGGGCAGTGTGGACGCCAGCTTGACGCTGACCGTCAGCCGGGGCGGCGCGATCGTGCTGCCGCGCATCGGGCAGGTGCAGGTGGGCGGCGTGCGCTTCGGCGATGTGGCCAAGCTGCTCAAGCAGCGCACGGCGCAGAGCTTCCGCCAGTTCGACCTCAGCGTGAGCATGGGCACCCTGCGCAGCATGCGCGTGTTCGTGACGGGTTTCGTGCAGCGCCCCGGCTTGCACATGGTGCCCAGCCTGGCCAGCCTCAGCCATGCACTGGCAGCGGCGGGAGGCCCGACTCAGATCGGCAGTTTCCGCAATGTGCAGCTGCGCCGTGGTGGCGCCCTCATCGAGACCGTTGACCTGTACGAGCTGCTGCTGCGTGGCCAGTCCTCGGTGGAGCGACGTCTGCAATCGGGCGATGTGTTGCACGTGCCCTCGGTGGGGCCGCAAGTCGCGGTGATCGGTTCCGTGCAGAGTCCGGCGGTGTTCGAGCTCAAGGGCGGCGAGACCGTTGAGGACTTGTTGCGCATGGCCGGAGGCTTCAATCCGGTGGCCGATCGCGAGACGGCGGTGGTGCTCTCGCTCGACCGCCAAGTGCCGGTTCGCGAACTGCGCTGGCCCAAGGACTTGAAGAGCGTGCTTCAGGCGGGTGAGGTGCTGCAGGTGGCCAGCCTGAGCGGCGTGCAGCGTGCGGCCATGGCGCAGTCCAAACGGGTGCGAGTGGAAGGCGAAGTGAAGCGACCTGGCGACTACGTGCTGCCGGCCGGCGCCACGCTGCGCGACGCCCTGCAGGCCGCCGGCGGACTGACCGCGCAGGCCTTCCCCTTCGGCGCCGAACTGAACCGCGAGGCCCTGAGGCGGCAGCAGGTCGAGCACTACGACCGCGCGTTGCGCGAACTGGAGACGGAGTTCGCGCGGGCCGCTGTGACGCGCAAGGAGCGCATTGGGCCGCCGGCCGATGGCGAATCGCCGAAGCAGACCTCGGAGCAACTGCGGCTGATCGAGCGCCTGCGTCAGGTGCAGCCGACCGGTCGCTTGGTGATGCGGCTCAGCCCGGAGTCCACAGAGCTTCCGGCGCTGGCACTGGAGGACGGCGACCGCCTCCTGGTGCCGGCGCGGCCGCAAGTGGTGAACGTGTTTGGGAGCGTGCCCAATGCGGGCAGCTTCGCGCACACGGCCGATAGCTACCTAGGCACTTACCTGGCGCGGGCGGGCGGCATGACCCGCGGCGGTGATGCCACGCAGATGTTCGTGCTGCGGGCGGATGGCTCGGTCACCAGCAACCGCATGCTGAACTCCAGCTGGTGGAAGGGCCATGCGTTGGAACAACTGCCGGCGCTGCCCGGTGACACCGTGTTCGTTCCAGAGGAGTTGGACCGGATCAAGCTGAGCCAGGAATTGAAGGATTGGGCGCAGATCCTCTCCAGTTTCGGCCTGGGTGCTGTTGCCCTGAAGAACTTGACCCAATGAGCATGGAACTGGATGTGCCACAGCAGCCGCATGCTGGCGCCATGGACTGGCTGCTCGAAGTTGCGCGCGGGGCCCGCTTGATCGTGGGAGGAGGCCTGTGTGCCGGCGCCTTGGCGGTGGGTCTGAGCTACCTGGTCACGCCCACCTTCACCAGCACCACCGTGCTACTGCCGCCGGCACAGGCCAGCGGCGGTGCGCAGGCTGCGCTGGCTTCGCTGGGGGCCTTGGCGAACCTGGCAGGTGGAGGTGCCGCTCGGGCGCCGCTCGACCAGTACGTGGCCCTCGCGATGAGCACGCGCGTGGCAGATCGCATGATCGAGCGCTTCAAGCTGCATGAGGTCTATGACGAAACGCTGCGCCTGGACGTACGCAAGCAGTTTTGGAAGAACCTGCGCGTTGGCGCCGGGCGGCGCGACGGCTTGATCACCATCGAGGTGGATGACCACGATCCGAAACGTGCGGCCGACATGGCGGCCGGCATGGTGGATGAGTTTCGCCGCGTGGCGGCCGAGATTGCCGTGACGGAAGCCCAGCAGCGTCGCGTGTTCTTCGAGGATCGTGTGCGGGAAACGGGGCAGAAGCTGGAGGCTGCGCAGAAGGCTTTGCAGGACAGCGGCGTATCGGCCAACTCCTTGAAGGCAGAACCGCGCGTGGCCGTTGAGGCCTACGCAAAGCTTCGCGCCGAGCTGACGAACGCGCAGGTACGTTTGCAGGGCCTGCTGGCAACTTTCGCCGCACAGGCGCCAGAAGTGGTGCAGCAGCGTGCGCTGGTTGGAGAGTTGGCTGGACAGTTGCGCCAACTGGAGAGTCAGGCGCCGAAGACCGAAGATGGAGCCTACTTGAGTCGCTACCGCGAGTTCAAGTACCAGGAGGCACTCTTCGAGCAGTTCTCTCGACAGCTGGAATTGGCGCGCATTGACGAAGGTCGCGAGGGTGGCCTGGTTCAGGTGGTTGATGTGGCACAGGTGCCTGAGAAGAAGAGCAGGCCCGGTCGCGCAAAGATCGGCATGGGCGTCAGCGTGGCTACCGGGCTGTTCTTGTTGCTCTGGGTAATGCTGCGTTTCCAATTGCGAAGCCGCGATGTGGACGGCTCGATTCGTGCGAAGCTGAAGGCGATCTGGCCCGCTGTCTGGGGCCGCGCCTGAGGGGGAACGATGGATCTGATGCCGCTGCTGGTTGCCTGCCTGAGTTTGGGTTTGTTGACCTCAATGCTGGTTGGACTGCTGACGGTTCGCTCGTCTCGCCTGCATGCAGGCTTGTCGGCAGACCATGACCTGAGCGGCCCGCAGAAGTTCCACCGGAGGCCGGTTCCCCGCGTTGGTGGAGTGGCCATCTGCCTGGGTTTCTCAGCAGCCGCGCTGAGCTGGTTCTTCATTCAACCGGAGCAGGGGCGCTTCATCGGCGCGCTCTGGCTCTGCAGCCTGCCGGCTTTTCTGGGTGGTCTCTGGGAAGACCTGACCAAGCGGGTCAGTCCTGGCCAGCGGATGATGGCGCTGCTCGCAGCGGCGTTGCTGGCCTCCCTGTGGTTGGGCGGCACCATCGACCGAACCGATATTTTCCTGCTTGACCCGCTGGCGCAGACGCTGTTCGGAGCCGTGCTTCTGGCGCTCTTCGTGGTCGCTGGCGTGACCAACTCGATCAACATCATCGACGGCTTCAACGGCCTGGCTTCGATGTGCACCATGATCATGTTGGCAGGCTTGGCGATCGTCGCGTGGACGGTCGGCGACAGCACGATCGCTGTGGCGGCGCTCTTGCTTATTGCTGCCACCTTGGGCCTGTTCATGTTGAACTACCCACTCGGTCTGATCTTCCTGGGCGACGGCGGCGCCTATTTCCTGGGTTTCATGCTCGCCGAGTTGGGCATTTTGTTGATCGCGCGCAATCCGGGTGTCTCGCCTCTGTTCCCGCTGGTGCTCTGTGCTTATCCCGTGGTGGAGACGGTGTTCTCGATGTACCGACGCAAGGTCTTGCGCGGCCAGCCGATGGACGCACCCGATGGCGTGCACTTGCATAGCCTGATCTACCGCCGCCTGATCCGATGGGCCATGGGCAGTGAGGACGCCCGGGAACTGGTTCGCCGCAACTCACTCACGGCTCCCTACCTTTGGGTGGCTTGCGCGTTGGCGGTGGTGCCTGCGGTGATCTGGTGGAACCACAGTGCAATGCTGGCGGTGTTCCTGTTGCTATTCGTCGTCACCTACGTCGCCTTGTATTGGCGGATCGTGCGCTTCCGCACCCCGCGTTGGCTGGTCAGGCGGCACTTGACGACCTGATCGGGCGCAGCGGCGACAATCGCCGCCATGTCTGATGTTCAAAACGTCGAAGCGCCGCGCTTCGACACCCTCCCGCTAGACCCCAAGCTGTTGCGTGCGGTGTCCGATTCCGGCTACACCGCCATGACGCCCATCCAGGCCAAGGCCATCCCCATCGTGCTCGATGGGCGCGATGTCATGGGCGCGGCGCAAACCGGTACGGGCAAGACGGCGGCCTTCTCGATTCCGCTGCTGCAGCGCATGCTCAAGCATGAGAACGCCAGCATGAGCCCGGCCCGCCACCCGGTGCGTGCGGTGGTGCTGGCGCCCACGCGCGAATTGGCCGACCAGGTGGCGGCCAACGTGCTGGCCTACGCCAAGCACACGCAGTTGCGCGTCGCCTGTGTATTTGGCGGCGTCGATATCAAGCCGCAGGCCGCGCAATTGAAGGCGGGGGTGGAGGTGCTGATTGCCACGCCGGGTCGGCTGCTCGATCACATCGAGGGAAAGAACTGTGCACTGCATCAGGTCGAGTACGTGGTGCTGGACGAGGCGGACCGCATGCTGGACATCGGCTTCCTGCCCGATTTGCAGCGCATCCTCAGCTACCTGCCCAAGACGCGGCAGACCCTGTTGTTCTCGGCAACCTTTTCGCCCGAGATCAAACGCCTGGCAGCCAGCTACCTGCAGAGCCCGGAGTTGGTCGAAGTCGCGCGTCCCAATGCGACGGCGACCAATGTCACGCAGCGCTTCTTCTCAGTGAATGACGACAGCAAGCGTGCGCTGCTGAAGGCGCTCTGGCGCGAGCACGGCAGCAAGCAAGCCATCGTGTTCATGAATAGCAAGCTGGGCGCGGCGCGTCTGTCCCGGGCGCTGGAGCGTGAGGGCCTGCGGGCCAGCGCCTTGCACGGCGACAAGAGCCAGGATGAGCGCCTCAAGACGCTCGCGGCCTTCAAGGCCGGCGAGATTGACCTGTTGGTGGCCACCGATGTAGCGGGCCGCGGCCTGGACATCGCGGAGTTGCCCCTGGTGTTCAACTTCGACGTGCCATTCAACGCAGAAGACTATGTGCACCGCATCGGCCGTACCGGCCGCGCGGGTGCACTGGGTGTGGCCATCACCTTCATTTCGCCTAGCGATGCGCGGCTGGTTGCAGACATCGAGAAGCTGATCAAGCGCAAGATGGAGACGGAGCCTTTGCCGGTACTTGACGGCGAGGAGCGCCCTCGGCGTTTTGCAGAGCGTGGCGAGCGTTCGGAGCGCCCGCCGCGCGAGCGCCGCGACGAAGAGCCGCGTGCCTTGCGAAGCACGCCGCGGGCACCTGCGGACCCCTTCTTTGACCAACCCTACGAAGCGAAGCACACCGGCGAGCCAGCTGCCTGGGAACGCGCCACGCCCGCAGCACCGAAGAAGGCCGGCGGGCTGTCCCGATACATCAAGCCCAAGCGCCAGGTGGCGGCGCTGTTCGCTCCCAAACCGGTGGCTGAGGATCAAGAAGCCAGCCAGGAAAAGATCGCTGGCTGATCCTTTGGCAAGTCCGGTACCCCTGCGCGCCATTGCGCCACGGGCTTGCTGAGCGTGCGCTCCTGCGCCGTGGTGAGCGAGAGGCTGACGGCCAACTGGGTGCCTGGCTGCAAAGTGTCGATGAGCGCGCGCAGCAAGGCCTGGTTCCGATAAGGGGTCTCGATCACCAGCTGCGTCTGCCCCTGCCTTCGCGACTGCGCTTCGAGTTCACGGATGCGCAGCGCGCGCGCGGCTGCATCCTGGGGCAGATAGCCCTGGAATGCGAAGCACTGCCCGTTCAGGCCACTGGCTGCCAGCGCCTGCACCAGGCTGCTGGAGCCTGCCAGGCTGCGCACGGGCAGGCCCTCCCGGTGCGCCTGGGCAACCAGCAAAGCGCCGGGATCGGCCACGGCAGGCAAGCCAGCCTCTGACAGCAAGCCCAGTTCATGTCCCGCGCGCAGTGGCGCCAGCAGCGGCCGGAAGTCGACTTGCACCGCACCCCCGCCTTTTGGGGGACGCGGCAATTCGACTATCTGCTGTTGCTGGATGGGCGTGACCAGCGGGCTGGCGGTGTCCACGCGCTTCAGAAAGGCCCGCGCCGTCTTGGCGTTTTCCACCACCCAATGAGAGATCTGGGCGGCCTGGCGCAGTGTCACCAGGGGGAGCAGGTCGCCCAGGGGCGCGTTGGCATCGACGCCGAAATCCAAGGGCGCAGGCACCAGCCAGAGCGACGCCATCAGCGCAACAGCGGGTAGCCGGCGGCGCGCAGCAGCCGCGTCGTCTCGATGAGGGGCAATCCGACCAGTGCGGTGGGATCGGTCGAATGGATGGCTTCCAGCAACACAATGCCCAGGCCTTCGCTCTTCGCGCTGCCGGCACAGTCGTAGGGCTGTTCCAGGCGCAAATAGGTCTCGATCTCAGCGTCGTCCAGCGAGCGAAAGCGCACGTTCACGGTCACTCGGGTGCACTCGGCGTAGCCGGGCGCGACCAGCGCAACGGCGGTGTGAAAGTCGACCTGGTGGCCGCTCATGGCGCGCAATTGCGCCACGGCCGCTTCATGGTGGCCCGGCTTGCCCAGGCAGCGTCCTTGCAAGTCGGCCACTTGATCGGAACCGATGACGAAGGCGTCAGGGTGCTGGACGGCCACTGCGCGCGCCTTGGCCAGGGCGAGGCGTTCGGCCAAGTGGGGCGGCGCTTCACCGGCCAGTGGAGTTTCGTCAACGGCAGGCGCCAGCACCGAGAAGGGCAGGCGTAGGCGTTCCAGCAACTCGCGGCGGTAGCGCGATGTGGAAGCCAGGATGAGGGGCGGAGTGGGCATGGGTCCGGCATTCTCCCGCGCTCAGTGGGCCGCCTCCCTACACTGCGCCGCATGACGAGCAAGACTTGGAATCCACTGCGTTTGGACGTCGCGGCTTTTGCGCGCGATGGCGGCTATTTCGAGGGCAGTTGGCCTGCGCAGGCACTGACGCGCTTTGCGCAAGGTGCTCCAGAGTGCCCCGCTGAGGAATGGCCGCCGGTTCAATGGTCGGTCACCGGAGAGGAACGCGTCGTGACGGGGGGCGCTTCGCAGTGGTGGCTTCGCTTGCAGGTGCGGGCCCAGGCTCAACAGACTTGCCAGCGTTGCCTTTCGCCGGTGGCAGTTCCCCTGGAAATTGATCGCTGGACCCAGTTCGTGCGCGACGAGGCCGAAGCAGCGGCCCTGGACGCTGAGCAGGAGGAGGACGTGCTCGTGGCCAGCCGCAACTTTGATTGCAAAGAATGGCTTGAAGATGAGCTGCTGCTCGCGCTTCCGATCGTGCCCATGCACGAACGGTGCCCCAGCCCAGTGGCGCTCAAGGACGCTCCGCCAGAGGCGGCTCTGGAACCCTCTGAAAAGCACCCGTTTGCTGTATTGGCGGCGCTCAAACGCAAATCCGGCACAGGATCGGCTTGATCCGCGTCGCTCGTTTCCCCTAGAATCGCCGGCTTTTCGCGCTTTGGCACCTTCGGCTACTGGCGCACCAACACCCGGGATTAAGGCATGTCAAGGGAGCCCCTTGGCCGAGCCTGAGCCGACCCTGATGCAACTTTGGAGTAGACCCCATGGCCGTTCAACAAAACAAGAAGTCGCCTTCCAAGCGCGGCATGCACCGTTCGCACAATGCCCTGGTGACGCCGGGCACCGGCATCGAGCCGACGACCGGTGAGGTGCATCTGCGCCATCACATCAGCCCGAACGGTTTCTACCGTGGGCGCAAGGTCTTGAAGACCAAGGCCGACGCCTCCTGAGCGTTGCCGGCGGTATCGGACCGCGTTCGGCAAGTGCCGCAGCGCCATTGGAACGCGCGCTCCGCGTGACTTCCCAACTCACTGCCGACACCTTCTCGAGCCCGACACCGCGAGGTGCCGGGCTCGTGGTCTTTTCCATTCCGACATGAAGACCACCGTTCGCATTGCCGTTGACGTGATGGGGGGCGACCACGGCGCCAACGCCACCTTGCCTGCCTGCCGTGCGTTTCTGACCCGTCACGAACAGGCGGAGTTGCTATTGGTCGGCCAAGCCGAGATCCTCGCCAAGGCGGCGGACTGGCCGCGTACGCGCTGCGTGGAGGCTGCCGAGGTGGTCGAGATGCACGACCCAATCGAAGTCGCGCTGCGCAAGAAGCGGCACTCCTCGATGCGCTTGGCCATTGAGCAACTGCGCGGCGACTCACCGGCTGCTGACGCCTGTGTGTCATCCGGCAACACCGGTGCACTGATGGCGCTGGCTAAGGTGCTGCTGAAGACCGTGGACGGCATCGACCGACCAGCGATTGCCGCGTCCATGCCCAATGCCAAGGGTGGCGCCACCACCGTGCTGGACCTCGGGGCGAACGTCGATTGCGGCCCGGAGCACCTGCTTCAGTTCGCGGTCATGGGCAGCGCGCTCGTCACCTCGGTCACCGAGAACGAGTCTCCCTCCGTGGGTTTGCTGAACGTCGGTGAAGAGGTCATCAAGGGCAGTGAGGTCATCAAGCGCGCAGGCGAGTTGCTGCGCGCGGCGGACGCCGCTGGGCAAATCCGCTTCCTTGGCAATGTCGAGGGCAACGACATCTTCAAGGGCACTGCCGACGTGGTGGTTTGCGATGGTTTCGTCGGCAACGTGGCGCTCAAGTCGGCGGAGGGCTTGGCATCCATGGTGTCGGCCATGCTTCGTCAAGAGTTTTCGGGCAGCCTCCTCGCTCGCGCCAGCGGCGTGCTGGCGCTCCCGGTGCTCAAGCGCTTCAAGGCGCGGGTGGATCACCGCAAGTACAACGGTGCCGCACTGCTTGGCTTGCGCGGCTTGGTCTTCAAGAGCCATGGTTCGGCGGATGCACTCGCTTTCGAGCGCGCGCTGGAGCGCGCCTACGAAGCGGCCCGGCACGATTTGCTGGAACGTGTGCATGAGCGCGTGGCCGCGACTTTGCAAAGCGCATGAACCTCTTTCACTCTCGCATCCTCGGTACGGGCAGCTACCTGCCTGAGCGTCGTGTCAGCAATGCCGATTTGGCCGAGCAACTGGCGCGCGACGGCATCGAGACATCCGACGCCTGGATCCAGGAGCGAACCGGCATTCAGGCGCGTCATTTCGCAGCACCCGGCCAGAAAAGTTCCGATCTGGCCTTGCCTGCTGCGCAAGCGGCGCTGGAAGCGGCGGGGTTGGATGCTGGGCAGATTGACCTGATCGTCGTTGCCACCACCACGCCTGACCTGGTCTTCCCGTCCACGGCCTGCCTGCTGCAAGCCAAGCTGGGCGTGCATGGCGGCGCTGCCTTCGACGTACAGGCCGTGTGCTCCGGGTTCCTCTACGCGCTGACGGTGGCCGACGCCATGATCCGAGCCGGCAGCGCACGTCATGCGTTGGTGGTCGGTGCCGAAGTCTTTTCCAGCCTGCTGGATTTCAGGGACCGGGGGACCTGCGTGCTGTTTGGTGACGGCGCCGGCGCTGTGGTTCTCGGGCCGTCCGAACACCCCGGCATCCTGGCCACCGCGTTGCATGCGGATGGGCGCCAGGCCGGGGTGCTCTGCGTACCTGACAAAACCGTGTTGATGGACGGTCAGGCCGTCTTCAAGCTGGCCGTGGGCGCCCTGGAAAAGGTGGCGCTCGAAGTGTTGGCCAAGGCCGGTCGAGAGGCTTCGAGCATTGACTGGCTGATTCCGCACCAAGCCAATTTGCGCATCATGCGCGGCACCGCCAAGAAGCTGGGCTTGCCCGATGAACGCATGGTCATCACCGTGCACGAGCATGGCAACACATCGGCAGCCTCCGTGCCCTTGGCGCTGGACATCGCTGTTCGCGACGGCCGAGTGCATCGCGGTCAAACCCTGCTGCTGGAAGGTGTGGGGGGCGGCTTTACCTGGGGCGCAGCCCTGATCGACTACTGAACTTCCGATGACGACTCCCTTTGCATTCGTCTTTCCCGGCCAGGGTTCGCAAGCTGTGGGCATGTTGGACGCCTGGGCCGGGCACCCGGCCGTGCAGGCCACCTTGACCGAAGCCAGCGAAGCGCTGGGCGAAGACTTGGCGGCGCTGATTGCACAAGGTCCCAAGGAGCAACTGGACCTCACCACCAACACCCAGCCGGTGATGCTGACAGCTGGCGTGGCGTGCTACCGCGCTTGGCTGGCCGAGACCGGGTTGCGGCCTGCGCTCGCCGCGGGCCATTCCCTGGGCGAATACAGCGCCTTGGTGGCTGCTGGCGCGCTGACGCTTGCCCAGGCTCTCCCGCTTGTGCGCCTGCGCGCCCAAGCCATGCAAGAAGCCGTGCCGGTCGGCCAAGGCGGCATGGCTGCCATCCTCGGTTTGGACGGAGAGGCGGTCGTCGCTGGCTGCGCGCAGGCACGGGAGGCTTCTGGGGAGGTGGTTGAGGCGGTGAATTTCAACGACCCCAAGCAGACCGTGATTGCCGGCAGCAAGGCGGGCGTTGAAAAGGGCATGGAAGTCCTGAAGGCCGCAGGTGCGAAGCGTGCTCTACCGCTGCCTGTGTCCGCGCCCTTCCACTCGAGCCTGATGAAGCCGGCGGCCGACAGGCTGAAGGTGGCACTGGCGGGCATTGAGTTTGGCGCATTGGCCTTTCCAGTGATCAACAACGTCGATGTGGCTGCCCCCGAAGGCGCCGAGGCCCTTCGCGATGCGCTTTTCCGTCAGGCTTATCAACCGGTGCGTTGGGTGGAGCTGGTGCGTGCCATTCGCCAGCGAGGTATCGGAACCGTCATCGAGTGCGGTCCTGGCAAGGTGCTGGCCGGCATGGTCAAGCGCATCGATGCCGAGTTGGTCAGCGCCACCCTCCTGGACCCAGTGAGTCTTGCCGAGGTCCGCACCCTGATCGGAGCCCAAGCATGAACGTCGCCCTCGTGACCGGTGCCACCCGCGGCATCGGTGCCGCCATTGCCGCCCGCTTGGTCGGGGCCGGCTATTTCGTCATCGGCACCGCCACCTCGGCCGAAGGCGCCGGCAAGATCCAGGCGGCGCTGGGGGAGACAGGGCAGGGGGTGGTGCTCAACGTCACCGATGCGGCGGCTTGCGAGGCGCTGGTCGAGCAGATCGTCAAGGATCGCGGCGGCCTGCACGTGCTCGTGAACAACGCCGGCATCACCCGAGACACCCTGGCCTTGCGCCTCAAGGATGAGGACTGGGATGCCGTGCTGGACACCAATCTGAAGTCGGTGTTCCGCCTGTGCCGCTTGGCCATCAAGCCGATGATGAAGCAGCGCAGCGGCCGCATCATCAGCATCACTTCGGTGGTCGGCGCCTCCGGCAATGCCGGTCAGGCGAATTACGCCGCCGCCAAGGCCGGTCTGGCCGGCATGAGCCGTGCACTGGCCCGCGAAGTCGGGAGCCGTGGCATCACGGTGAACTGCGTCGCTCCTGGCTTCATCGCCACCGACATGACGGCGGTCCTGCCCGAAGCCCAACAGCAGGCGCTGTTGGCACAGATCCCGCTGGGCAGGCTGGGCGAAGCCAAGGAGGTCGCCGAGGCCGTTGCCTACCTTGCCAGCCCGGCCGGCGGCTACGTGACGGGCAGTGAACTGCACGTCAACGGCGGCATGTACATGTGCTGAACTTGGCCCGCGGTTTAGAGCCGGTCATCTAGACCCCTTAGAATCCGCGGCTGTTTTTCTTTGAACACCCCTCCCGGAGGAGTCATGAGCGATATCGAAGCCCGCGTCAAGAAGATCATTGCCGAACAGCTCGGCGTGCCTGAGGCGGACGTCTCCAACGAAAAGGCCTTCGTCGCCGACCTGGGCGCTGACTCGCTCGACACCGTGGAACTGGTGATGGCGCTCGAAGACGAGTTCGGCATCGAAATCCCGGACGAAGAGGCCGAGAAGATCACCACGGTTCAGCTGGCTATCGATTACGCGGTCAAGCATCAAAAGGCCTGATCCAGGTCTCTGCAGCGCGCCTGCGGGGTTCAACCCAGGCGCGTTGTCGTTTCTGTCTCGATTGAAAGAGTTGCGTCACGCATGAGCCGCCGTCGCGTCGTCGTCACTGGCCTGGGTCTGGTGAGCCCGGTGGGCAACACCGTGTCTGAGGCATGGGCCGCCATCCTGGCAGGCCGCTCCGGCATTGCCAACGTCACCCGTTTTGACGCCAGCCAGTTCGCGTGCCGGTTCGCCGGCGAGGTGAAGGGCTTCAACGTGGAAGACTGGATGCCAGCCAAGGAAGCGCGTCATATGGACCGCTTCATCCACTACGGCATGGCCGCAGGCCTGCAAGCTGTGGCCGATGCCGGACTACCCGTCGGAGACCAACTCAACGAAGCCCAAGCCGAGCGCATTGGCTGCATGGTGGGCTCGGGCATCGGCGGGCTGCCGATGATCGAAGAGACCCACAGCGAGTGCCTTAACCGTGGACCTCGGCGCATCTCTCCTTTTTTCATTCCCGCCACCATCATCAACATGGTGTCGGGTCAGCTGTCCATTCGCCTGGGCTACCAAGGGCCCAACCTGTCGGTGGTGACGGCTTGCACCACCGGTCTGCATTGCATCGGTCTGGCGGCTCGCCTCATTCAAGCCGGCGATGCGGACATCATGGTGGCCGGTGGTGCCGAGTCCACCGTCTGCGCGCTGGGTATGGGAGGCTTCGCTGCCTCGCGGGCTCTTTCTACTCGCAATGAGAGCCCCGAGACGGCCTCGCGACCCTGGGATCGCGGGCGAGACGGGTTTGTGCTTGGCGAGGGTGGCGGCGTATTGGTGCTGGAGAGTCTTGAGTCGGCGCAGGCCCGTGGCGCTCGCATCTATGCCGAACTGGCAGGCTTCGGCATGGGGGCCGATGCATTCCACATGACCGCGCCGAATGTCGATGGTCCGCGCCGCGCCATGCAGGCGGCCTTGCGCGATGCGGGCATGAATGCTGACCAAGTTCAGTACTTGAATGCCCACGGAACCTCCACCCCCCTCGGTGACGTGAACGAAACCAACGCCATCAAGATGGCGTTTGGCGAGCATGCCAAGTCAATGACGGTCAGCTCGACCAAGTCCATGACGGGGCATTTGCTCGGCGGCGCGGGCGGCATCGAGTCGGTTTTCACGGTGCTGGCTATTCGGGATCAAGTCGCCCCGCCGACCATCAACCTGCACGATCAGGATCCGGAATGCGACCTGGACTATTGCGCCAATCAGGCGCGTGCCATGCGCATCGAGGTGGCCGCGAAGAACAACTTCGGGTTTGGCGGTACCAACGGCACGCTGCTGTTCAAGCGTTTCAGTTGAACCATGGCCGGGCGGCGGCGCCTGGCCGCCTTCTCACTTTCCTTGGCGCACCCACGCTGGCGGCAGCTGAGCTTCGACGGCGAGCGCTGGACGCTTTGGCCGCGCCTGCTGAGCGAGCCTGAGCAGGCATTGAGTGGCGTTCAAGTGGCGCTCGAGTGGCCTGGTATGCGCTTGCTTCGGCTGCGCTGGTCGCGATCCGGCTGGAGACGCTTCTGGCCGGGAGAAGCCCATGTGATGTTGCGGCGGCGCGAACATTCAACACTCTGGCCCTTGATCGGCGCGGCCCTGACCCAATCTCAGGGCCGCGAATGGCTCGGGCGACGTTGATCGCCCATGACTTCCGGGTTTTCCCTGCCAAGCGACCGCATCATGTGCTGCGTCGTTTCCTTAGAGGATCACTTTTCATGCTGATGCAACGTTCCCGTCTGCGCCTGATGGCTCTCGGCCTGGTGACCGTGCTTTCGCTGGCCGCTGCGCCGGTGCAAGCGCAAGCTGCTTTGCCCGACTTCACTGAATTGGTGGAACGCGTTGGCCCGGCGGTGGTGAACATCCGCACCTCAGAGCGCGCTCGTCCGCAGCAACAAGGCGCGGCGATCGATCCGCAGATGCAGGAATTCCTTCGCCGGTTCGGCATCCCGACACCGCGCCGTGGCAATCCGCAGGAAGACGATGACGACGCCCCGCAGCGGCGCGGGGTGGGGTCGGGCTTCGTGCTGGCTGCCGACGGCGTGGTGTTGACCAACGCCCATGTGGTGGACGGCGCCGACGAGGTCACCGTCACCCTAACCGACAAGCGCGAATTCAAGGCCAAGGTGCTGGGCACCGACCGCCGCTCCGACGTCGCGGTGCTGAAGATCGAAGCGACCGGTCTGCCCACCGTGAAGCTCGGAGACGTGAACCGGCTGAAGGTCGGTGAGTGGGTGGTGGCGATCGGTTCGCCCTTCGGTTTCGACAGCACGGTCACGGCGGGCATCGTCAGCGCCAAGGCCCGTGACACCGGCGACTTCCTGCCGCTCATCCAGACCGATGTGGCCATCAATCCCGGCAACTCGGGCGGACCCCTGCTGAATCTGCGCGGTGAGGTGGTGGGCATCAACTCACAGATCTACAGCCGCAGCGGGGGCTTCATGGGCATCTCCTTCGCGATTCCCATCGACGAAGCGATGCGTGTGGCCGGCGAGTTGCGCAATACCGGCAAGGTGGTCCGTGGGCGCATCGGCATCGTGCCTGGTCCGGTCACCAAGGAAGTGGCCGAGGCCATCAAGCTGCCCAAGGCCCAGGGTGCCCTGGTGCAACGCGTCGAAGCCGATGGTCCTGCTGAGAAGGCGGGCATCGAGGGCGGCGACGTCATCACCAAGGTGGACGGAAAGGTGATCGAAAAGTTCAACGACATCTTTCGCATCGTGGGCGCAATCCGGCCGGGCACCAAGACCACGGTGCAGGTGTTCCGCAACGGCGGGCTGCGCGATCTCTCGATCACGGTGGCCGAATTGAAGGAGCCGACGGCTGGGCGCGAAGGCGGCGAAGAGAAGAGTGAGCGGGTCAGCCCCTTCGGCCTCACGCTCAAGGACATCAGTGAAGCCCAGCGCAAGGAATTGCGCATCAAGGGGGGCGTGCTGGTCGAGGAGGCGGACGGCGCAGCCGCTCGCGCTGGATTGCGCGCCGGCGATGTGATCCTGAGCGTGGACGGGACCGACGTGACGGGTGCGCGGCAGATGCAATCCCTGCTGGCCAAGTTGGAAAAGGCCAAGACGGTGACCATGCTGGTTCGCCGAGGCGACACCACGAACTTCGTGCTGGTCAGGCCGACGCGCTGATACTGTTGAACTCAGGTTGGAATGGTTGAGCAAACATCGACCACTCCAACCTGAATCGTCTTCGGTGGGTGACATTCTGTGGATAAGCTGTTGGCAACCTGAGTGTTGGCGGTGGGCAACGCTGGGGTTGAACCCCTAGAGGGCACTGCGCACCGGGCCGCCTTGGCTACAATCGGCAGCCCAACAAGCAGTTGCCATACGTTTTGTTGGAAGGCGCGTCTGCCTCTTGGACGTGCCTTTTTTTTAGGTCATCTCTGGGCTCTTGAAGCCCCTTGGCTGGGGCCTGGCGGCCCGGCCTCGCCGGTGCGGCAGCCGGCGAACCGCGCTGTCCCATGGATCACATCCGCAACTTCTCCATCATTGCCCATATCGACCACGGCAAGAGCACGCTGGCCGATCGACTCATCCAACGCTGTGGGGGCTTGGCCGACCGCGAGATGGAGGCCCAGGTGCTCGACTCGATGGACATCGAGCGCGAGCGCGGCATCACCATCAAGGCCCAAACGGCAGCGCTTCAGTACAAGGCGCGCAATGGCAGGGTCTACAACCTGAACCTCATCGACACGCCTGGGCATGTCGACTTCAGTTACGAGGTGAGCCGCAGCTTGAGCGCCTGCGAGGGCGCGCTGTTGGTGGTGGACGCCAGCCAGGGCGTCGAAGCGCAGACGGTGGCCAACTGCTACACCGCGCTCGACCTGGGCGTGGAAGTGGTGCCGGTGCTGAACAAGATGGATCTGCCGCAGGCCGATCCTGACAACGCCAAGGCCGAGATCGAAGATGTGATCGGCATCGATGCTTCGGCTGCCATTCCATGTTCCGCCAAGAGCGGCATGGGCATCGACGACATCCTGGAGGCGGTCATCGAGCGCATGCCGCCGCCGCGTGGCCAGGTCGAGGCGCCTTTGCGCGCGATGATCATCGATAGCTGGTTCGACAATTACGTCGGCGTGGTGATGCTGGTCCGTGTGGTGGACGGCACGCTCAAGAAGAACGAGCGCATCCGCATGATGGCCACCAACGCCGTCTATCCGGCCGACCAGCTCGGCGTCTTCACGCCCAAGAGCGAGCAGCGTGAGCAGTTGAATGCCGGTGAGGTCGGGTTCGTCATCGCCGGCATCAAGGAGTTGGCAGCGGCCAAAGTGGGCGACACCATCACGCTGGAAAAGAAGCTGCCGAACAACCTAGGCCCTGCCTCGGAGCCTTTGCCTGGCTTCAAGGAAATCCAGCCCCAGGTGTTCGCCGGGCTCTACCCCACCGAGGCCAGTGAGTACGACTCCTTGCGAGATGCGCTGGAAAAACTCCAGTTGAACGACAGCAGCCTGCGCTTCGAGCCTGAGGTCAGCCAAGCGCTTGGATTCGGCTTCCGCTGCGGCTTCCTGGGCCTGCTGCACATGGAGATCGTGCAGGAACGCCTGGAGCGCGAGTTCGATCAGGATCTCATCACCACGGCCCCCTCGGTGGTCTACGAAGTCGTGACCGGCGACGGCACGGTGCTTGAAGTGGAAAACCCGAGCAAGATGCCTGAGCCAGGCAAGATTGAGGAGATCCGCGAGCCCATCGTCACCGTGCACCTGTACCAGCCGCAGGAGTATGTGGGCGCGGTGATGACGCTGGCCAACCAGAAGCGTGGCGTGCAGATCCAGATGAGCTATCACGGCCGTCAGGTGCATCTGACCTACGAAATGCCGCTGGCCGAGATCGTGCTCGACTTCTTCGACAAGCTGAAGTCCGTGAGCCGCGGTTACGCCTCCATGGACTACGAGTTCAAGGAGTACCGCGCGTCCGACGTGGTCAAGGTAGACATGCTGATCAACGGCGACCGGATCGACGCGCTGGCCATCATCGTGCACCGCACCCAAAGCCAGTTCCGCGGCCGCCAGGTGGCCGCAAAGATGCGCGAGATCATTCCGCGGCAGATGTACGACGTGTCCATCCAGGCCGCGATCGGCGTGAAGATCATTGCGCGCGAGGACATCAAGGCGCTGCGCAAGAACGTCATTGCCAAGTGCTACGGCGGCGACATCACGCGCAAGCGCAAGCTGCTGGAGAAGCAGAAGGCGGGCAAGAAACGCATGAAGCAGATCGGTACCGTTGAAGTTCCCCAAGAGGCCTTCCTGGCCATCCTGCAGGTCGAAGAATGAGCTCCATGATGTCCACCCCTCCCGCAGCCCACAACGACTCGGCGCTGCACACCGGCCTGGCCACGCTGACCGGCGTCCTCTACGCGGCGTTGGTCGTCTATCTCGGCGGCTGGTTCTTCAACCAGTGGATCGGCAACTTCTCGCTGCTGCTTTTTCTGATGTCCGCCATCACCGGCGTGTACTGGCTGGGCGAGCGTTTCAAGTTCGAGCCGGCGCGCATCGCCGCTGCGCATGCGCTGGTACGCGAGGACCAGGAACGCCGCGAACGCCTGAAGGCCCAAGGCATTCCGCAGGTGGACGGAGAAGTCGAAAAGGCGCGACAGGCCATCCTGCGTCAGCCTTGGTGGCTGGATTGGACGGCCGGCCTCTTCCCGGTGATCCTGCTGGTCTTCGTACTGCGGAGCTTCCTCTTCGAGCCCTTCCGCATCCCCTCGGGCTCCATGATCCCGACGCTTTACATCGGTGATCTCATCCTGGTGAACAAGTTCCACTATGGCGTCCGGCTGCCGGTGATCAACAAGAAGATCATCAGCAACCATGAAGTGAAGCGCGGCGACGTGATGGTGTTCCGCTACCCGCTGGACAAGCGCCAGGACTACATCAAGCGCATCGTCGGCCTGCCGGGTGACGAGATCAGCTGGCGCAACCAGCGCCTGTTCTTGAATGGCCAAGAAGTCCCGACCACGGCCGAAGGCCCGAAGTTCGAGCCCGATCGCATGATCTTCGTGCCGCAGTTCAAGGAGAAGCTGGGCGACGTTGAGCACATCATGATGGTCGATCGCGAGCGCGGCAGCTTCTTCCCGGGGGTGCCGCAGTTCGCCATGAGCGAGCATTGCCGCTACACCGTCGAGTCGGTGACCTGCAAGGTGCCGGCCGGCCACTACTACGGCATGGGCGACAACCGCGACAACTCGGGCGATAGCCGGCTCTGGGGCTTCATCCCTGACGAGAACATCGTCGGCAAGGCCGTGTTCATCTGGATGAACTTCAGCCAACCCAGCCGCATTGGCAGCTTTCGCTGAGTAAAGTTCGGCGCATGTCCCGTCGCGGAGTCGCACCCATGCCCCAGCCCGCCCGCCGCCAGCGCGGCCTGTCTCTGCTTGGCCTGCTTTTCTGGGGGGCCTTGATTGCCATGGCTGCGGTCGTCGGCGCCAAGGTCACCCCGACGGTGATGGAGTACTACACCATCAAGCGCGCCGTCGACACGATTGCACGAGGCAACCCGGCCACCGTGGCGCAGGCCAAGGGGGAGTTCGAGCGCATCAAGCAAGTCGAGTATTCGATTCAGCTCTCCGGCAACGACCTGGAAGTCACCAAGGTGAACGACCGCGTGAAGATCCACTTCGCTTACTCGCGCGAGGTAGCACTGGGCGGTCCGGTCTACCTGTTGCTGAAGTACGAAGGGCAGTCCAACTGAATCCGGCCGACCTGGAAGCAGGGCTGGGCCACCGCTTCAGCACGCCCACCTTGCTGCGCCGTGCGCTCACGCACCGCAGCCATGGTCAGGACCACAACGAGCGCCTGGAATTCCTGGGTGACGCGGTCCTGAACCTGGTGGTCTCGCAGCTTCTCTATACCCATCAGCCGCGTGCCAGTGAAGGCGAACTCAGCCGCATGCGCGCGCATCTGGTGCGTGAAGAGAGCCTGCACCGCCTGGCCCTCCAGCTCGGGTTACCTGCCCATCTGCGCCTGAGCGAAGGGGAAGCCCGCAGCGGCGGTGCGCAGCGCGCCTCAATCCTGGCCGATGCGCTCGAAGCCCTGTTCGGTGCCGTGCACCTGGACGCTGGTTTTGCCGCCGCCGCCGCCGTCGTCGAACGCCTATTCCTGCCCCTGGTGCAGGGTCAGCACGACGATGCCCGCTGGGACAAGGACGCCAAGACTGCGCTGCAGGAATGGTTGCAGGCACGCCGCCACCCGCTGCCGCACTACCGCATCGCCGCCACCAGCGGCCAGGCGCATGCGCAGCATTTCGAGGTCGAGTGCTCGGTGCCAGCCTTGTCCTTGACGGCACTTGGCGAGGGCCGTTCGCGCCGCACGGCCGAACAGGCGGCTGCCGCCGCGTTGCTCGCTCAACTGGAGAAGCCTCATGCGGGATGAATCCGCCCCCCCCGTCCCCACGCGCTGCGGCCTCATCGCCATCGTGGGCCGGCCCAACGTCGGCAAGTCCACGCTGCTCAATGCGCTGGTGGGGCAGAAGGTCTCCATCACCAGCAAGAAGGCGCAGACCACTCGCCACCGCATCACTGGCGTGCGCACCGTCGAGGCCAACCAGTTCGTCTTCGTCGACACCCCGGGCTTCCAGACCCGACACGGCAACGCGCTGAACCGCAACCTCAACCGCACCGTGACCGCTGCGTTGGCCGATGTGGACCTGGTGCTGCTGGTTGTCGAGGCCGGCAAGTTCGGTCTGGACGACGCCAAGGTCCTCAGCCTGCTGCCCAAGGACAAGCCCGCCGTGCTGGTGGCCAACAAACTCGACGCCATCCACCGCCGGGCCGACCTGCTGCCCTGGCTCAAGGGCATGCAGGAACGCCATCCCTTCGCCGAGTTCGTGCCCCTGTCGGCCAAGAAGGCGGCCGACGTCGAGCGTCTCTTCGCCATCCTGGCGCCGCACCTGCCCGAGCAGGAATGGTTCTTCGAGGAAGACGCGTTGACCGACCGCAGCGAGCGCTTCCTGGCCAGCGAATTGATCCGCGAGAAGCTGTTCCGCCTGACGGGCGACGAACTGCCCTACAGCTGCACGGTGGTCATCGACAAATGGGACGAGGAGAGTGCGCAGGCATCGGCTGCTTCGGACTTCCCTGCGCTGCCGAAGCCCGCGTTGCGACGCATTGCCGCCACCATCGTGGTGGAGCGCGACGCCCACAAGGGTATGGTCATCGGCGAAGGGGGCGAGCGACTCAAGCGCATCGGCACCGAGGCTCGGCAGGAACTGGAGCGGCTCACCGAGTCCAAGGTCTTCCTGGAACTGTTCGTGAAGGTGCGCTCCGGCTGGGCCGACAACGAGGAACACCTGCGCTCCTACGGCTACGAGTGAGAGCCGCGTGAGGACACCGCAGGGCCTCAACGCCTACATCCTGCACGCCTGGGACTGGCGCGAGTCCAGCCTCATCCTCGATGCCTTCACGCGCGAGCAGGGTCGCATCGCCCTGGTCGCCAAAGGCGCCAAGCGGCCCACGAGCAGCCTGCGCGCGGTGCTCCTGCCCATGCAGCGCCTGCACCTGCAGCTCACCAAGAGCAAGACGCAGATGGAGGAGGGCGCCGCCGAGGTGCACACCCTGCGCCACGCCGAATGGCAGGCCGCGCACCCGCTGCCGCGAGAGGGCGCGCTGCTGGCCGCCTACTACCTCAACGAGCTCCTCATGCGCCTGCTGCCGCGCGGCGAGGCGCATTCGCGCCTGTTCGACGCCTACGCACAGGCTCTGCATGGTCTGGCCCTCAGCCCCGGCGCGCCCGAAGCGTGGTTGCGCGCCTTTGAGCTGGCGCTGCTGGCCGAGTTGGGCTGGCTGCCGCAATTGGGCGAGGACAGCCTGCAGCAGGCGCCGCTGCAGGCGGGGCGCCGCTACCAGCTCTCGCCCGAACTGGGCTTGGTGCCCAGCACCGAAGGGCAGGGCCTGCTCGCACAGAGTTGGTTGCTCATCGAGCAGAACCAGTCGCAGAGCCTCGCCACGCAGGCGCAAGGCCTGCTGCAGCTGAGCGACCGTGCCCAGCTCAAGGCCGTGCTGCGCGTGGTGCTCCACTACCATTTGGGCCACCAGCCGCTGCGCAGTCGCGCCGTGCTGCACCAGGCCCACGATCTGCTCGCGTGAACCCACTCATCGCCCCCTCTAGCCACGACGCGCGCTGCGCGCTCTCGGTCAACGTCAACAAAGTTGCGCTGCTGCGCAACACACGGCACCTGGGCATTCCCAGCGTGCTCAAGGCGGCCGAGCTCTGCCTGCTGGCCGGTGCGCAAGGCATCACCGTGCACCCCCGGCCTGACGAGCGTCACATCCGTGCCCACGACGTGCACGAGCTGGCCGCGCTCATGCGGCAATGGCCGCACTGCGAGTACAACATCGAGGGCAACCCGACCCACAATCTGATGGAGCTGGTGCGTGCCGTGCGACCCCATCAGGCCACCTTCGTGCCGGACAGCGTGGATCAACCCACCAGCGACCACGGCTGGGACCTGCCGCAGGACGCCGAACGCCTGCGCCCCCTCATCCAGGCATGCAAGCGGCTGGGCGTGCGCGTCAGCCTCTTCATGGACCCGAACCCCGAGGCCATGGCGCACGCCGCGGCGCTGGGTGCCGATCGCGTCGAGCTTTACACCGAGCCCTACGCCGCCGCACATGGCGGGCCGCAGCAGCCGGCCGAATTGCAGCGCTATGCCGCTGCTGCGCAGGCCGCATTGGCTGCAGGCCTCGGGGTGAATGCGGGCCATGACCTCAATCGCGCCAATCTCACCGACTTCCTGCGAGCTGTGCCCGGGGTGCAGGAGGTCTCGATCGGCCACGCGCTGATCGCCGACGCCCTGGAACTCGGCTACACGGAGACGGTGCGCGCCTACCTGGGCTGCATCCAGCAGGCGTATGGCTGAACGCTGCGCCCATGCCTGAGCTCGTCGGCCTGGGCACCGACCTGTGCGAGATCGCCCGCATCGCCGAGGTGCTGGGGCGGCACGGCGAGCGCTTTGCCAAGCGCGTGCTCGGCCCGGCTGAGCTGCTGCTCTTTCACCAGCGGCGCGCGCGCCACGAAGCGCGCGGCATCGCCTTCCTGGCCACCCGCTTCGCCGCCAAGGAAGCCTTCAGCAAGGCCCTGGGCACTGGCATGCGTCAGCCCATGAGCTGGCGCGTCTGCGAGATCCTGCCCGACGCCAGCGGCAAGCCGGTGGTGCGCGCGCATGGCGCGCTAGCCGCCTACCTGGCCGAGCGCCGGCTCACGGCCCTGGTCAGCGTCACCGACGAACGCGGCATGGTCGCCGCCACCGTGTTGCTCCAACAAGAAAGGGATCCACCCCATGCTTGAAGCCACCCCACATTGCCCCGTCGTGCTCGACGTGGCCGGCACCACGCTCGACGCCAACGACCGCCACCGCCTCAAGCACCCGCTCACCGGCGGCCTCATCCTTTTCGCGCGCAACTTCGAAAGTCGCGCCCAGCTCACCGCGCTCACAGCCGAGATCAAGACCCTGCGCCCCGATGTGCTCATTGCCGTGGACCACGAGGGCGGCCGCGTGCAGCGCTTCCAGACCGATGGCTTCACCCATCTGCCGCCCATGCGCCGCCTCGGTGAACTGTGGATGCAGGACGCCATGGCCGCGCTAGCCGCCGCCCGCGCCTGCGGCTACGTGCTCGGTGCCGAGTTGCGCGCCTGCGGTGTGGACTTCTCCTTCACCCCCGTGCTCGACCTCGACCACGGCCCGTCCGCGGTGATCGGCACCCGCGCCTTCCACCGCGATGCACGCGTGGTCAGCCTGCTCGCCCAGAGCCTGATGCACGGCCTGCTGCAGGCCGGCATGCAGGGCTGCGGCAAGCACTTCCCCGGCCATGGCCATGTGGCCGCCGACAGCCACCATGAGATTCCGGTGGATCGGCGCAGCCTGAAAGCCCTGCTGGCCGACGACGCCGCACCTTACCGGTGGCTCTCCGGTGTGATGGCCTCGGTGATGCCGGCGCACGTCATCTACCCCAAGGTGGACAGCCGGCCGGCAGGCTTCTCGCGCGTCTGGTTGCAGGACATCCTGCGCGGCCGCCTGGGCTACGGCGGCGCGATCTTCTCTGACGATCTTTCCATGGCCGGCGCGCGGCAGATCGACGGCCGCGAAGTCTCCCGCACCGACGGGGCGGTGGCCGCGCTGGGCGCTGGCTGCGACCTCGTGCTGCTCTGCAATGAGTCCCTGGTGGCTGAAGGCGCCGAGATCGATGCTTTGTTGAGCGGCCTGCAAGCCGCCCACGCCAGCGGCCTGTGGACGCCCAGCAGCGACAGCGAGGCCCGTCGTCAAGCCTTGTTGCCAGCCACCGAGCCGCTGGCCTGGGACGAGCTGATGCACCAGGGCGCCTACCTGCAGGCCTTGGAGCAACTGCCCTGAGCACAGGCAAGTCGGGCAGGGCAGGCCGGCTGCAGATGGCCGACCTGGCCCGAATGGCCGGCGTGAGCACGGCCACGGTGAGCCGTGCCCTGGCGGATAGCCCGCTCATCAATGCCCAGACGCGGCAGCGCATCCAAGCACTTGCGCGAGAGCACCACTACGCCATCAACCAGGGCGCTCGCAACCTGCGCACCCAGCGCAACCAGACCATCGCCGTCGTCGTGCCCTACGAGCAAGCCGCGCACCAGCAACTCAGCGACCCGTTCTTCCTGGCCATGATCGGCGCCCTGGCCGACGCCATGACCGGGCGCGGGCACGACATGCTGCTCAACCGCCTGGATGCCGCCGACCTGGAACGCATGGCCGACCTGGTGCACACCGGCCGGGCCATGGGCATCGTGCTCATCGGCCAGTGGCACCACCACGAGCGGCTCAATGCCCTCGCCGACACCGGCCTGCCGATGGTCGTCTGGGGCGCGGACATGGGCCCTGGGCAGCGCTACGCCAGCGTCGGTGGCGACAACCGTGCCGGCGGCCGCCTGGCTTGCGAGCACCTGCTCTCGCTCGGTCGTTCGCGCATCGTCTTCCTGGGCGACCCCGAGCTCCCCGAGGTGGCGCAGCGCTGGCAGGGACATTGCGACGCGCTCGCCGAGGCCGGTCTCAAGCCCGATCCCCGCTTGCTGCTTTCGGTGCCGTTCGACACGCGCCGCGCGGCGCAGGCGCTCAGCGCGCTTTGCGATAGCGGCGTGGCCTTCGATGCCGTCCAGGCCAGCTCCGACCTGCTGGCCTTGACCAGCATCCAGGTGCTGCGCCCGCGCGGCTTGCGCGTGCCGGCCGATGTGGCCGTGATCGGCTACGACGACATGCCGCTTTCTGCGCTCGCCAACCCGCCGCTGTCCAGCATCCACCAGCCGGTCCCGCAGGCCGGCCAGGTGCTGGTCGAGAGCTTGTTGGCCCTGCTGGCCGGCGAGACGGTGCCCCATCACACGCTGCCGGTGCACCTGGTTCAGCGGCGTTCCACGGAACCCTGAGCCTCAGCCGAACCATCGAGGCCCGTGGCGATGGCAAGCCGCATGGCTCCGTGTTTGCCCTAATGCAATCGATTGCAATCGCGCCAAGAATCGCACCCCAAGCAGCACCGCCCCGAATTTCTTTGCTGCGCCACCAGCTCGCCCCACCGCCCCACCGCCCCCGGAGACCCCCGATGAACCGCTCGCGCCGCCCCGCCTCCCCCCTTCAACCCTTGGCCCTGGCCACCCTGCTGATGCTGGGTGGCGCAGTTGGCGCGCAGACGTCCGCCGCTGACGAATCCAAGCCGGAAGAGAAGGGCACCTCGCTGAAGCTGGATGCGGTGGTGGTCACCGGCACCACGGCCAGCCGCAGCAAGATGCTGCAGTCGGTCTCGGTGTCCAGCGTGAACAGCGAGTCGATCGCCAAGAGCGGTGCGGCCAGCGCCGCCGAGGTGCTGCGCAACGTGCCCGGCCTGCGTGCCGAAAGCAGCGGCGGTGAAGGCAACGCCAACATGACCGTGCGCGGTGCGCCCATCAGTGCCGGCGGCTCGCGCTACCTTCAGCTGCAGGAAGACGGCTTGCCCGTCCTGCTCATCGGTGACGTGAGCTTCGCCACGGCCGACCAGTTCGTGCGCGCCGACGGCATGGTGGACAGCATCCAGGTGGTGCGCGGCGGCTCCGCCGGCACCACGGCCACCAACTCGCCGGCCGGCATCGTCAACTTCCTCAGCAAGACCGGCCGCCAGGCCGGTGGCTCCGTGGCGCTCAGCGCAGGACTCGACCACGAGCAGGCCCGGCTGGACTTCGATGCCGGCGGCAAGATCAGCGACAGCCTGCGCTACCAGATCGCCGGCTTCTACCGCCTGGGCGAAGGCCCGAGGAACACCAATGTGAGCACCGAAGACGGCGGCCAGGTTCGGATGAACCTGACGCACAGCTTCAAGGGCGGCTACCTGCGTTTCCACTTCAAGGCGCTCGACGACCAGACGCCGACCTACCTGCCGGTGCCGGTGCGGCTGAATGGCAACCGCATCGAGCAACTGCCGGGCATCGACCCGCGCACCGCCTTCTTCATCAACAGCAACCTGGCGCAGGACACCGTGCGCGACCGCAACGGCAACGCGGTGACCACCCAGCCAGGCGATGGCCTGCAGATCAAGAGCACCGCATTCGGCGTCGAGCTGCAGGCCGACGTCGGCGACGGCTTCTCCGTCAACAGCAAGTTCCGCGCGGCGAACAACAGCGGTCGCTTCATCGGCGCCTTCCCGGCCGGCAGCGCCCCCACGGCGGCCGCCAACGGTGCCAACCGCTACACGGGCAGCACACCGGTGTTCTCCATGCACCTCTTCAACACCTCGCTGGACGACATGGGCAATGCCTTCAGCGACACCCGCCTGGCCAAAGCCTGGGACCTGGGTGGCGGGCAGAAGCTGACCGGCACGGCGGGCCTCTTCTGGGGCAAGCAGGCGGTGGCGCAGACCTGGTACTGGAACCGCTACAACGTCGAACTGAAGGGCGACGGCGCCCGCATCCTGGACAACGCCGGCAACCCGAGCACCGTGCCCGTCGGCCACGCCACCACCACCTGGGGCGGCTGCTGCGTACGCGCCATTGACGTGGACCTGACCTCCGTCGCCCCCTACCTGGCGCTGACCTACGACGCCGGTCCGCTCTCGATTGACGGCTCGATTCGCCGTGACCGCCAGCGCGCCAGCGGCTGGCAGATGTTCGACAACGCCCCCGCCGCCGACGGCAGCTTCACCGGCTGGGACCTCGCAAGCCGCAACAACGTGGCCTACAAGGCCAGCAACAGCAGCTACTCGCTGGGCGCCAATTACCGCCTGAGCGGCGACATGGCAGCCTTCGCTCGCATCAGCAAGGGCAACAGCTACGCCAGCCCCGACCGCATCATCTGGGACGGCGACGTGGCGGCTGGTCGCACCCCCTACCCGGTCAACGAGCTCAAGCAGTTCGAGGCCGGCCTCAAGGTGCGAGATGGCGGGTTCAACGGCTTCTTCACCTTCTTCGACGCCAAGACCAACGAAGACGGCGGCTTTGAAGTGACCACGCGCAGCTACCTGAAGGACAAGTACCACGCCCGCGGCATCGAGGCCGAGGTGAGCTACGCGATGGGCGCGTTCTCGCTGACCGCTGGCGCCACCTGGACGAACGCGAAGATCAAGAGCGGCGCGAACAACGGCAAGACGCCCCGCCGCCAGGCCGACTTCGTCTACCAGCTGACGCCCAGCTACGCGTTGGGTGACGCCCTGGAGTTCGGTGCCAGCATCGTCGGCACCACCAAGAGCTACGCGCAGAACGACAACCAGGTGGTGCTGCCGGCCTACTTCGTGGTGAACCCCTACGTGACCTACAACGTGAGCGCCAAGCTGCAACTGCAGCTCAGCGTGAACAACGCCTTCAACAAGCTCGCCTACACCGAGGCGGAAGGCCAGGGCAATCTGGAAGCCAACCCGCTCTATGTGGCGCGTGCGCTGAACGGCCGCGCCGCCAAGGCCACGCTGAGGTACAGCTTCTGAGGCAAGCTGCCTGCGCGCTGGCTGGCCCACCCGGCCGGCGCGCCCTTTTCAACTCTTGAAAGCCCGCCGTGAGCAAACCCCTGCTGTCACCCTGGCAGATCGTGAACATGAATGTCGGCTTCTTCGGCATCCAGTTCAGCTTCGGCCTGCAGCAGGCCAATATGACGCCGATCTACCAGATGCTCGGCGCCGAGGGCAAGAGCCTGCCGCTGCTCTGGCTGGCCGGGCCGGTGACGGGGCTGCTGGTGCAGCCCATCATCGGCGCGCTGTCCGACCGCACCACGCACCGCTGGGGCCGGCGCACGCCGTACTTCCTTTGGGGGGCGCTGGTCTGCTCGCTGGGCCTGCTGGCCATGCCCTACAGCCCGGCGCTGTGGTTCGCCGCCTCGCTGCTGTGGATCCTGGACGCTGCCAACAACGTGACGATGGAACCCTACCGGGCCTACGTCAGCGACCGCCTGCGCCCCGAGCAGCACGCGCCGGGCTTCCTCACGCAGTCGGCCTTCACCGGGCTGGCGCAAACCACCGCCTACCTGGCGCCCAGCATCCTGGTGTGGCTGGGCATGAGCAAGGACACGCTTGGATCGAACGGCATCCCGCTCATCGTCACCACCGCCTTCGTGATCGGCGCGCTGCTCTCCTTCAGCACCGTCTACTACTCGGTGAAGACGGTGCCCGAGTTGCCGCTCACGCTGGCCGAACGCACCCACATCGCGGCGCAGCCGCGCGGCGTGGGCGCGGTGTTCGCGGAGATCTGGGACGCCATCCGCGAGATGCCCGACACCATGAAGCGCCTGTGGTGGATGGCGCTGTTCCAGTGGTACGGAATGATGTGCTACTGGCAGTACATCGTGCCCACCGTGGCCTCCACCGTCTACGGCACGAACGACCCGAAGTCGCCCGCCTACCTTGACGCGGTGCTCACCAACGGCCAGATCGGCGGCTTCTACAACGCCATCGCCTGCGTGGCCGCCTTCGCCATGGTGCCCTTCACGCGGCGCCTGGGCGCGAAGTGGGTGCATGCCTTCGCCCTCGGCTGCGCAGCCCTGGCGATGGCCCTGCTGCCCGGCATCCATGACAAGGCCTGGCTCTTCCTGCCCATGGTCGGCATCGGCCTGGCCTGGGCGTCCATCATGGGCAATCCCTATGTGCTGCTGGCGGGCTCCATCCCGCCCGCGAGGGCCGGCGTCTACATGGGCATCTTCAACATGTTCATCGTCATCCCGATGCTCATCCAGATGCTCACCCTGCCCCTGCTCTACGACACCCTGCTGGGCGGCCGCGCCGAGAACGTGATCCGCCTGGCTGGCCTGCTGCTGGCCTGCGCTGCGGTGGCCGTGTGCTTCGTGAGAAGCGAGAAGTCCGCATGAAGAACCAGGCTCAACTCATCACCTACGTCGACCGCTTCGGCGGCGGCAACCTCGCCGCGCTGCAGGCGCTGCTGACCGGGCCGCTGGCCGGCCTGTTCGGCGGCGTGCACCTGCTGCCCTTCTTCCACCCCATCGACGGCGCCGACGCCGGCTTCGACCCCATCGACCACCTCAGCGTCGACGCCCGCCTCGGCCATTGGGACGACGTGCGGCGCCTCAGCGAGCACATCGAGGTGATGGGCGACGTCATCGTCAACCACGTCTCCAGCCAGAGTCCGCAGTTCCTGGACTACCAGGCGCGTGGCGCGGACAGCCCCTACGCAGGCCTCTTCCTGCGCATGGACACGGTGTTCCCGAACGGCGCCCGCGAGGCCGACCTGCTCGGCATCTACCGTCCGCGCCCCGGCCTGCCCTTCACGCCCTACACCACCGCGGCGGGGCGTGAGCTCCTCTGGACGACCTTCACGCCGCAGCAGCTCGACATCGACGTCCAGCACCCGCAAGGCAAGGCCTACCTCTCCAGCATCCTGCAGCGCTTCGCCGACAGCGGCATCCGCATGGTGCGTCTCGACGCCGTCGGCTACGCCATCAAGCAGGCCGGCACCAGCTGCTTCATGGAGCCAGCCACCTTCGCCTTCATCGCCGCCTTCGCGGCCGAGGCGCGGGCACTCGGCATCGAGGTGCTGGTGGAAATCCACAGCCACCACCAGCGGCAGATCGACATCGCGCGCCAGGTGGACTGGGTGTACGACTTCGCCCTGCCGCCGCTCCTGCTGCACGCGCTCTTCAACGGCACGGCCGAGGCGCTGAAGCGCTGGATCGCCATCCGCCCCAGCAACGCGCTGACCGTGCTCGACACGCACGACGGCATCGGCATCATCGACATCGGCGCCGACGCCCGCGCCGGACTGCCCGGCCTGGTGCCCCCCGCCGAGCTGGACCGGCTGGTGGACCAGATCCATGAGGCCAGCGGCGGCCAGAGCCGGCAAGCCACCGGCGCGGCGGCCAGCAACCTCGACCTCTACCAGGTCAACTGCACCTACTACGACGCCCTGGGCCGCGACGACGAGGCCTACCTGCTGGCGCGCGCCGTGCAGTGCTTCCTGCCGGGCATCCCGCAGGTCTATTACGTCGGCCTGCTGGCCGGGCACAACGACATGGACCTGCTCGCCCGCACACGGGTCGGGCGCGACATCAACCGCCACCACTACACGCCCGCCGAGATCCAGGCCGACCTGCAGCGCCCGGTGGTGCAGCGCCTGTGCGCGCTGCTGAAGCTGCGCAACACGCATGCGGCGTTCAACGGGCGCTTCCACCTGGCGTCCAGTGACGAGCACGCGCTCCACCTGGCCTGGGAAGGCGAGGGCGGCGAACGACTCGTGCTGAAAGCCGACTTCCGCACGCGGCGTTTCGAGATCACCGAGGACGGCATCGCGCGCGCGCTTTGACGGCCGCCGCAGAATGCGCGCCGCCATGCACACCAGCCCCATCCCGTCCGCCCTCGTCATCGGCGAGGCCCTGATCGACCGATTGCCTTCGGGCGAGGTGGTGGCCGGGGCGCCGCTGAACGTGGCGCGGCATCTGCAGATGCTCGGCGTGCCCGCGCTGATGGTCAGCCGCGTGGGCGAAGACGCCAACGGCCGGCGCGTGGCCGCCACGCTGCAGGCGGCGGGCCTCAGCCTGGACGGCCTGCAGCGGGACGCGCAGCAGCCCACCGGCGTGGTGGACGTGGAGCTGGATGCCGCCGGCCAGGCCCGCTACACCATCCGAAGCCCGGCGGCCTGGGACCACATCGAGACCGAGCCGCTGCAGGCCCTGCTGCGCCGCCAGGCGCCGCGCCTCGTCGTGTTCGGCACCCTGGCGCAGCGCCATGCCGACTCGCGCGCCGCCCATGCCGCCCTGCTGGCAGAGGCGGGTGCGCAAGGCGCCCTGCGCTTTTGCGACCTGAACCTGCGCACCAGCGTGCCGGACATCGAACAGCGCGTGCGCGACTGCGTCGCCCAGGCCGAGGGCCTGAAGCTCAACGACGAAGAACTGCCGCACGTGCTCGGCTGGCTGGGCCAGAGCGACGTGCCGGCGCTGATGCGCAGCCAGCCGCAGCTGCAATGCCTGCTGCTCACACAGGGCGCCAAGGGTTTCGAGGCCTACGACGGCGAAGGCCGCCTGCGCGTGCAGGCGCCCTGCGCGCCGGTGGCGCAGCTGGCCGACACCGTGGGAGCCGGGGATGCCTTCTTCGGCTTCACGCTCGCCGCCTTGATGCACGGCCGCGAGCTCTGGGCCGCGCTGCCCGACGCCAACCGCTTCGCCGCCGCGATGTGCGGAGAGCACGGCGCCGCGCCGGCCGATCCGGAGCGCTTCTACCCGCCCTGGCGGGCGTTGCTGAGCTAGGGCCTGTTAACGCTACGGGAATCCAGCGCGTTGCCATCCAGAAACGGCACCAACGAGGCGCGAAACGAAGCCGGGGTGGTTCCCCCGGCGAGGCTTCGCAACGAAGTGGGTGCCGTTTCTGGTGGCAACCCGAAGGGAAAGTGGCTGTTGGGCCGGGATGCGGCGTTGCGCGGCTTGCCCAGGCACCAGCCTGGGCTGCGCCGCGCGCCTGGCCTGCCGGCCCAACAGCCACTTTCGCGTGGCTTCCCGTAGTGTTAACAGGCCCTAGTCAGTCAAACGACCGCTCCAACTCGTCGATCAATCGCCCCACGTACGCCACGGCTTCGTGGATGGGCTGCGGTGAGCTCAGGTCCACGCCCGCCATCTGCATCAGCTCCAGCGGCTTGCGCGTGCCGCCGGCCTTCAGCACCTCGATCCAGCGCTGCACGGCCGGAGCGCCTTCCTCTTGCACGCGCAGCGACATGGCCGTCGAGGCCACCAGGCCCACGGCGTAGGTGTAGGGGTAGAGGCCCATGTAGTAGTGCGGCTGGCGCATCCAGGTCATGCGCGCGCCCTCGTCGATCTCCACCGTGTCGCCCCAGAAGCGTTCCAGGATGCGGCCCTTGCGCTCGTTCAGCAGCGCCGCGGTGATCGCCCCGCCTTCCTCGGCCAGCGCATAGACCTGGCGCTGCAACTCCGCTTCGAGCAGGTGGGTGACGAAGTTGTGGTGGTAGGTGCCAAGCACCTGCATGATGACCGAGCGGCGCAGCCGCGTCTCCCGGCTGCGCGCCAGGATGTGCTGCGCCAGCAGCATCTCGTTCATGATTGACGGCGCTTCGATGAAGGGCATGGCCGGGCGCGTGTTCACGAAGCGCTGGTGCGCCATCGCCAGGCCGAAATGACCACCGTGGCCCAGTTCATGCGCCAGCGTGAAGACATTGCGCATCGTGTCCGACCAGGTAATCAGGATGTAGGGGTGCACGCCATAGGGCGAGGCGCAGAACGCGCCGGAGGACTTGCCGACGTTGTCGGCGCGGTCCACCCAGCGCTGCTCCAGCGCCCGGCGCGCGTAGGCCACGTACTCGGGCCCCATCACCTGCAGCGCTTCGAGGATCAGCGCGCAGCCGTCCTCGTAGCGCATGCGCGGGTTGAACTCCGGGTCCAGCGGGGCCTTGATGTCGCAGTACAGCAGCCGGTCCAGCCCGAGCACCCGGCGGCGCAGGCGGGCGTAGCGCTGCATGTGCGGCGCCAGTTCGGCCTGGATGATGTCGAGGATGTGGCGGTAGACCGCGTGCGGGATCTGGTGCGGCTGCAGCAGGCAGGCCTCGGTGCTGGGGTAGCCGCGCAGGCGCGCCATCACCACGTTCTTCTTCACCTCGGTGGCGAAGGTGGCGGCCCAGGTCTGGTTGTAGGCCTTCAGCCCGGCGCTGAACGAGGCCCAGGCGCCGCGGCGCACGCTCACGTCGGCATGTGCCTCGAAGTTGGACTCGAAGCCGTTCACCGAGTTGGCGTGGTGCGTGCCGGCGCTGTCGGTGAAGGGCGCGAACTGCAGGTCGCTCGCCTTCGAGCGGCTGTAGATCATCAAGGGCGCGCCCAGCACCTCGCCCAGCGCGGCCAGCACCCGCTCCGACTCGGCGGACAGCCGGTGTGGGCGCAGCGCCAGCAAGTCGTCCAGGTAGATGTCGAAGTCGGCGAGCCCCGGCTCGGCGGCGCGGAACTGCGCCAGCAGGCCCTCAGGGAAGGCCAGCAGTTCGGACGGTATGAAGCTCGTGCTGGCAGCCACCTGCGCCTGCAGCGCCGTCACGCGGGCGTTGGCCGCCTGATGCGCGGGGTGGGTGCCGTCCTGCGCGTTGCGCAGGTGCGCGAAGGTGCTCACCCGCACCGACCGCGCCTGCAGCGACTCCATCGCATTCAGGCAGGCGAGCAGGGTGGCCGCATCGCGGGCCAGCGTTCCCTCGAAGTCGGCGAGGCTCTGGCTGGCTGCTTCCACCGCCTGCAGCTCGCGCTCCCAAGCCGCCTCGTCGGCAAACAGATCGCTCAGATCCCAGGTCAGTTCGATGGGGACTTCGGCGCGGGAAAGACGGGTCGGCATGGGCTGAAGGGAGGCTGCAAAGGGCGCAGTGTCGGGGAGGGCCGGGACGACCCACCATCCGGGCTCAGTCGGCCTCTTCCAGCGCCCAGGCGCAACCCAGCAGGGCCACGACGAGCACGCCCAGATAGACGAGCCCGAGCGCAGCGCCCAGTTCGCCCGCCCCCCACTCCCGGGCAGCGCCTTGCCACAAGGAAGAGGGCAGCAGCGCGCCCCAGCTCAGCAGCGCGCCCAGCACGGCCACCCACGGCATCCTCAGCGTGCGTGGGCGCCGGCGCGGCGGCAAGCGGGGCATCAGCCGCGCGGTGAAGCCCTCATCGGCCACGGCCTCCAGCCCGTCGCGGCGCAACAGATCCTCCAGCGGGTCGTCGCTCAGGTCCTCGTTCAAGGTGCGCCTCCTTCAGCGCCCGGCGCCCAATCCTGCAGCAGCTCACGCAGCCTCGCCTTGCCGCGCAGCACATGGGTCTTCACGGTCCCCAGCGGCATGTCCATCACCACGGCGGCCTCCTCGTGGCTGAGTCCCAGCTGCACGCAATAGAGCAGGGCGGCGCGCTGCGCGGTGGACAGGCGCTGCAGCGCGACCTCGACATCCAGCCGGAGCGCCGGCGAGGCGTGCTCGGCCGGGTGGCTGCTGCTCCCTTCGGCCAGCGTCGCCTCGAGGCTCTCCTGCACGCGGCCACGCTCGCTGCGCAGATGCTGCAGGAAGCACGAGTGCGCGATGCGGTATAGCCAGGTGCTGAAGCGCGCATCGCCGCGGAACTGCTCCAGCTTGCGCCAGGCGATGACGAAGCAGTCTTGCGCCAGGTCATCGGCCAGGGCCGCCTGCTCCCCCAGCAAGCGCCGAAGCTGTGCGCGCACCAGGCCCTGGTGCCGGCGCACCAGCAGCTCGAAGGCGCGCGCATCGGCGTCGCGCACGGCGCGCGCCACCAGCGCGGCATCCAGGCGCGCCTGTTCATCCTGCGCACCCGGCTCATTCACGCGCGCTGCCGCGATGGGTCAGGTACCAGTTGCCCAGATAGCCCAGGCCCAGCGCCACGGGCAGGATGCCCAGGCCCCACAGCTCAGCCAGCGGGTGCCCGTGGTGGTACTGCAATGGCAGCACCAGCAGCGTGGCTGAGAGGCCGAGACCCCCGGCCATCAGCACCAGCCCGCGGCGCCGGTCGCAGGCCTGCACCGTCGCCTCGCCGGGCAGCGTGGCCGGCAGCGCTGTGCCGGTTTCCGCCAGCTTCAGCATGAACTGGTAGCGCATCTCGGCGCGGGTGCGGCGGTAGCGCAGCACCAGGGCGGTGATCAGCACCGGCGCCAGCATCAACAGCGCCGGAATCATCAACATGGGAAGCACGTCCATGGCGTTCTCTCAGGGTAGGGACGGGTGGGCACCGGCCGGCGCCCGCCGTTCAGGGGCGAGCGAAGAGCGACGCTTCCACCTGCGCGTGCAGCCACTCGCGCATGGCCTCGGCGGCGTGGTCCTGGTTGGCCAGCACCGCGATCACCAGGCCGTCGTCGGGGTAGAAGAGGAACTCGGCCGAGATGCCCGGCGCCCCGCCGTTGTGCCCCACCCAGCGCTTGCCGGCGCTGTCGCCCACGGTGAAGAGGTAGCCGTAACCCATCGGGCCGAATCGCTCACGCGGCTTCCACAGCGTTTCCAGCTGGGCGCGGGGCAGCAGGCGCTCTTGCTGCAGGGCGCGAGCGAAGGCCTGCAGGTCGCGCACCGAGGCGTAGCCGCCACCCGCCGCCGATCCGCGCAGGCTCAGCCCGTCCAGGTGGTCCTGCCAGGCGCCGGCCTCGGTCTTGGTGTAGCCCAGCGCGAAGCCGGCCTGGCGGTCGTCGCGCCGGAAGTGCTCGGCCTTGCGCATGCCGGCCGGCTGGTAGAGATGCTCACGGATGTAGCGGTAGTAATCCTTGCCGCTGAGCGCCTCGATGATCAAGCCCAGGATGACCACCCCGCCATTGCTGTACTCGGTGCGCGTGCCGGGCTCGAACAGCAGCGGCTGGTCCACGAAGGTCTGCAGAAAGGCCTGCTGGCTGTCCAGCGTGGCCCGCTGCGCTTCGTGTGCCGCGTTCCAGTACGAGCCGACGCCGGAGCGGTGCGTCAGCAGCTGATGGATCGTCACCTGCTCGCGAATCTTCGCGTTCGGGAAGTTCGGCAAATGCCGCCCCACGGTGTCGCTCCAGTCCAGCCTGCCCGCCGCCTGCAGCTGCGCGATGGCGATGGCCGTGAACATCTTGTTGATCGAGCCCAGATTGAAGGGCGTGTCCACCGTGTTGCGCCGCCCGGTTTGGCGGTCCGCCAGGCCCACGGCGCCGGCGTGGATGAGCTGCTCGCCCCGCGCCACCAGCACCGCCCCGGAGAAGCGCCCCGCCTGCGCCTCGGCACGCAGCCGCGCGTCGATGGCAGCCGGCAGTTCCGCCGGCGCCAGCGCCGCCACATTCGGCGGCAAGGGCCGAACGCCGAAGCGCTCGATCAGCGGTGGGTTTTCGCCCGTCAGCGTGAGCGTCAAGGCCACCCGTCGGCCACCTGCCAGCGTGTAGATCAGCTCGCCCTCGCGCGCGTCGCCCTGCCGCTCCGTGGGCCGGGCCGTTGCCAGCTCCGAGCCCAGCGCCTCGGCCAGCATGGAGAAAGCCTCCTGCAGCCCGGCCTCGCCCCGGCGCTCGCGGATGCCGGGGCTGAAGAAGCGCTGCATCAAAGCCGGCCGCTCGGCCGGCTTGGCCACCACCGTCTGCCAGAACCCGGCGCCCATCTGCTCCATGGCGTGCGCCACCGGCGCTGCCGGTGAACCCTGCGCCACCGCACCGGCCGGCTGCGCCGCCAGGGCCCGGGTAGCGGGCAGTGAACCCCCCAGGGCCGTGACCAGCGTGGCCACCGCCAGCCGGCCCAGGGTGCCACGCCGGCGCCATCCCCCGTTGAAATCGACCATCGCTTGCTCCTTGTGATCCATGGATCCGTGCGCACCGCCGACATGGCGGTGTTTCGGATGCTTGGATGCACGGAGAGCAGGTGTTGGATTCAGCGCCTCGCAACTTTCTTGGATCCGCAGCAGGCGTTTGCCATGCGGAGCGCCGCAGCGGAGCCGGCGGGATGCGAGTGGGTGGGCGCTCGCCGTTGGGCGTGCAGGAGCGGTCCGTTCCCGGCGCCTCAATCAGAGGTCGTTGGGGGCCAAGGCGGTTGCTCGATCGGCCTGGGCCAGGACTGGATCAAGAGCTGCGTTTGCTGATCAACGCAAAGCTAAACGGCGGCCCGCCAGGGCCGTCCGTTTGAGCGACCTGTTGTACGACACACGCACCAACGTAGGAACGCGATGCCTGAGAAAGTGAACATCGGAGCGCACGAGCTGTGGCATGGAGACTGCCGCGAAGTGCTGCCCATGCTGGCCGACGCGAGCGCCGACATGGTGTTCACCTCGCCGCCCTACAACTTGGGCAACACCACTGGCGGCGGCTTCCCCGGGAAGAAGCTCGGCCACTACAACCAGCAGGCAGGCATGAAGGCGCGCGGCGGCCTTGGCAAGTGGGGTGGCGGTGGCTTGGCCGATGGCTACGAGGACTACGACGACGCGATGCCGATGGATGACTACATCGCGTGGCAGAAGGACACGCTGCGGCAGTGCTGGCGAATCCTGACCGACAAGGGTGCGATCTACTACAACCACAAGCCGCGCGTGCTGGACGGCGTGGCGCTGCTGCCGCTGGCCTACAACCCCGACTTGCCGCTGCGCCAGATCGTGATTTGGGCGCGCGCTGGCGGGGTGAACTTCTCGCCCGTGGCGTACCTGCCCACGCACGAGTGGGTGATGATCTTGGCGCGGCCCGACTTCCGGCTGCGCGACAAGAGCGCGAGCGGCGCCGGTGACGTGTGGTACGTGCCGCAGGAGGCGAACACCGAGCACCCTGCTCCATTTCCTTTGGCGCTGCCGATGCGCGCCATTGAATCGACTTCGTGCGCGACCGTGCTGGACCCGTTTATGGGCAGCGCGACGACTGGCGCGGCGTGCGTGGCACTTGGGCGCCGGTTCATCGGCATCGAGCGCAGCGCACGGTTTTTCGACATGGCGTGCAAGCGCATCGAGAACGCGATGGCGCAGGGCACGCTATTGGCCCCAACCCCTGCTGGCGAACAGCAGGCGCTGGAACTGTGACGTACAACGTTTGAGTTCAGCCGACCGAGCCAGCGCAGCTGGCGCGGGTCGGCTGCAATGAAAGGTTATGGATCAACCGCATGGCCCATCATTTAGGGAAATGCGAAAGAGCCTTATGTACTCTGCAAGAGACTCCGGTGGCCCCGGGTAAAACGGAGCGGCCGCCGCCTCAATGAGGAAGTAGCCGACAACGAGGATGCTTAGAAATACGATCCTCCTTGGGTGTGATGTAAGTAGCTGACTCGGTCGCACGAGCGCAGCGCCAGCCGCGACTGCAGCGCAGGCAAGAAAAGCCTTCTTGTGCCACAGGTACCCACCACAAGAGGCAAATCCAAACCAGACGGCGCCAATGAAGACCACCGCAAACGCCAACCAGACCAATGCGTTGCGCTCGGAGCGGCTGGCAATACCCTGCAATTGAGCTGCCTCAGTAGTTCGCATTTCGTCGCAAATCTGATCCATAACGTTTGACGTGAGGGGCCGCCGTAGCGGCGAAGCCGCGAAGGGAACCCGCAAGCGCAGCTTGTGGGCGGTCCCTCTCGACGGAATGGTTAGATGCGACCGTTTTAGTGAACACTTGCCTTAGATAGCAAGTTGAGCACAGCAACGCCGCTGATAATGAAGCCGACACCAACAAATCCCCACATATCTAGTTTTTGACCATGCAAAACCCATGCAATCGCAGTGACCAAGACGATCCCGAGGCCCGACCAAACTGCGTAGGCGATTGCAACAGGAATCGATTTGAGTGTCAGCGACAGGAAATAAAAAGCAGCAGCGTATCCCGCTACGACGATAAAAGACGGTACTAACCTAGTAAAGCCCTCACTAGACTTGAGCGCAGAGGTTGCAATGACCTCAGAAATAATGGCCGTAGCCAGAAATAACCAATTTTTCAAAATATTTCTCCATGGAGTTCCGCGAAGAAATTTTAGGTTCGATTTAAGAAAAAAAACAGTCTTGTTGCTGGCCGAAATTTGTGCGCACAGCAAAGCATCTAACGCATAGTTGAGCGGCGGGCGCAGCCCGTCCGCTTGAACGCCGAGTTAGGCATCAGATGCCCTCGGCGCGGGTCGATGCACTTTTCGCACATGCCGCTCAACGCAAGATTCTCTCAATCGTTGCTTTGGCATATCGAACGAACGCGGCCGTCTCTTCGACGCGCATTGCTAGGTCGTCGTCCTCGCTACCCAGGTACGCCGCGCGTGCCTTGCAGATGAGGGGCCGATGCTCGGCAGGCAAACGCTCCGATACCCATGCGGCAGCAACGTCCTTAGGAGCAATGAGACCAGTTGAAGCGCTGTACCAAATGCGAGCAAGAGCAAGAACGACGTTCCGCTCGTCACCCTTCCAATCCGACTCTGCATTCCACTGGGCAATAGTGTCGAAAAGCGCCTTGGAGAAATGCTCCTTCGGCACCGGCTCGAAAAACGTGGCTGCGGATGGGCCTAGAAGCGCAAGGCTGTGTTGCCTCGCCTTGGTCAGCAAAATCGCAAGATCGTGATCCAGAACGGCAGGCTCGAACGTTCCGGAAAGGATGTCGTGGCGGAGCCACTCACCGAACTGAAGCTCACGCCGCGCCGGATAGCGCCAAGGCACTACTTCGCTTCGAGCGACAACAGTTAGCTCCAGCGGTCGCCATGTTCCGCCATCGCCTGGCGGTGATGAGACTTTCAGCAAATCGAGCATTAGCGCCTGCCGGAGCGAATCGTTAGGTGCGGCGCTGACGGTCACGAGCAAGTCTATGTCGCTGTCCGGCTTCAGCCCTCCATCGATCGCAGATCCGAACAGGTGGATTGTGTCCAGTGTCGCAGCCAGATGGCGCTCGATCACCGCGCGAGCGTGGGACAGCTGCTTGAAAACTTGTGCAGGGAAAAATTCACCCATGATGCCTAACGCCAGCATGAGCGGACCCCAACGGCCCGCACAGGAGGTTGAAGATGGAACAGAGTAGCCGGGCCGTTGAGGGTCCGCTCGATGCGACAGTTGTGCCGCTGGATCCGAAGCGCGCGGCGTTTGAGGCCTGGTGCTGCAGACGCTGGGCCGGTGACCGCGGCGGGCTTGCGCGCTACCCGCAGGACCACGAGCGACACGCAGGCCAGTACAGGACCGGTGCCGTGGAGTTTGCTTGGTGCGCGTGGCAGGCGGCGCAATGAGCAGCAGGGAGCCCGGCATTTCAGACGGGGCCGGTGTCGCGCCGGCTCGATTTTCCCTGCTACCGCGTGGCGCCTGCGGATCAGGCGTTGACCCCCGACAGCCGCTGACGTTGCGGGCCAGATTCTACGCGGACCACAAGCGGCACAACGAGTTTTGGGGAGACTGCATAAAGCAGGGCACTGCCGCATAAAAACGCAGGTCATGGGCAGCGTAAGTGCTTGATCGAGCATAAATTCCTCCCAAGTTGACTGTTGTTTTATCCAGTAGCAAACTGCGCCCTAAATCGGCCCGACCTGCAGGCGCTCTGCGGGCAGGGTGCCGATGCAAGGAGGCCATCATGCCGTCCGCCCCTCACGGTCGCGAGTCCGAGTTTGCCCCAGGGCAGCGAACGCTGGCCAGGCCTCTCAGGCTGGTGGCGCCGCTGCCCCCGCTCAGGGCCCCCAAATTGCTCGATCAGGTGCGTGAGCGCATCCGCTACTTGCACTACAGCCAGCGGACCGAAGACGCCTATGTGCATTGGATTCGCGCCTTCGTGCGCTTCCATGGCCTGCGTCACCCGTCCGAACTGGGCGCGCCGGAGGTCGAGGCCTTCTTGCGCTTTCTCGCTTCGGAGCGTCAGGTGGCGCCGTCCACCCACAACCAGGCGCTGGCCGCGCTGATCTTTCTGTACGCCAAGGTGCTTGGAGGGTCTCTGCCGTGGATGCAGGAGATCGGCCGGCCCAGAGCCTCACGCCACGTACCGGTGGTGCTCACACCCAGTGAAGTCACGGCTGTGCTGGATGGTTTGCAGGGTGAACACCGCTTGCTGGGCCGTTTGCTCTACGGAGCGGGGCTGCGCATCTCCGAGGCGCTGGAACTGCGCGTCAAGGACGTGGACTTCGGGCATCAGGCCCTGGTGGTGCGGCAGGGCAAGGGCAAGAAGGACCGGGTGGTCATGCTGCCCGTCAGCCTCCAACCCGCGCTGAAGGATCAGCTGCTGCGCGCCCATGCGGTTTGGGAACAGGACGTCGCGGCGGATCGCAGCGGCGTGGCGCTGCCCGATGCGCTGGAGCGCAAGTACCCGCGCGCTGGGCACAGCTGGGCCTGGTTTTGGGTGTTTCCGCAGGATCATCACTCGACCGACCCACGCAGTGGGGTGGTTCGCCGGCACCACCTGTACGACCAGACCTTTCAGCGGGCGTTCAAACGCGCGGTGCAGGCCGCAGGCCTTCACAAGCTGGTCACCCCGCACACCTTGCGCCATTGCTTCGCCACGCATTTGCTGCAGGCGGGCTACGACATCCGCACCGTGCAGGACTTGCTCGGCCATGCCAATGTGGCCACCACCATGATCTACACCCATGTCCTCAAGCTCGGTGGCGGCGCGGTGCGCTCGCCGCTGGATGGCTTGGGCATGGCTTGAACGGAGGCACTCATGAACTTGGATCCGGATCGCATCGACGACGCCGTGCTGGCTTTGCTGCGGACCCTGTTCTCGCAGCGGTGACCGGCGCCAGAGAAGGCGCCTGCCGCAGGCGTGCGGCCATGGCATGGGCTTGCGGTGCGCCCTTGGGCGAATGCTGCCGGCTCGCCTGCGTTGCGCGAAGCGCTCCGATCAGACTTCCGGCGCTCCTAGGGCCTGTTAACACTACGGGAAGTCAGCGCGTTGCCATCCCAAAACGGCGCCAACGCGGCGCGAAACGAAGCTGGTGCGAGTGCACCAGCGAGGCTTCGCAACAAAGTGGGCGCCGCTTTAGGTGGCAACCCGGAGGGAAAGGGCCTGTTGGGCCGGGATCCTGCGTTGCCCGGCTTGCCCAGGCGCGAGCCTGGGCAGCGCCGCGCGCCTTGGCTGCCGGCCCAACAGGCCCTTTCGCGTGGCTTCGCGTAGCGTTAACAGGCCCTAGCCCAAGCGCAAGCTCGCCGAACGCGCGTGCGCTTGCAGGCCCTCGCCCTGGGCCAGCACCTCGGCCACCGGGCCCAGCGTGCGGGCGCCGGCTTCGCTGATGTGCAGCAGGCTGCTGCGCTTGACGAAGTCGTACACGCCCAGCGGCGACGAGAAGCGCGCGGTGCCGCTGGTGGGCAGCACGTGGTTGGGGCCGGCGCAGTAGTCGCCCAAGGATTCCGACGCGAAAGCGCCCAGGAAGATGGCGCCGGCGTGCTGGAGTTGCGGCAGCCAGCGCAGGGGCTCCTGGCTGCTCACCTCCAGGTGCTCGGGGGCGATGCGGTTGCTCAATGAGCAGGCCTCGTCCATGGAGCGGGTGAGGATGAGTCCGCCGCGCCCTTCCAGGCTGGCGCGGATGGTGGCGGCGCGCGGCAGCGTGGGCAGCAGGCGCTCCATGGCGGCCTGCACGGCGTCGAGGTAGGCGGCGTCGGGGCTGAGCAGGATGCTCTGCGCCAGCTCGTCGTGCTCGGCCTGGCTGAAGAGGTCCATGGCGACCCAGTCGGGGCTCACGCTGCCGTCGGCCAGCACCAGGATTTCGCTGGGCCCGGCAATCATGTCGATGCCGACCTGCCCGAACACGCGGCGCTTGGCGGCGGCCACGTAGGCGTTGCCGGGGCCGGTGATCTTGTCCACGCGCGGGATGGTGGCGGTGCCGTAGGCCAGCGCGCCCACCGCCTGCGCGCCGCCCACGGTGAACACGCGGTGCACGCCGGAGAGAAACGCGGCGGCCAGCACCAGGGCGTTGCGTTCACCTTTCGGGGTGGGCACGACCATGACGATCTCGCCCACGCCCGCCACCTGCGCGGGAATGGCGTTCATCAGCACCGAGCTGGGGTAGGCCGCCTTGCCGCCGGGCACGTAGATGCCCACGCGGTCCAGCGGCGTGACCTGCTGGCCGAGCACCGAGCCGTCTTCGTCTTCGTACTGCCAGCCCTGGCACACGGCGGCCGCCTGCGCCTCGTGGTAGCGGCGCACGCGGGCGGCGGCAGTCTGCAGGGCCGCTGCTTGCGCGGCCGGCAGGCCGTCGAACGCGGCCTGCAGATCGGCGCGGGCAATTTCCAGCTCGGCCACCGAGGCGGCCTGCACGCCGTCGAACTGGGCGGTGCGTGCCAGCACGGCGGCGTCGCCGTCGCGGCGCACCTCGGCCAGGATGCCGGCCACCGCCTGCTCGATGCCCGCGTCCTGCGCCTCGCTCCAATGCAGCAGGGATTGCAGGCGGGTGTCGAAGTCGGCGTGGCGGGTGTCGAGGCGGGCGATCTTCACGGCTGGAGCGAGGAGCGGAGGGATTGCAGCAGGGGTTGCAGCGCGTCGCGCTTGAGCCGGGCAGACACCGGGTTGAGCACGAGCTGCGAGGAGATGGGCATCAGGGTCTCGACCTCGACGAGGTCGTTGGCCTTGAGCGTGCTGCCGGTGGAGACGAGGTCGACGATGGCGTCGGCCAGGCCGGTCAGCGGCGCCAGCTCCATCGAGCCGTAGAGCTTGATGAGGTCGACGTGCACGCCCTTGTCGGCGAAGTGCTGGCGCGCCAGGGCCGTGTACTTGGTGGCCACGCGGATGCGTGCACCCTGACGCACGGCGGCCGCGTAGTCGAAGCCCTTGCGCACGGCCACGCTGAGCCGGCAGCGGGCGATCTTCAGGTCGATGGGGCGCAGCATGGGCGTGCCGCCCTGGTGGGCCTCGTGCTCCAGCAGCACGTCCAGGCCGGCCACGCCAAGGTCGGCACCGCCATGCTGCACGTAGGTCGGCACGTCGGAGGCGCGCACCAGCACCACGCGCACGCCGGGCTGGTTGGTGGGCAGGATGAGGGCGCGGGAGTTGGCGTCCTGCACCTCGATGCCCGCGGCCTTCAGCAGCGGCAGGGTGTCGTCAAAGATGCGGCCCTTCGAAAGGGCAAGCGTGAGCATCATGAAACCCGCGTGATGTCGGCGCCCAGCGCGCGCAGCTTGGCTTCCATCTGCTCGTAGCCGCGGTCCAGGTGGTAGATGCGATCGACGAGGGTTTCGCCCTCGGCGCACAGGCCGGCGATGACCAGCGAGGCCGAGGCGCGCAGGTCGGTGGCCATGACGGTGGCGCCCGAGAGGCGCGGCACGCCGGTCACCACGGCGGTCTTGCCGTCCACCTCGATGTGGGCGCCCAGGCGCACCAGCTCGTTCACGTGCATGAAGCGGTTCTCGAAGATGGTCTCGCTGACCTTCGCGCTGCCGCTGGCCACGCAGTTCACGGCCATCAGCTGGGCCTGCATGTCGGTGGGGAAGGCCGGGTACTCGCTGGTGCGGAAGCTGACCGCCAGCGGCCGCGAGTCCATGGTGATGCGCAGCTGGCCGTTGATGGCGTTGACGCTGGCACCGGCTTCGCGCAGCTTGTCGATCAGCGCGTCCAGATGGTCGGCGCGCGAGCCGACCAGCGCCACGTCGCCGCCCACGGCGGCCACGGCGCAGAGGAAGGTGCCGGCTTCGATGCGGTCGGGCACGATGCGGTGCGGCGTGGCCGGGGCATGCAGCCGGTCGACGCCCTGGATGGTGATGCGGCTGGTGCCGTGGCCGCTGATCTTCGCCCCCATGCTGATGAGCAGCTCGGCCAGGTCAACGACCTCGGGCTCCTGCGCGGCGTTCTCCAGCACCGTCTCGCCTTCGGCCAGCGCGGCGGCCATGAGGAAGTTCTCGGTGCCGGTGACGGTGATCATGTCCGTCGTGATGCGTGCGCCCTTCAGGCGACCCTTGGACTTGGCAAAGATGTAGCCATGCTCGACGGTGATCTCCGCACCCATCGCCTGCATGCCCTTGATGTGCTGATCCACCGGCCGCGAGCCGATGGCGCAGCCGCCGGGCAGCGAGACCTTGGCCTCACCGAAGCGGGCCAGCAGCGGGCCCAGCGCCAGGATGCTGGCGCGCATGGTCTTCACCAGCTCGTAGGGCGCCTCGGGCTTGGTGACGCCGCCACCGTTCAGGTGCACGACATTGGGCGTCTCGGCATCCCAGTCGGCCGTGCAGCCCATGTTGCGCAGCAGCTTGAGCATGGTGCTCACGTCCTGCAGGCGCGGCACGTTGTGCAGGCTCATGGGCTCGGCGGTGAGCAGCGCGGCGCAGAGGTCGGGCAGCGCCGCGTTCTTCGCGCCGGAGATGGTGACGGTGCCAGCGAGGCGGCGGCCGCCGCGGATGAGGAGCTTGTCCATTCAGGAGCCTTGCGTCTGGAATTCGGTGGGGGTGAGGGTCTTCATCGACAGCGCGTGGATCTGCTCCTTCATGCGCTCGCCCAGGGCCGTGTAGACCCGCTGGTGGCGGCGCACGCGGCTCAGGCCTTCGAACTCGCTGCTGACGATGGTGGCGAAGAAGTGGCGGCCGTCGCCTTCGACTTCGAGGTGGGTGCAGGGCAGGCCGGCGGCGATGAAGCTCTGGACTTCTTGGGGGGTGGGGTCGGTCATGGCTCGAGCGAAGGGCCGCTCCCGAGCGGGAGCGCGCCCCCTCGGGGGGTGGCGACCGCAGGGAGACTGGGGGTCAACATGTTCAGTGTCGGATCTTGTAGCCGGTGGACAGCAGTCGCAGCGCGATGCCCGCAACGCCGATGAAGGCGAGCGCCACCACGCCCAGGCTGATCCATGGGTTCGTGTCGCTCACGCCGAAGAAGCCGAAGCGGAAGCCGTCGACCATGAAGAAGAAGGGGTTCAGGTGCGAGACGCCCCACCAGAAGCGGGGCAGGCCGTCCACCGAATAGAACACGCCTGCCAGCATGGTGGCCGGCATGACGATGAAGTTCTGGAAGGCGGCGAGCTGGTCGAACTTGTCGGCCCAAAGCCCGGCGATCAAGCCCAGCGAGCCCATCAGGCCTGCGCCGAGCAGTCCGAAGGTCAGCGCCCAGGGCAGGTGGGCCCACTGCAGGCCCTGCCAGGGCACGAACCACAGGGCCACCAGGCCGACGCCCAGGCCCACCGCCAGCCCGCGCACGATGGCCGCGCCGACGTAGGCGAGGTACCAGGCCCGCGCATCGAGCGGGGTGAGCAGCAGGAACACGAGGTTGCCAGTGACCTTGCTCTGGATGAGGCTGGAGCTGCTGTTGGCGAACGCGTTCTGCAGCACGCTCATCATCACCAGGCCGGGCAGCAGGAAGGTGCCATAGGCCAGGCCGTGCACCTCCAGCCGCCCTTCCAGCACGTGGCCGAAGATGAGCAGGTAGAGCACGGCGGTGAGCACCGGCGCGGCGATGGTCTGGAAGGCGACCTTCCAGAAGCGCAGGATTTCCTTCTTGACGAGCGTCCGCAAACCGAGGCTCATACGGGACCCCGGCGCCGGGCCGTTCCCAAGCCGGGGCGGCCCCCTCGGGGGGTGGCGGAGGCCCGAAGGGCCGCAGACCTGGGGGCGTTCATTTGGTGATTTCCAGAAACACGTCCTCGAGGTCGGCACGGCCGATCTCCAGGTCCTCCACCAGCACGCGGGCTTCACGCAGGCGGGCCAGGATGGCCTCCACCTCGGCGGCATCGTGCGCCTTCACCTGCGCGATGCGGCCGGTCACGCGGGCGTCGAGCCCTTCGGGCAAGGCGGCGTCGGTCTTGAAGCGCAGCACCTGGTGGCTGCGGCCGGCCAGCAGGTTGGCGGTGCGGTCCAGCGCCACCAGCTGGCCCCCCTTGAGCATGCCGATGCGCCCGCACAGGGCCTCGGCCTCCTCCAGGTAATGGGTGGTGAGCAGCACGGTGCTGCCCTGTTCCTTGTTCAGCCGGGCGATGAATTGCCAGAGCTGCTGGCGCAGTTCCACGTCCACGCCGGCGGTGGGCTCGTCCAGCACGATGACCGGCGGCTTGTGCACCAGCGCCTGGGCCACCAGCACGCGCCGCTTCATGCCGCCGCTGAGCTGGCGCATGTTGGCGTTGGCCTTGGCCGAGAGCCCCAGGTGGCCGAGCAGCTCGTCGATCCAGTCGTCGGTGACCGGCACGCCGAAGTAGCCGGCCTGGAAGCGCAGGGTCTCGCGCACGCTGAAGAAGGGGTCGAAGACCAGTTCCTGCGGCACCACGCCGAGCAGCCGGCGGGCGGCGGCGAAGTCGGTGACCACCTCGTGGCCCATCACGCTCACGCGTCCACTGCTGGCACGTGACAAGCCCGCCAGGATGGCGATCAGGCTGGTCTTTCCGGCGCCGTTGGGCCCCAGCAGACCGAAGAATTCGCCGGCCTCGATGTCGAAGCTGACGTCCTGCAGGGCGGGGGAGGGGGCGCCGCGGTAGGTCTTGCTCACCCGCTCGAAGCGGATGGCGGGGGTCGCGGTCATGTCGAGCATTGTAGAAAGTGCGAGTGAGGGCACCCCTCCAAGCGGGTATCGTGCAGCCATGGCCACGCAGAAGAAGCCCCGTCGCACGGCAGAACGCATCCTCGAGGTGACGCTCGACCTGTTCAACCGCTTTGGCGAACCCAATGTCAGCACCACGCTGATCAGCGCCGAACTCAATATCAGCCCGGGCAATCTGTACTACCACTACCCGGCCAAGGACGAACTGATCAACTCGCTCTTCCAGCGCTTTGACGCCGAGTTGGCCGACCTGCTGCTGGCCGCCGACAACGTGCGCCATGTGGAAGACGCCTGGTTCTTCTTCCACACCCTGTACGAGCTGATCTGGAAGCACCGCTTCCTGTACCGCGACCTGAACGACCTGCTGAGCAAGAACCGCAAGCTGGAAACGCACTTCCAGACCGTGCTGGCGCGCAAGCAGGAGGCCATGCGCGGCGTGCTGGCCGGGTTGAAGATCGGCGGTGCGCTGAAGATGGACCCGCGCGAGGCGGCGCCGGTGGGGGCCTCGATGGTCGTGCTGCTGTCCTACTGGTTGAGCTTCGAGTACGTGAAGGACCCGCGTCACGCGCTGGAGCCTGAGCGCGCCGGCGCGGCCCTGATGCGCGGCGCCTTCCACGTGCTGAGCCTGCTCATGCCCTACCTGGAACCGGCCTCGCGCGAGCACCTGTTCAAGCTGGCCGGGCAGTACCAGAGCTGAGAGCCGGCGAGATGGACCGCTGGGCGCCCTTCCCGTATGAATGCGCCGGCTGCTGGCGCGACTTGACGGAATTGCGGGCGCTGTGGCCGCAGCTGCACCGGGGCGACTGCGAGCCCTGGCCGAAGGAGGCGGCGGTGCAGCAGGCCTGGCAGCTCTACCACGCGGGGCGCTTTCGCGAGGCCTACGAGGCGGGCTTGGCCGCCGGCGGTGCCGGCCTGCATTGCGCGAACAAGGCCGAGGTGGTGCAGGCGCGCTACTTGGAGCGTCGTGAGGGCATCAAGATGGCGCGCTGGTGGGCGGTGGTGGAGCGCGGTGCGGCCCTGCGCGAAGCGCAGCCCTACAGCGCCAACGCCTGGTTCTGGCCCACCTACGCGCTGGGCCTCTATGCGCTCGGCCTGAGCCTGCCCGAGGCGCGTGCGCAGGGTCTGCTGGCCCAGGTGAAGTTGGGCCTGGAAACCACCCTGCGCCTGCAGCCCCGCCACGCCGATGCCTGGCTGGCGCTGGCCGTGTACCACGCCGAAACGGTGGCCAAGCTCGGGCGCCGCGCCGCCCGCGCCCAGGGAGCCGATGCCGCCACGGCCATGGCTTGCTTCGAAAAGGCGCAGGCGCTGAACCCCGGATCGGCCATCGTGCGTGTGGAACGCGCGCAGGGCCTGTTGCTGCTCGAAGGCCGGCGCCGCTTGGTGGAAGCCGACGCGCTGTTCGCCGAAGCGGCGGTCATCGAGCCGCTGGACGCTGTGGAGCGCTTGCACCGCGAACTGGCGTGCGCGGACCCGGTCACCCCATGAACGAGCAGGGACTTGCCCAGCGCATCCCTAGAATCCCTAGCAGTTACGAAGCGATTACAGTCTGACGCTTCGAGCGGCCACCCGGTGTGGCCGTTTGCGTTTTCTCCACTCTCTTTGAGGTCTCCCATGGCTCTCGTCTCGATGCGTCAACTGCTGGACCACGCCGCCGAACACGGCTATGGCATCCCGGCTTTCAATGTCAACAACCTGGAGCAGGTGCAGGCGGTGATGGCGGCGGCCGACGAGGTCGGCGCCCCGGTCATCCTGCAGGCCAGCGCTGGGGCCCGCAAATACGCCGGCGAGAGCTTCATCAAGCACCTGATCCAGGCCGCCACCGAGGCCTACCCGCACATCCCCCTGGTCATGCACCAGGATCACGGCACCTCGGCCAAGGTCTGCCAGGGCGCGATCGACCTGGGCTTCGGCTCGGTGATGATGGACGGCTCGCTGATGGAAGACGGCAAGACCCCGGCCAGCTTCGACTACAACGTGAACGTCACGCGCACCGTGGTCGAGATGGCGCACAAGGTCGGCGTCACCGTCGAGGGCGAACTCGGGTGCCTGGGCAACCTGGAAACCGGTGACGCGGGCGAGGAAGACGGCATCGGCGCCGAGGGCAAGCTGGATCACAGCCAGATGCTCACCGACCCCGAGGAGGCCGCGACCTTCGTCAAGGCCACGCAGCTCGACGCGCTGGCCATCGCCATCGGCACCAGCCATGGCGCCTACAAGTTCAGCCGCAAGCCGACCGGCGACATCCTGGCCATCTCGCGCGTGAAGGAAATCCACGCCCGCATCCCCAATACCCACCTGGTGATGCACGGCAGCTCCTCGGTGCCGCAGGATCTGCTCGACCTCATCAACCAGTACGGCGGCAAGATGAAGCAGACCTTCGGCGTGCCGGTCGAGGAGATCCAGGAAGCCATCAAGCATGGCGTGCGCAAGATCAACATCGACACCGACATCCGCATGGCCATGACCGGCGCGGTGCGCAAGTTCCACACCGAGAACCCCGACAAGTTCGACATGCGCGAATGGATGAAGCCGGCGCGCGAGGCCGCCAAGGCGATCTGCAAGCAGCGCTACCAGCAGTTCGGCTGCGAGGGTCAGGCGGGCAAGATCCAGGGCCGCACCCTGGTCGACATGGCCGCCGCCTACGCCCGCGGCGAGCTGGCCCAAGTGGTCAACTGAGCCTGAACCACAATGCGCGCGCCATGCGCGCATTCCTGATTCGATTCCAAGCGGCGGCCCTGATGGCCGCCGCTTCCCTTTGGGCGCAGGCCGAGCCCACGCCGCGTTTCCCGGTCGGCCCGCAGCTGGCGCGGCACTGGACCTCGCCCGAGAACCGCAGCACTGTGTTGGAGGCGCTGAACACCGAGCGGCAGCGACATCGCCTGGCCCCGCTGCGCCTGCACGCGCAGCTGCAGGAAGCCGCGCAGGCGCACGCCGACTACCTGGCCCAGCATGGTGAAGCCAGCCACGGGCAGCGTGCCGGGCTGGCCGGCTTCACTGGCGCGCGGCCCCTGCAGCGTGCACGTGCTGCCGGCTACGAGGCGGCGGCCAATGAGGTGGCCGAACTCTTCGTGGTCGGGCTGAGCGACGTCCCCGCCGCGCTGGAGCAATTGCTCTCCGGCCCCTACCACCGCCACTTCCTGCTCTGGGCCGCAGCCAGCGAAGTCGGCGTCGGCCTCTCCGAGCAACCCGGCCTGGTGCTCAGCCTGGGCGCGCCACGCGCCGGGGCCATGGCATCGCCGGAATGGGTGCTCTGGCCCACGCCCGATGCCCGCGACGTGCCGCCGCTGGCCTGCTGCGAACGCCCGCGCCCGGCCGGGCTCGACGAGTTCGGCACGCCGGTGTCGGTGCAGGCGCCGCTGGGCGTGCGACTCAGCGTGCAGCAGTTCCAGCTGCTGGATGCCGAGGGCCGCGCCGTGCCCACGCGCCTGCTGCAGGCCGACTCCGATCCGCACCTGGCCTCGGCCGTGCATGTCGCCTACCTGCTGCCGCTGCAAGCGCTGCAAGGCAAGCATCGCTACCGGGTGGAGCTGCGCGCGCAGGCCGGTTCGCGCAGCCTGCAGCGCCAGTGGCATTTCGAGACCCGCTGATGACCTCCACCACCCTCAGCCACTGCCGCAACTGCGGCCAACGCCTCAACCCCTGGGACAAGTTCTGCAGCCAATGCGGGCAGGACACCCTGGACCACGCGCCCAGCCTCTGGGAGTTCGTGCACGAGTGGCTGCTGCACTACGTGGCCGCGGAGGGCAAGCTCTGGAAGAGCCTGTGGGCGCTGCTGGCCAAGCCCGGCTTCCTCACACTGGAGTACCTGCAGGGGCGCAAGCAGCGCTACGTGCTGCCGCTGCGACTGCTGCTCACCTTCGGCCTGCTCTTCTTCCTGTCGCTGAAGTTCGTGCCCTCCCCGGTGGAGCTCAACACGCAGGTGCCGGTGACGCCGGAGGCGGCTGCCGAGGCGGCATCGCAGGCCGAGGCGCAGCTGGCCCAGAGCGGCCTGCCCGCCC
>JAFLDE010000190.1 GCA_017302655.1 Burkholderiales bacterium
GGGGCTGAGGGCGGCCCTTTTGCGTTTGCTGGCGGCAGCGGGCCGCGGAGCTTGGTCGCTGTGGGCGACGCTCACCGACCGGCCCCGGTGCTCAGACCGTCTCGCGGTCGGTGGCGCGGATCAGCTGGCCTGCGGTGCGGGATGAATTTCGCAGGGCCGACCCATTAGGCAGTAAGCCAGCACCTTGCCGGGGTAGCGGTCCAGGCCAAGTGCAAGCACGTTGAGGAACTGCGCGCGGTCGGTGTCGTCGGCAAAGATGGGCTCGCGCCGGTCACCGCGCGAGGTGAGGTGGTAGACGGCGCCGGGGAACTCGATGCGCAGGGGGCGGGTCATCGGGGGACTCCTGCAGTGAGGGGTGAGCCAAGGGCTAAATATTAAAGGCCTGACCCTTTGTTGCTCAGTCCCGTGGGGACCACTGCCTCACTCAGCTGTCTGCTTCCACACGGTTGCGCCCGGCCCGCTTGGCCGCGTAGAGGGCGCGGTCCGCGCGTTCGAGCAGATCGGCGGTGGACTCCCCGACGCGCCAGCAGGCCACGCCGAAGCTGGCCGTGAAGTGACCGACCGGCTCCACCTCGGCTTCGGCCATGCGTTCGCGCAGGTGCTCCGCCAGCGGAAGGGCTTGCGCCAGCGCCGTGCCGGGACAGACGACGAGGAATTCCTCGCCGCCCCAGCGGCCGGCCTGGTCGCTGGCACGCATGCGTGCGCTCAAGAGGGCGCCCAGCGCTTGCAGCACGGCATCGCCTGCCGCGTGGCCGTGCACGTCATTGACCTGCTTGAAGCGGTCGACGTCGACCAGCACCACGGTGTACGGGCGCTGTAGCCGCACCGCCAGGGCGTGCTCGCGCTCCAACACGGTCTCCAGCCAGCGGCGGTTGGGCAGGCCGGTGAGCCGGTCGGTGGTGGCCAGGCGCTCCAGCTCGGCGTTCTTTTCCATCAGCTCGGCCTGCGTGCCCCGCAGCGCGGCCAACATCTGCACGTTGGCCCAAGCGATCGCAGCGTAGGCGGCCACGCCGTGCAGCAGATCGCGCGCTGGGGCGTCCCACTCAGGAGCTCCCGCCTGCACGGCGCGCGCGGAACGCGTCAAGCGCATGCTGCCCAGCGTCCGATCGCCCTGCTGCAGCGGCAAGGACAGCGTGGCCGCAGCATCCGCTTTAGCCGCCACGGGCGGGCCGGCGCAGAACACCACCTCGCCTTCGGTCTGCGCGCTGGCCCAGACCTGCAAACTCTCCACGCCCAGCCGCCGGCGGAGGTGGCCGAACAGGCTGCCGAACAGCGTACCGACGTCGGCCCGTGCGGTGACGTCGCGACCGATCTCGCCCAGCCACTGCAGGCGCTCATGGGCCTGCTCTACGGCCGCGACGTGCTGGGCCTGCGCCTCGCGCAGCTGACGCTGCGTGTCGGCTTCCTGCCGCAAGCGCTCGGTCTCCTGCCACACCTGCAAGGCCATGGCGCGCCGGTCAGCGTCCAGGTCCTGCCGCTGGCGGCGCGCCTGCGCGGCTTCGGCCATCAAGGCGTAGGCCTGAGCCGTGTCGCCCAGCCGGGCCTGGCCCGCGGCCACCGACTCGAGCAATTCAGGCGGCACACGCAAGCCACCCACGCGCCGCGCCAGGGCCAGTGCCTGCAGAAGGCAGGTCTGTGCGGCCTCGTCGTGCTCGCCAAGCAGTTCCGCCCGCAGCTGGAGCAGCTTCACCTGCTCGGCCTGCAGGCCGACCCCCTCCGCCTGCGCCATGGCGCGCACCTGCAGGGTCAGCGCCTGCTCGCGCTGCCCGAGGGCCGCATGGGCACGGGCGAGCCCGCTTAGCGCCGCCACCTGGCCGTGGGCCGAACCCAGGCGGTTCCAGGCCTGCTCGGCCACACCGTACCAGTGCACCGCATCCTCAGGCGCCCCCAGATCCAGCGCCACATTGCCGCTGTAGACGAGCGCGATGCCTTGGTTGCGCGAACCTTCCTCCAGCAAGGGCAAGGCCTGCTCAAGCAGGCCGCGCGCTGCGTCGACGCGTCCCAGCGCCCGCAAGCTGTTCGCCAGCTGCGCCATGCAGCTACCGATCACCGGCGGCCAATCCGCCTGGCGCGCCAGCGTCAGCGCGCGCTCCTTCCACTGCAGCGCAGCCCCCAGATCGTTCATGTCGTCGAACGAACTGCCCACGTTCACCGCGGCGGCGATGGCCAGCCGCAGCTGCCCGGAATCCAAGGCCGCCCCATGCGCGCGCATGTAGCCACTCAGGACTTCTGTCAGGTTCGCTTGTGCTGCGGGAAGAGCCGATCGCGCGGCTTCTCTCCATGCCTGCACAGCCGGATGCGCGAGCGACTCGCCGGCCTGCATGCCGAGCTGATCCAGGGTTTCGGAAGCGCGCGCTGGATCGTGGAAGGCGAGGCAGAAAGCCTTCAGCGCGAGATCGGCGGCCACGCGCAGCGGGTCGGCAGCGCGGCGGTGGCAGGCCAGCGCATCGTCCAACAGCCGGTCAGCCTCCGCGCGTTCGCCCCGCCCGTTGGCCATCAGGGCAGCCAACCACCACGCATCCCCTTGAGTCAGGTCGTCCGGCTCTTCGGCCAGCAAGGCGTGCGCGTCGGTCAGGCGCTGCTGGGCTCCGTCCAATGAACCACGCAACCACAGGCACTCGGCGACCACCAGATCCCGTCGCGCCCGCTCGACGCGGGTGGACGCCGACGCGACAGGCCCCGACTCCAGCCGTTCGCACAGGGCCAGCGCCCTTGCGCTGTCCCGTTGGCGCAGCAGCCAAGCAAGGGTCAACACGGCCGAAGGGCGCTGCGTATCAGCCTGCGCCTCCAGGCTCGGCAGCTCTTCCAACAGGGCGAAAGGCTTCATGGGTCGCTCGCAGTCGGGGTGTCGTCATTCTGGTCGAAGGGGCGCCTTCTGAGGTTCGAACCCAGCGCGAGCGCTTGGCGCAAGGTGGAGCCGCGGGCATCGGGTCAGCGGCGGGCCTTCCCTCGGGCGGATCGGGCGAGGAGAGATGGGCACCCCCCCGGCAGCAATATGCGAGCCCATGCAAACAGAGCAAATCGAGGAATCTGCACGCCTCCCCACTCGCTCGATTGCCTAGCATGCACCCAGTGTTCGCGCCACCCCCCATCCATGTAGGAGATCGCCGCAGTGACCTTCATGACCGCCCCGCTGAGCTTCCAGTTTGCCGACACCCTGCCCTCCCACAGCTGGGAGCCGCCGAAGATGGCCTTGCTGCAACTGGACGACATGGAGCCGGAACCGATGGCTGAGTTGCACATCGGCCGCATGGAGTCGGCCTGGGCGCCGACGGTGCATCTGGGGCTCTGACCCCCTGGCTGGGCCGGTGGCCCAGCGCTTTCTTAGACGCGCTCGATGGCCAGCGCGATGCCCTGACCCACGCCGATGCACATGGTGCACAGCGCGCGCCGGCCGCCGGTCTGCGCCAGCTGCTGCATGGCCGTGCCAACGAGGCGCGCGCCGCTGGCTCCCAGCGGGTGGCCGAGGGCGATGGCGCCGCCCCAGCGGTTGACACG
>JAFLDE010000191.1 GCA_017302655.1 Burkholderiales bacterium
CAACTACATCGAGATGTTCTACAACCCGACACGGCGACACTCGAACAACGACGGGCTATCCCCAGCGGCGTTCGAGCAGCGCCATTCCCAGGGGCTCACGGGTGTCTAGGAAACCCGGGGCGATTCATGTATGAGGTCAGATACATCTGTTTGGCTGGTGAAGAAGTTCAGTGGCGTGCGAACCACGTACAGGGCGTCCAGCACTATTCCGAATTGGGCCTGTCGAGCTTGAACACGGATTTCCACCGACTTCGCTGCTTCGGTGGCCAGATAGATCACCAAGCCCTGGACGACACGACGGCCCATCCAGGCCGCTCCACTGGCGATGCAACTTGCCAGATCAATCGCCAAAAAGGTCTTGCCGCTGTTGGAGTCGCCGAACAGCACGGCTGTCGAATTGCGGCCGATGACACCCTCGATCAACTCGTCGTCGAAATCGCACCCGATGTCCCCCATGTCCGCAGCTCGAATGACGTCGAGATCTCGGCGCGCTTGTCGGTCAGAGACTTGGGGGGAGGTCTCACGGACAGGTCCAAAAGTCGGCTTGCCTCGCCCATTGGCCATAGCTCTGGTTGCTTGCTGCACAACATTGGCGGGACCAAGGCCCAAGGCCAGTTCGTCAAGCTCGCTGTAGTCTGCCGCCATCATGCGCTCACTTCCTCGCGCATCAGCGCGATCCGCGCGGCGCCAAGCATCAGGCGCTTGCGGGTGGGTTCGTCCAACTGCCCGCCTTGCGCCAGGTCGCTGGCACACAGGAGCACCAAGGTCGTCTCGTCTTCCAGAAGCTGCAGGGCCTGGCCGGCCGAAAGCAGCCGACGGCGAGCCGGTGTGCTCACGCCGTGGCCAGGCGAATGGCGGGGTGGAAACAAGTCTGCCAATTCCAAGTCGAGCGCAGAAGCGATCGATTCGATCGAGCATCCTGCCCAACACCGGACCAGCACCGCGCCGTTTGCACCTTCACCAACGCTCAGCTTGCTCGCGTTGCCGCCCCCGCAGGACGGACAGCATGAGCGCCAGCGATCTCGCCCAACTTGGCGGAGCTTGTGTTGGCTCAGTAGGCCCAGCACGCGGTCAATGGGTCTGAAGCTGCATGTGTTCACGTCAGTGACCCCCATCCCGCTGCTGGTCCTTCTTCGCCAGCACAGCGTGCTTCCAAGCCGTCTTGCGAGGCGCGCTGGCACATTGACTCGCTGCCTTCGAGGCGATGCGCTTGCGCTTCGCTGCGTTGCTGGCCAGCTTGGCTTGCTCAGTCGTGCGTGCAACGGTCTCTTCACTCTGGGCTGCAGCACGGCTTGCCCAGAAGTCGAGGACATCCTGCAGCCGCCACCTCGTGAAGCGTGGTTGCCGAATGACGGGTTGTGGCGCTAGTCGCGCGGCGACTTGGCCGTACCACCAAGACACAGACGCGCTGCCGAAGTCGGCAGAAAACTTGGCGTCTACGAGCGCAATGGCATGCAGGAATTTCGGAAGATCAGCGGTCACGGGTGCCTCGCTATGGGAACAGAACAGCGTGCACTAGGCCATGATGCGCACGGCGGGCAACAAGCGCCTCATCTACTCGGAGTCGATGTGTCGGCTCGTCACGACACCGTGCCCATCTACTTGCCAGAAGCGTGCGCATCATGGCTGGCACCAAGGTGAAAGAACACGGGCAGCGCAAGCGACCGTCGCACTTGCTGTGCGGTTTCCTGGGCGAGGCTTGGGATTCGCCCTCTATCCTTCAACCTTTCCCCATGGGAAGACCAGCGCAGCGGCCTGCCATCGAGCCGCTTCGCAACCGCCCATTGCTGTCGCATGACCCAACAACAAAACCTCGCCGACTTCATCTGGAACGTGGCCGATACCCTTCGAGGCCCGTTCAAGCCCTCGCTATACGGGCGCATCATCTTGCCCTTCACCGTGCTTCGGCGCCTGGAATGCGTGCTGGCGCCCACCCGCGACGCCGTGCGGGCGCAGGCCGAGCTGCTCAAGGGTTCATCGGTGAACCTCGACCTGGTGCTGCCGCAGACCGCAGGTGCGCCCTTCTTCAACACCTCGCAGTTCAGCCTGGCCAGCCTTGGGGCCACCAGCACCCGCGCCAACTTGGAGAACTACGTCGCCCGGTTCTCCGCCAACGCGCGACAGATCTTTGAGCACTTCGCCTTCGACAACTGGCTGGTGCGCCTGGAAGAGGCCAACATCCTCTACGAGGTGTGCAAGAAGTTCGCCGCCATCGACCTGCACCCAGGGCGCCTCTCCAACCACGAGATGGGCCTCGTCTTCGAGCACCTCATCCGCAAGTTCGCCGAGGCCGCCAACGACGACGCGGGCGAGTACTTCACCCCGCGCGACGTGGTGCGCCTGGTCACCACCCTGGTCTTTGCGCCCGACCACGAGCTGCTCACCGGCAAGGGCGTGGTGCGTACCGTGTACGACTGCGCCGCAGGCACGGGCGGCTTCCTCAGCTCGGCCATCGAGCAGGTCAAGGAATGGAACGCCGAGACGTCCCTCATCCCCTACGGCCAGGAGCTCAACCCGGAGACCTACGCCATCTGCGTGGCCGACAAGCTCATCCAGGGCTATGACGTGGCCAAGCTCAAGCTCGGCAACACCTTGTCGAACGACCAGCTGCCGCGCGAACGCTTCGACTACTGCCTGGCCAATCCGCCCTTCGGCGTGAAGTGGGAGACCGTGCAGAAGACCGTGGCGGGCGAGCACAAGGACCTGGGCTACGCCGGCCGCTTCGGCCCGGGCCTGCCGCGTGTTGGCGACGGCTCACTGCTCTTCCTCATGCACCTGCTCAGCAAGCGCAAGCCAGCAGAGCAGGGCGGCAGCCGTATCGGCATCGTGCTTTCGGGTTCACCGCTGTTCAACGGCGGCGCCGGCTCGGGGGAGAGCGAGATCCGCCGCTGGCTGCTGGAGAACGACTGGGTGGAAAGCATCGTTGCCCTGCCCACCGACCTCTTTTACAACACGGGTATCGGCACCTACGTCTGGGTGCTGTCGAACAAGAAGGCGCCCGAACGCGCTGGCAAGGTCCAACTCATCGACGCCAGCGGCCTGCACAGCCCCATGCGCAAGAGCCTGGGCTCCAAACGCAAGCACCTGGCCCAGGAGCAGATCGACGAGATCGCCCGCCTGGCCGACGCCTTCGAGGAAGGCCCGCACAGCAAGATCTTCCCCACCGCCGCCTTCGGCTACCGCCGCATCACGGTGGAGCGCCCGCTTCGCCTGCGGTTCGAGGTCACCGAGGATCGCTTGCGCCGTTACGCGGCCATCAAGGGCGCGGAGAAGGTGGACCAGTTCGCGCAGTTGATGGCAACCGGCCAACGCTTCACCGACTGTTGACGCTCGCGAAGAACTGACCCGGGCTGCTCGTTTAAAACTGACCCACCCGGTAAGGCTACCCGAGGGCGCCCGCGTCTGTGGATATCTCTGAGTTCTTCGGGTCTCCTTTCTTGCGTTGAGC
>JAFLDE010000192.1 GCA_017302655.1 Burkholderiales bacterium
ACGACTTCGTCAAGCGCAGCAGCCTGCTGCACATCAGCGAAGCCGGCGCCCGCACGCTGGGCCCGGTGGCCGAGGTGCTGGCCCAGGGCGAGGGCCTGCAAGCGCACGCGCGTTCGGCGAGCTTGCGTTTGGTGTAGCGCGGAGGGAGGGCGGTGACACCTGTCATCCGCTCCAGCGCCCGCGATGCTCGATGCCGCCCTGCCATGGGCCGATCAAAGACCTGCTCCGACGTGGGCACCGCCCAAGCGATCCAAGGGGCTGGTCACCGCCCCACCACCGAGCCGCAGCACGTGTGTGTAGATCATTGTTGTGCTCACGTCCGCGTGCCCGAGTAGTTCCTGCACCGTCCGGATGTCCGATCCACTGGCCAGCAAATGCGTCGCAAAGCTGTGCCGCAGCGTGTGCGGTGACGCCGCCTTGTCGATCCCCGCGGCCTGCAGCGCCCGCTTGAAGGCCCGCTGAAACGTCTCCGGGTACAGGTGATGCCGACGCACCACTCCGCTGCGCGGATCGGTGCTGTGCTGCGCTTGCGGGAACACCCAGAACCACCCAAAGCTCTCGCCAGCCCTGGGGTACTTGCGCTCCAGGGCGTGGGGCAACTCCACCCCGCCTCGCCCGCGTGCCTGGTCATCGGCCCACACCGCCCGGCAGTCGCCCAACTGCGCCCGCAGCGCCCCCTCCAAAGACCGGGGCAGCATCACCACCCGATCCTTGCCGCCCTTGCCAGCGCGGACGATCACGACTCGCTGCCCAAAGTCCAGGTCCTTGACGCGTAGCTGCAGCGCCTCGGCAATGCGCAGGCCCGTGCCGTAGAGCAGCCGGGCCAGCAACGCATGGACGCCGTCCAATCGCCCCAGGACCGCTTGAACCTCCTGCGGCGTCAGCACCACCGGCAGGCGTCGCTTCGGGATGGGCCTGCCGATCTCCGCCATCCACGGCAGCTGCTTCCCCAGCACCTTGCCGTAAAGAAACAGCAGCGCCGACAGGGCTTGCCGATGCGACGACGCCGACAACCCGCGCTCTACGGCCAAGTGGCGCAGGAACGCCTCGACCGCCTCCCCACCCAGCTCGGCCGGATGCCGTCGGCCATGGAAGCGGATGAAGGCTCGGACCCAGTGCAAATACGCCTCTTCGGTGCGCAGGCTGTAATGCACCATGCGAAGCCGCTCGCGCAACTGATCGAGCAGGCGAACCGCCCGCAGAGGCGGTAGCTCCACCACCGGAGCCGGCCGGATGGCGCCGCGAGCGCCCGCGGCAATGGGGTGCGAGAGGACTGTCATGGCCGCCTCCTGGCGGCGTCCGAGCCCGTCGGGCCACTTGTAACAACACGCCGCTTTTGGCGGCAACGTTAGTACTGGATGGGCATCCAGTCAACGAGGGAGAAGTTGATGGCAGATCAAAGACTTGAGAGCGCCCCCAGTGGGCCTGTTAGGGCGACAGGTACCGTGATAAACGGCGTAAGCTTGTCGTCTACAACACGTTAGAGCTCATGCGCGCGTTCGCATATCCACACGGTGAGCCGGTCAATCAACACGGACTCGTAGAGCTGAAGGAGTTCTCTATTTCCGCCGATGCCGCGTCGATCCGCGCGCTGGCGAATTTCATGCTTGCGGCGGCGGATCAAATGGATTCGATGGGTGACAAGTACGACCATTTGCATGCGCAAGACATGATTCGTGCTTGGGATGCCCGGTGGCCTGACATGGTGATTTGCCGCCCAGTCGAAGATGAGCTCTAACCTTTCTACAGGGACTTCCCCCTCCGTCAAGCGCTGATTGGGTTTTGAATTGGTCTTTTCCTGCTGGCGGTATTCGGCTGTTGGATATTCGGGTTGGCGGAAGAGCTTCAGCGTTGAACGCAGCGCGGGCACATTCAGACTGCAAATCTACAGACGGCCTTGTTGCGCAGGGGTTGGCTTTCGAGCGCCTGCGCGGACCCAGTTACGAACCGCTCGGCGGGGCTCCATTCACTCGTCGTTGTCGCCCACTGGCGCAACTTGAGGGTTATCGAGCTGTCCCGCCGCCGGTCTGACCTGTGACGCAACTGTGCGAGCACGACTGAAGCGAGGAATTCGGTTGAGGCTTTGTTGGTCAGGACACAGCAGCAGGCATCACGCTCACATGGTTCGGATCGAACGCGCGCCCCTTGGTCAGCACCGCCCACAGGATGCGCGCGTGCTTGTTGGCCAGGGCCACCACCGCCTTCTGCCAGCCCACGCGCGCCTTGAGTTGCTGTACCCAGCAGGAGAGCCGGTCGCTGCGTTTGTGCGCGGTCATGACGGCGCTCTTGGCGGCCTGGATGAGCAGCGTGCGCAGGTAGTCGTCGCCCCGTTTGGTGATGCGCCCCAGCCGCGTCTTGCCGCCGCTGCTGTGCTGGCTGGGCACCAGCCCGAGCCAGGCGCCGAACTGGCCGGCACTGCGGAATTGCTTGAGGTCACCGGCCTGCGCCAGCAGCGCCGAGGCGGTGATCGGCCCCACGCCGCACAACTGCGTGGCCGCCTGCGCCTGCGGCGCGCTGGCCACGTGGCGGGCGATCTGCTCGTCGCACCAGGCCAGTTGCACATCCAGGTCGATCCAATGCAGTTGCGCCCGCTGCAGGCCCAGGCGCAGCACGCCGGGCAGCTCGTTGCTGGCGTCTTCGATGAGGCCGGCCAGCTCGCGGCGCAGCGCCTCGATGCCGCAGGGGGCGAGCACACCGAACTCGAACAACAGGCCCCGAATGCGATTGACCAGTGCGGTGCGCTCTTCCTTGTAGCCTTCCCGCAAGCGGTGGATGGCTTGCCAGCCCTGGGCAGCCGCGGTCTTCACGCAGACGAAGCGCATGCTGGGGCGCGAACCTGCTTCGCAGATGGCGGCAGCGTCGTTGGCGTCGTTCTTGCCACTGGCGCCTTGCTTGCGATAAGGCGTGACGAAGGGCGGGGCGACGAGGCGAACGGTCAAGCCCATCAGCGCGAGTCGGCGCGCGGTGTGGTGAGCGCCGCCGCAGGCTTCCAAGGTGACGGCGGTGCCCGGTAGCAAGGTGGCGCACCACTCGAAGAAGCGCGCGGGCTTGAAGGGCCGAGCGAGGACGACGCGGCCGCAGGCGTCGATGGCGTGGACCTGGATGACCCGACTGGCGAGGTCAACTCCGACTTCGGTAATCTGCGACATGGGCTTCCCCTTTCCTGGGCAAAGTGGATTTCGACAACCCAATCTTTGCGCCGCCCCTCGGGGCAGGGATCGCGGGAAGTCCCTTCCTATTCATTGCAGCCGACCCAGTCCGGCTGCGCCGGCCGGTCGGCTGAATTCAAACTACAAGGGCTTCCCCCCGCAAACAAGCAATGAATTGCCGTTTTCCGAGCTGCGCAGCAGCTCGGGGTCTTTGAATTCGGTTCGGTTCGATCCGCCCCGGTCTGGGTCCGGTCGTTTCCTGCTGAGC
>JAFLDE010000193.1 GCA_017302655.1 Burkholderiales bacterium
CAGGCCGTGAGTGCACGGCCTAGGGCTGACGCCGGCAATCGTCCCGCGCGGCGACTCAGGCTGGGTCGATGGCGGCCCAGGAAGGGTCGGGCCGCCAATCCTGCACCCAGCCCGGAAGGCGCTCGGCTGGCATGGGGCGCGCAATGCCATAGCCTTGCGCCGACTCGCAGCCCAGCGACAGCAACAGACCACCATGTGCGACGGTTTCCACGCCCTCGGCGATGACGCTCATGCCAAAGGCTTGCGCGAGGCCGAGGATGCCGCGCAGGATGGTCTGATCTTCGTGGCTGGCGAGCAGGTTGCGCACGAAGCTTTGGTCGATCTTGATACCGGCGACGGCGAGCTGGCGCAGATACGTGAGCGATGAGTAGCCGGTGCCGAAGTCGTCCAGCTCGAACTCAACGCCCAGTTGCCTGCAAGCCTCGATGACGTCAGCGGCCTGCGCCAAATCATTCAGTGCGCTGGTTTCCAGAATCTCCAGCGTGAGCTGCGATGGATGCACGCGTGGGTGTGCCGCCAGATGCCGGCGCAGGTGCGGCACGAAGTCTGGATGCAGCAGGTGCGGTGCGCTCACGTTGACGCCGACCGGCAGGCGCAGGCCCTCGTCCAGCCAGAGCTCGTGCTGTGCCAGCGCGCGGCGCAGCACCCAGTCACCCAAGTCCACCGCCAGCGCCTCGTGCTCCAGCTGCGGCAGGAACTCCCCCGGCGGCAGCAGGCCGCGCTGGGGGTGCTGCCAGCGGATCAGCGCCTCCGCACCGATCACCGTGCCACGGCGCAGGTTCACCTTTGGCTGGAAGTGCAGCACGAACTCCTCGCGCTGCAGGGCCTGGCGGATCTCCACCAGCGAGGCATGGTGGCGGCGGGCTTCCGAATCGAGCCGCGCGTCGAAGGTGGCGTGCCGGCTCTTGCCGGCCAGTTTGGCCTTGTACATGGCCTGGTCGGCCTGGCGAATGAGCTGGTCGGGCGCCACCGGCTCTGCCTGCGGAAAGTGAGTTAGACCGATGCTGGCGGTGGCAGACAGCGTCAGCTCACCGATCTCCACCGGCTCTGCCGCCACCCGCAACAGGCGCTCCACCAGGGCATCCGCCGAGCCAGGATCTGGGAGGTCGATCAGCACGACCACGAACTCATCGCCGCCGATGCGCGCCAGCGTGTCACCCTCGCGCATCGCCGCGTGCAGGCGCTGCGCCACATGGACCAGCAATTTGTCCCCGGTGGCGTGGCCGTGCCGGTCGTTCACCTGCTTGAAGCCGTCCAGGTCCAGGTAGGCCACGGCCAGGGTGGTGCTGCGCCGGGCGGTCTGCGTCATGGCCTGGTGCAGACGGTCGCTGAGCAGCAGGCGGTTGGGCAGTCCGGTCAGCGCATCGAAATGCGCCGCATGCTCCAACTCGGCCTGATGGCGTTTGGCGGCCGTGATGTCAGAGATCAGCGCCACGTGGTGGAGCACCTCGCCCTGTGCCCCACGCACGGTGCTGATGGTCATGGATTGCGCGTAGACCTCGCCCGAACGACGGCGGTTCCAGACCTCGCCGGACCAGCCGCCCGTGTCAAGCAGGCTGCGCCAGAGCTCGGCATAGAAGGCCTGTCCCTGCTGACCGGAGCTGAGGAAACGCGGGTTGCGACCGAGTGCCTCTTCTCGTGGGTAGCCCGTGATGACGCTGAAGGCCTCATTCACGTCAACGATGTCGCCCTTCGCATCGGTGACCAGGATCCCCTCGCGGGCGTGGTGGAACACCCGGCCGGCCAGTTCCAGCTGCTGCTCTGCCTCTTGGCGGGCGCTTACGTCGCGGGCGATCAGCACGAAGCTCTGCGCGGACTCCGCGCGGTCGCGCAGCGGCGCCACCGAGAGTTCAAACCAACGGCGACCTTGTGGCAGATCAAGTGAGTAGCGCCGGCCCGTCGAATGACCGTCACGCGCCGCTTCCTCCATCGCGAGCCGGCAGACGGCCGTCGCTTCGGCAGGCAGCACGTCGGCCATGAGCTTGCCCGGGAAGTGCTCGGGTGTTGCCGCCAGCAGGTCGCCGCGATGGGTGTGGTAGTCGAGCAATCGCCCGTCGGCGTCCACCTCGAACAGCAGGTCAGGCAGTGCGTCCAGCATGGCTTGCTGGCGCTGCTGCAGGGTGGTGACCGCTTGGTTGGCGGCCTTGAGCTCGGTGAGGTCCTGAAAGGTCCCCTTGAGTTGCAGGGCCTGCCCGCGCGCGTCGCGCGTGAACTCACCGCGCGCTTCGATCCAGCGCGTCATGCCGTCGATGGGCCGTCGGATGCGGTAGACGCGCACGAAGCGATCACCATCGGCAAGCGCCTGCTGGAAATACGCCTGCAGTTCGGGCCAGTCTTCCGGATGCACGAGGGCCTGCCAGTCCTGCATCGTGAGGTCCTGCAGGCCCGTGAGGCCGAGCACGCGAGCGGCGATCGGCGACGCCCACCAACGTCCGCTGGGGCAATCGAGTGCGTAGTAACCGAGGCCGGCGATCTCGTGCGCCTGCTGCAGCTGCTGCTGAACCGCGAGCAGTTCCTCCGTCTTGACCTCCGCGGCCTCCAGGCTGGCATGGAGCCGAGTCAACAGGCGCCTCAGCAGCACAAGCAGCAGCAGAGCCGTCAACGCCACGAAGGCCCAGCCCTTGACCATGCTGGCGCGGCTCAGCGTGTCGACGTCCTGCACCATCAGGTGCAACAGCGCATCGGAGCTCCAGAACCAAGACCCGGCGAAGGCCAGGTAAAGCAGCACGATGCGCCCAGCCTCCCGGGTGACGCTGGCAGGCTCTGGGACCTCCTTGAAACCTCGCATGGGCCGACCTTACCGCAAGCGGGGGCGAGCCGATGCGGCAACCCGCCCGCTATCGCGGTCTTCGCCGGGAGCCAGGCGCCCTTCGCTGGGGGGCCGGAGCCCGGCAGGTGGCACGCTGCGGACGGTCATGTCAAGGCAGGGCTGGTGTCAGAAATGACCGGATGCTAGGCAGAGGCTCTGCTGGATGCCTTTAACTGGAACAGACCGCCAAATCGCCTTTCGATGCCCGGCGCCCGCAGTTCGTCCGAGGCTTTGCCCGGCGCGGGCTGCCCTGCCTAGAGTGCCGCGCCACGCCGCTTCTGAACGCACCATGCCCACGCTGTTTCAGCTTCTCCTCCCGCTTGGCACAGCCCTCGCAGCCCAGAGCCTGCCCGCTGCCTCGCTCGAACCCGCCACCTCCCTTCAGGTGCCGCGCGCAGCGCACCAGGCGGTGCGCCTGGTGGACGGGCGCTTGCTGCTCGTCGGCGGCTGTGCGGCCGCGTCCTGCCAGGCGGTGCAGCGAAGTGCCGAGCTTTTCGACCCGGCACGCGGTCGCACGCAGGCGGTGGGCGAGATGACCGAGCCGCGCGTGGCGCACAACGCCGCCTTGCTGCCGCGCGACCCGGCCGGCCGCGTGCTCG
>JAFLDE010000194.1 GCA_017302655.1 Burkholderiales bacterium
ACCACAAAATTCGGCCGCTGATAGCCGGCGGGCAGGCAACCCAGCCAGTGCAGCGCGCTGCCGAGGTGTTCGCTCACCACGCCATTCAGGCTGGCGAACGCCTGGCGGGCGGCCTGGGCGTCGGCGCGGCTGGGGTCGTCGAAGCGCACGCTGGAAGCGGTCGCATCGGCACTGCAGGGGCGGTCGCTGAGCGTGTTGCCGCAGCGGTAGATCGGCCGGCTTCCTTTGCGCTCGGTCTGGGCCCAGCCGAGAAGCGGCAGAAGCAACAGGCCTAACGCGCGCCGCTTCATGGTGAGCCCTGCACGTCGGCGCTGACGGGCACCTCGGCGGGAGCAACCGGGGGCTTGGCCGGCTTGGGAGGCTTGGGCCGGGGCGGCTTGGCGTGCACCGTCTGCTGGGCCTTCACGAGGTCGCCGGACAGCAACTGCGGCAGGGCCTTGAGGCTCTTGGTGATGCATTCATCCAGTTGTTCCCGCTCGGCCTGCGGCGCGCGGCGCAGCACGTAACCGGCCACGGCGTCCTTGTGGCCGGGGTGACCGATGCCCAGGCGCAGGCGCCAGAAGTCGGCACTGCCCAACTGGGCCTGGATGTCCTTGAGGCCGTTGTGCCCGCCGTTGCCGCCGCCCAGCTTGAGTTTCATGTCGCCGGGTGGCAGGTCGAGTTCGTCGTGCACGACGAGGATCTCGGCAGGCTGGATCTTGAAGAAACGCGCCAGGGCGCCCACCGACTTGCCGCTGAGGTTCATGTAGGTCATGGGCATGAGCAGCCAGACCGAGCCCGCAGGACTGGCTGGGCTATGGGCGCGGCCGGCCGTGCCGAAGTAACTGCCCTCGGGGCGAAGCGTCGCACCGAGCTGGCGGGCAGCGGCCTCGATCCAGGCGAAGCCGGCGTTGTGGCGGGTGTCCTCGTACTCAGGGCCCGGATTGCCCAGGCCGACCAGCAATCGCAGCGGCGTCATGCCCCGGATTATCCCGAGCAAGGGTGTGTGCAGCGCAGCAGGGATACTGGCGCCTGAGCCCACTTCCCAAGCTGCCTTGTTGCTGAGCCCGCGCACCGAACCCGGCTGGATGGCCTTTGTGCCCCAAGGCGAGCACCTGCGCGTGGCGCATGTGGCGCCAGAAGCCGGGCGACCGCGCGTGCATTGGACCTGGGAAGGGTCCTGGAAGCCGGCCGACCAGCGCACCACCCTGCAAGCCCTGCACAAGGCACATCCGGCACGTGTCGCCGCGGTCTGGCTGTTGGAGCGCGGTCAGTACCAGCTGATGACCACCGAGGCGCCGGCCGACCTGCCGCGCCAGGAGTGGCGCGACGCGCTGCGCTGGCAGTTGAAGGATCAGGTGGACTTCGATGTGGCCGACGCCGCCATCGACCTGCTCAGCGTGCCCGGGAACCAGCAGCTGGCGCAGCGCCGCGAGCCCCTGCTGGCGGTGCTCACGCCCCGTGCGCCGCTTCGCCCGCTGGTGGCGATGCTGGAAGAGGCCAAGCTGCGCCTGCTGGCGATCGACATTCCCGACACCGCGCTGCGCAACTTGTGCGGGCGCTGCGAGCCCGAGGGGCGCGCGCAGGCCTTGCTGAGCTTCGGCGGCGGCCACGGCCATCTGGTCATCACCCACCAGGGCGAGTTGCTGACGTCCCGGCAGATCGATCTGCCGGCCGAGTCGCTCACGCAGGACGACGACGCCCGCCGCGAGGCGGCCATCGACCGCTGCAGCCTGGAGGTGCAGCGCACCTTGGACAGCTTCGAGCGGGTGCACAGCCATGTCAGTCTGGCGCGCCTGCTCACCGTGCCGGGGCCGGGCATGGCGGCGCTGGCCGCGCATCTGCGGCAGTTCGTGGCCGTGCCGGTGGAGGTGTTCGACATCGGCAGCGTGCTGGACGCCGGCGAGGCCCTGCAAGGCGCGGCTGCAGCGCCCTGGCTGCTGGCCCTGGGCACCGCGCTGCGCGAGCAGGTTTGACGCCATGGCCCAGCAGCTAAACCTCTTTGATGCCAGCCTGCGCCCCCGGCGCAGCCTGCTCACGCCGCTGCGCCTCGGGGCAGCGGCCTTGCTGCTGCTGGCGCTCATCGTCGCGGCCGGGCAATGGCTGCGCCAGGATGCGGCGCGCTGGCGCGCGCAAGCGGCGGCGGACCAGGCGCGGCTGCAACAGCTGGCGGCCTCGGCGGTGCCCGCCCCGGCTGCGGCAGCCGATCTGGACACGCTGCGCCGCGAATTGAGCGAGGCGCGCTTCCTGGCGCAGGCCCTGCAGCAGGCCGAGGACGCACCGCGCGAGCAGGCGGCTGCGGTGCTAGCCGGCCTCTCGGCGGCTGCCGGTGCCGAGGTCTGGATTCACAGCGCACAGTGGCGCGCCAGCCCGCGCCAACTCAGCCTCGAAGGTGGCCTGCTGCGCGCCGAGCAGTTGCCGGCCTACCTGCGGCGCCTGGAAGGGCAGCCGGCCTTCGCGGGCCAGGGCTTCGCCCAATTGCAGCTGGAGCCGGTGGCGCAGGGGGTGATGCCGCACCATCGCTTCGCCCTGCGCAGCCAAGCCCGGGAAGGCGGACGATGAACGGCGCGCTGAACAACCGGTTCAAGGATTTTTGGCAGCGCTTCCAGGCCCGGTCGCGGCGCGAGCGCGCGATGCTGCTGGCCGGCGCGGCGGCCTTGCTGCTGGTGCTGGGCGACCGGCTGTGGATCGGCCCGGCGTGGAGCGAGCGCCAGGCCGCACGCAGCCAGGCGCAGCAGGTGGCAGCGGCCCTGGCGGAGACCGAAAGCACGCTGCAGGCCCAGGCCCAGGCCCTGGTGCAGCGCCGCCAGGCCGAGACGCAGGAGCGCGATCAGCTGAGCGCGCAGCTGCAGCAACTTCGCGCCGCGAGCCCGGCACCCGTGAGCCCTGAGCGTGCGCTGGCCCTGCTGGAGTCGGTGGTGGCAAGGCAGCAGGGTCGCGTGCAGCTGCTGGCGCTCACCGCCCTGCCGGATGCCGGGGCGTCTCCGGTAGCCCCTGTGGCCTCCTCAGCCGCCGCGCCGCCGCGCCTCTTCCGTCACGGCCTGCAATTGGTGGTGCAGGGCAGCTACACCGACCTGCACGCCTACCTGCGCGACCTCGGCCGCGAGCCGCAACTGCGCCTGCGCGGCTTCGAGCTGGCGGTGCGCCAGCACCCGCAGCTTGAGCTGAGCGTGCAGGTCGAGACCCTGAGCCTGTACCCCGATTGGCTGACGCTGTGAAGACGCTCGCCTCCATCTTCCTGCTGACGGCGGCCGGCCACGCGGCCGCCATGACCGACCCCACGCTGCCGCCGCCGGCCCTGCGCGCC
>JAFLDE010000195.1 GCA_017302655.1 Burkholderiales bacterium
AGGTGAAGCTCTTGTCGCCATTGCGGAAGGTCACGGTCTCGCCGCACTCGATGTTGATCGCGTCGGTGCTGTTCACATCGACCACCCGCGATGCCACCTCCGGGTTGTTCGGCACGCCGTACCAGGAACGGCCGTTGGCGAAGGTCTCGGCTTGCGCCGCGGCGAGGGCGGCCGGCGTGGCGAGATAGGCGCCGAAGAGGAGGGCGACGATGCTGAGGGACTTGATGCTGGACATGCTGATCTCCTTCTTGAAGCACAGCTGCTGCGGGGATCGCGGCACTCGCTGTCTGCTTCACGGAGATCACTCTAGAAATCGGCGCTGGACGAGAAGCGGTCGTGCAGATGACGGTTCTGTCATATGAGAAACGACGGCCCGCAGGGCGGGCGTTTCGGGCATTCGTCTCGCGATCAACGGTGCTTCGCATCGACTTCGGCCGGCGCTTGCGCCACGCTGCGCGTCCAGGCCATCAGGTCGACATGGGCGGGGCTTTCGGATCGCTGCTGGTGGCAGGCCTGATCGGTCTTCTTGGACTTGCTCTTGACCGGGCGTTCCGTGTGCTGCGGAACGACAGAGCTGCGCACCGCGAGTTCGTCGAGGATCGCGCAGTCCGGATGCTCGTCACCGTGGCAGGCCGACACCAGGCGTTGCAACTGCACCTGCATCTGCTGCATCTCGCGCAGCTTTTCCTCGATGGTCTGCAGATGCCCTTGGGCGATGGCCTTGACCTCGCGGCTGCTGCGGCCGCGGTTGGTCCACAGGCTCATCAGCTCGCCGATCTGCTCCATGGAGAAGCCCAGCAGACGCGACTGGCGCACGAAGCGCAGGATGGAGACATCGCGCTCCGAGTACTGGCGGTAGCCGGCATCGGTGCGGGCGGCAGGGGAGATCAGGCCGATCTGTTCGTAGTGCCGAATCATCTTGGTCGACACGCCGGCCGCGGTGGCGGCCTCGCTGATGTTGAGAAGTCGGGACATGGCGGCTCCTGGCTGCGGGCAATGGGCGAAGTGTGAACCTTGCCATGAAGGGAAGGTCAAGCCCAGGCGCCGTCGCGCTGATGCTTGACCTGTCGGGGTGATCTGGCTCAGGCCGGCGGATAGCCGGCTTCGCTCAGCGCCTGCGCCAATTCCTTGTGGTCCTCGGCGCTTTGCACCTTGACGGTGTGAGAAGCCATATCAATATCGATCTTGCAGCTGGGGTCGACCAGCTTCAGGGTCTGAGAAACCATGCCGGCGCAATGTGCACAGGTCATGTCGGGCAGCTTGAACTCGATCACGATGAACTCCAGAGAGTGGTGGGTAGAGAGCCGAAGCCTCAGGCTTGCGGCGATGGCAAGGTCAAGCGCCGACCCAACAGCCAGAGCTGCCACCCCGCTTGACCTTGCCTTAGGGGCAAGCTTGAAAGTCCGGCTCACCGGGCCAGCGCCCACCTCTCAGGAGCCGAACCATGTCCTTCGCCGCCACCCACACCTGGCCGTCGCTGCAAGTTCCCATCGACGGCATGACCTGCGCTTCTTGCGTGCTGCGGGTCGAGCGCAGCCTGAAGTCTGTTGCTGGCGTTAGCCAGGCCAGCGTGAACCTGGCGACCGAGTCGGCAGCCGTTGAGGCGGCTTCTGGAGTCAGCCTTGCGGCCTTGCAATCAGCGATCGAAAAGGCTGGATATGCGGTGGCTAAGCGCAGCCTTGAGCTGCGCATCGAGGGCATGACCTGCGCCTCCTGCGTGGCCCGCGTCGAGAAGGCGCTGAAGGCGGTCCCGGGTGTGCTGAGCGCCGAGGTCAACCTGGCGATGGAGACGGCGCGTATCGAGGCGACCCGGCTGGTCGACCTGGCGCAGCTGGTCGCCGCCGTTGAGAAGGCCGGCTACCAGGCCAGCGACGCAGATGCCGAGCCGGCCGTGGCCGCAGCTGCTGCACCTGCTATCAGCGGCCTGCCCGACTGGTGGCCGATCGCTGTTGCCGCGCTGCTGAGCCTGCCCCTGGTGCTCCCCATGCTAGCCATGCCATTCGGCCTTGACTGGAGCCTGAACGGCTGGCTGCAGCTGCTGCTGGCCACGCCGGTGCAGTTCTGGCTCGGTGCCCGCTTCTACAAGGCGGGCTGGAAAGCCCTGAAGGCGCGCGCCGGCAACATGGACCTGCTGGTGGCCCTGGGCACCAGCGCCGGCTACGGGCTCAGCGTCTACCAGCTGTTCGCGCACAGCGGCCACGGCATGAGCCACCAGCTCTACTTCGAGGCCTCGGCGGTGGTCATCACCCTGGTGCTGCTGGGCAAGTGGCTGGAGGGCCGCGCCAAGCGCCAGACCACCGAGGCGATCCGGGCGCTGCAGGCCTTGCGGCCCGAGACCGCGCGCGTGCGCGGCCTGCACGGCGATGTCGAGATGCCGATTGCCCAGGTGCAGGCCGGCGATCTGGTCGTGGTGCGCCCGGGCGAGCGCATCCCGGTCGACGGCGAGATCGTCGAAGGCCAGAGCGAGGTCGACGAGTCGCTGATCACCGGCGAGAGCCTGCCGGTACACAAGGAGCCCGGCTCGCGCGTCACCGGCGGCGCCGTCAACGCCGAGGGCCTGCTGCTCGTGCGCACCACCGCCGTGGGCGCGGAGTCCACGTTGTCGCGCATCGTTCGCCTGGTCGAGTCGGCGCAGGCCAAGAAGGCGCCGATCCAGCGTCTGGTCGACCGTGTCAGCGAGGTCTTCGTGCCGGTGGTGCTGTTCATCGCGCTGATCACCCTGCTCGGCTGGGGGCTCGTCAGCGGCGACTGGACGCAGGGCATCCTCAACGCGGTGGCCGTGCTGGTCATCGCCTGTCCCTGTGCGCTGGGCCTGGCCACGCCGACGGCCATCATGGCCGGCACCGGGGTGGCGGCGCGTCACGGCATCCTTATCAAGGACGCCGAGGCGCTGGAGCAGGCGCACCGCATCGACACCGTCGCCTTCGACAAGACCGGCACCCTGACCGAGGGCCGCCCGACGCTGATGGCCGCCGAGGCGGCGGACGGCGATCGCGATGGCTTCTTGCGCCAGGCCGCCGCGGTGCAGGCCGGCAGCGAACACCCGCTGGCCCGCGCCGTGCTGGAGGCCGCGGGCGCGCTGACCCTGCCGAGCCGCCCGATCGCCAGCGAGCTGCGCGCCGTCGCCGGCCGCGGCATGGCGGCCCGCGTGGACGGTCGCGAGCTGCGCCTGGGCAGCACGCGCTACATGCAGGAACTGGGCGTCTC
>JAFLDE010000196.1 GCA_017302655.1 Burkholderiales bacterium
ATGCCTGTAGTCAATATCAATATTAAAATCATTAAAAGTATTTCTGACAGAATCATGAGTCCATGCGAGGCCGCCATTCATTGATAATGCTGCTCTTAGCCCTAGCCAGCGCGTGGCCATCGCCCGCGCGCTGGTCACCCAACCGGCCTGCGTGCTGGCCGACGAACCCACCGGCAACCTCGACCGCGGCACCGCCGACACCGTGTTCGCGCTCATGCTCGAAGCTGCGCGCGAGCAAGGCACGGCCTTCGTGCTCGTCACCCACGACACCGAGCTCGCAGCGCGCTGCGAACAACGCTTCCTGCTGAAGGGCGGCCGCCTGCAATGAATCCCGTGAACTACATCCTCAAGCTCAGCTGCCCGGACGGCCCCGGCATCGTGCACGCGGTCACCGGCGTGCTGCTCGCGCACCAGGGCAACATCCTGTCCAGCGCCCAGCACGGAGACGCGGACCACCAGCGCTTCTTCATGCGCATCGCCTTCGAGAGCCCGGCCGAGCTGGCCCTGCTTCGCGAGTCCTTCGCCCCGCTGGCCGCGCAGCGGCAGATGGACTGGGAGCTGGTCGACGCCAGCCGCAAGGCCCGCGTGCTGATCCTGGTCAGCAAGTTCGGCCACTGCCTGAACGACATCCTGTTCCGCGTGGCCACGCAGCACCTGCCCATCGAGGTCGCGGCCATCGCCAGCAACCACCGCGACTTCTACCAACTTGCGGCCAGCCACAACATTCCCTTCCACCACTTCCCGCTGCTGCAGGCCACGGAAGAACAGAAGACCGCGCAGGAGCGCAAGCTCATCGAACTCATCGACGAGCAGCAGGTCGACCTGGTGGTGCTGGCGCGCTACATGCAGATCCTCTCGCCCGCCCTGTGCGAGAAGCTGGCCGGCCGCGCCATCAACATCCACCACTCCTTCCTGCCCAGTTTCAAGGGCGCGCGGCCCTACCACCAGGCCTTCGAGCGCGGAGTGAAGCTGATCGGTGCCACCGCGCACTACGTGACCAGCGACCTCGACGAGGGGCCGATCATTGAGCAAGAAGTGAGCCGCATCGACCACAGCTACGGCCCCGAACAACTCGCCGCCGTGGGCCGCGACACCGAATGCCTGGCCCTGGCGCGGGCGATTCAGTGGCATGCCGAGCATCGGGTGCTGCTGAACGGGAAGCGGACGGTGGTGTTCCGCTGAACCCATGAAAGCCGGCTCCGTGGTGGCTCTGGCTTGGTCGATGGCGGCATGGACCCTGAAAGCATGGCCGCTGGTGCCGCATGACCGGTGCTTGGATGCGACAGGGGCATGGGTTGCCTCGCAGCACGCCTGTCGACTCCGTTGATGTGGATCGACACCCACTGCCATTGGGACGCGCCCGAGTTCGACGCCGACCGTGAAGCGGTGCGCGAACGTGCGCTGGCCGCGGGCGTGGCCCACTTCGTGGTGCCCGCCGTGCAGGCCGCAGATTTCTCCCGCACCCAGCAGCTCTGCCGCGCCGCCGGTCAGCCCTATGCGCTGGGCATCCACCCGCTCTACACCCCCCAGGCGCAGGACGGCGATCTTGCGCAGCTGGACGCGGCGCTGCGCGAGGCCAGGGACGACCCGCTGCTCGTCGCCGTGGGCGAGATTGGGCTCGACTTCTTCGTGCCCGGCCTGGACCCAGAGCGCCAGCAGTTCTTCTACGCCGAGCAGTTGAAGCTGGCCGCACGGCACGAACTGCCGGTGATCTTGCATGTGCGGCGCAGCAGCGACTCGCTGCTCGCCGGCCTGCGCCGCCAGCCGGTGCGTGGCGGCATCGCCCACGCCTTCAACGGCAGCCGCCAGCAGGCCGACGCCTTCATCGAACGGGGCTTCGCGCTCGGCTTCGGCGGCACCCTCACCTTTGAGCGCTCGCTGCAGATCCGCCGCCTGGCCGCCGACTTGCCGCCCGAAGCCCTGGTGCTGGAAACCGACGCGCCCGACATCCCGCCGCAATGGCTCTACAAGACCCTTGAGCAACGCGAGGCCGGCGAGCGCAGCCGCAACGAGCCCTGCGAGCTGCCGCGCATCGCCCAGACCCTGGCCGACTTGCGTGGCTGGACGCTGGCGCAGACCGCCGCGATCACCCGCGCCAACGCATGCCGCGTGCTGCCCAAGCTCCTGGCCTGAGCCAGGGCCTGGCCCCGGTGTGGCGCGAAGACGCCGAGCTGCTGCTGCTCGGCAGCTTCCCCGGCCAGGCTAGCCTGGCGGCACGCCAGTACTACGCGCACCCGCGCAACGCCTTCTGGCCGCTGCTGGGCGCGCTGCTGGACGAGCCCGATCTCCCGAAGCAGCCCTACGAGGCCAGGCTGCAGCGCTTGGTGGAGCGGCGTGTGGCGCTGTGGGACGCGGTGGCGCGTTGCGTGCGCCCAGGCAGCCTCGACAGCCGCATCCGCGACGCCGAGCCGTCGGCCCTGCCCGACTTGGTGGCGCGCCTGCCGCGCCTGCGCGCCATCGGCTGCAACGGCGGCACCGCCTTCCGGCAGGCCTGCGCGGCGCTGCCCGGCGCGCCCTGGCCTTTTCTCGCCCTGCCCTCCAGCAGCCCGGCACTGGCCAGCGTGGATTTCGAGGCCAAACGTCAGGCCTGGTGGGCGTTGCGCTTTTTCCTGGCGCCGGCGGGTCACTTCCGGCAGCCGCAGCGCGCAGGTCCAGACTGCGCGCCATGCCCCAACGCCGCACGCTGATCTGCGCCACCGGCCTCGCGCCGCTCGCCGCCCTGGCGGCTCCGATCGATGAGCTCGGTCCCTGGCTGGGCGACTGGCGGGCCGTCATGCGCCACGGCGGCGAGGAAACCCCGTTCGGCCTGCACCTGGAGGCGGACAAGACCCGGGCCGGCAAGCTCACCGTGAAGGTGTCGGCACCGGTGGTCCATGTCTGGAACGCTGAGGTGGGCCGCGCGGTGGTGCAGGGCGAGCGACTGGTGGTGAACGACGGCGCCTGGGTGCTCAGCCGCAGCCGCGACGGCGTGCGCCTGCTGGGCAGCACGCCGGAATTCCTGGTGCCCCGGCTGCGGCTGCC
>JAFLDE010000197.1 GCA_017302655.1 Burkholderiales bacterium
CTGCGCCGGTGGCGCAAGCCACGCGAGCACCGGTGCGCCTGGCGGCCTCGACCCTGCGGCCCAGGCCCGCGAGCACGAACGCGTCTTCGGCGCCCACCGCCCCGCCACCCGCCGAGCACATCCACATCCTCAGCCAGGCCGAGCTGCCGCCCGCGCAGCGTCCCCCGCCGCTGCAGGTCGGCGGCTCGATGCACTCGCCCGACCCCCAACTGCGCAGCCTCATCCTCAACGGCCAGCTGTTCCGCGAAGGCGATGAAGTCGCACCCGGCTGGGTGCTGGAGCGCATCGAAGCCCGCCGCGCCGTGCTGCGCCAGGGCGAGCGACGTGTCGCGTTGGGCTTCTGAGGTCGGGGTTTTTCCTTAAGCCTGCTTGGGGAGAGGCGGGCACCCAAGCCTTGCAGCGCCGCCAACAAAGGAAGAAGCTCCGGCCTGCGCCATCCAGGAGTCACCATCATGCGTCTTCATCACTCTCTTCGCTCCAGCCTGATCGCCCTGGCCCTCACCGGCGTCCTTGGCAGCGCCCAAGCGGTGGTGGTGCAGTGGCTGGTGCAAGGACACCTGACCACGGCCGAGGGAACCGACATCGACGACCTCCAAATCGCTGTCGGCGACAAGTTCAGCGTCGTGATGCAGTTCGACACGGCCTCGGCCATCACCAATCCGGCCGCCTGCGCCGATGGCGGCCTGGGCCGCCGCTGCAACTTCAACGGGGCTCCGAACCAAGGCTTTCTGAACATCACCATCGACGGCATGGTGTTCGGGAACTTCTTCTCCTCCAGCCAGTCACTCAACGTGATCGTGGTGCGCAACAACGCGCCCTCGCCCGACGATGCCAACCTGATCGTTGACGGCTACAGCTTCGGGAGCAGCGAAGAGTTCGTGGAAGACGGCGTGGCGCGCATTGCGACCATGAATCTGGTGCTGCGTGGCCCCGAGAACCTGGGCGTGGTGCAGGACGCGCGCCAGCTGCCGGCCGTGCCCGACCTTGCCATGCTGGACTGGGGTCTGCGCAGCTGGGGCGTGTGCGAGCGGATCAATGCGCAGGGCACCTCCTGCGACCGCGTCAACCTGGTCGGCCTGGTGACCTCCGTCACCGCCGTGCCCGAGCCTGCTCCGGCGGCATTGCTCGGCCTTGGCCTGGCTGCGCTGGCCTGGCGGCGCCGGTCAAGCGGGCGCTGAGGCGAGGCGTTCGGCCGTCAGCGCTTCCTCGCGCACCCCGCCGCGCCACGGACGCACGCGGTACACGCGCTGGGTGTCGGGCCGGATGCTGAGCACCCGTGCCACGCGACGGCCTTCGAAGAGCAGGCCGGCCCCCTCATCACAGGCATAGCCCGCCGGCAGCTCGCCGCTGGCAATGAGCTGCTGATACTGCGGGCGGCGGTTGCTTTCGCTGTCGTAATGCGGGCAATGGCTGCCGCTCAGCAGGCCCAGGCCCTGCACGATGCTCAGCGCCTGAGGGCGCGAGTCGGTGCTGCCGCATTCGAACCAGCACAGCGCCCCGGCGCTGGCGCCTCCGAGCACCACGCCACGCTTCCAGGCGCGGCGCAGCAGCAGGTCGATGCCCTGCGCGCGCCAGATGGCCTGCTGGTTCAGCGTGTTGCCGCCGCTGCAGACGATGCCGTCGGCCCATTGGAAGACCTCCTCCCAGCTGCGCGTCTGCGTGAGGCTGTCGATGAACATCTTCTGCGCACGCGCCTCCACCAGCAGGGGCGAACAGCGCTCGAACCAGGTGTTGATGGCGTCGTCACGGTCGCCGGCCGCGGTGGGCAGGTAGAGCAGGCGCGGGCGTGGCTTGCCGGTCAGGCGCGCCAGTTCGGCGATCCAGGGCGTGTCGAAGCCGCCGCCGTTGATGAGGATGCGCGGCTGCGTGCGTTCACTTGCCATGGAAGACCCCGTCGTCGCTGCGTTCGTCGTTCTCGAAGCGGCCCACCCAGCGCTCGCCGCTGGCGAAGAAGAAGGTGCCTTTGCCATGCTTGCGGCCCTGCTGCCATTCACCCTCGTAGCGGTCACCGCCCGGCCAGACGTAGATACCGCGTCCGTCGCTCAAGCCGGCCTTGAACTGGCCTTGGTAAATGCCACCGTTGGCGTACTGCATGCGGCCCAGGCCCTCGGGCACGCCGTCCTTGACCTCGCCCTCGAAGTGATTGCCGTTGGCGAAGCGCAGCACGCCACGCCCCTGCGGCGTGAGCCCGATCCAATCGCCCTCGAAGCTCTGCCCGTTGGCCCAGCGGTACAGGCCGCGCCCGAGCGGCATGCCGCCGCGGAACATGCCGCGGTAGAGGTCGCCGCTGGCGTAGCGCATCTCGCCCGCGCCTTCGGGCCGGCCCTTGCTGATCTGACCCTCGTAGGCGTCGCCGTTGGCGAACTGCAGCTTGCCGAAGCCTTGGGGTTCGTCGTCCACCCAGTCGCCGTCGTAGACCTGGCCGTTGGCCCATTGGAAGCGCCCCTTGCCAATGCGCTTGCCGGCCAGCAGGCGGCCGTCGTAGCGGTCGCCATGCTCCCAGACCACACGGCCTTCGCCGCCCACCTGGCGGTTGGCGTCGAGCGCGAAACGCCCCTGATAGCGCGCGCTGCCGGCTTGCAGATCCACCTCGCCCGCGGGCGAGGTCTGGTCGCTCCACTGGCGGATGAGCCCGACCAGGGCACCCAGGCAGGCGCTCACGATGATGGCGGTGAGAATCGGCGGCACGTCGGGGCAGGGTGGTTTGTATCCGTGTCGACGGCAAGCGATTCCATGCCCGCGCAGATTGCGTTTGCTCCCCGCGGGGCGGCGTGGCTAATTCCCGGCCTTTTCATGAGCGAAAACCCATCCGACATCTCCCACGACCAGCATGC
>JAFLDE010000198.1 GCA_017302655.1 Burkholderiales bacterium
TGGCGCCGCCCAGCGCGAGCTGAGGCTGCGCAGCCAACGGCGGCTGGCGGCCTCCAGCAAACCGACCTCGATCGCGCTCGCGCCAGCCTCGGCCGCTTGCACCAAGCGCGCCTTCAGTGCCACGCCCTCGGCGTCGTCGGGCAGGCGCTGCAGCGCCAGATCCACCAGCGCGTACTGCGCGTGCACCCGGCGTTGCAGAAGGAAGGCGTCGAAGAGCGCTCGCGGGTCAGCCTGTACCGACCAGGGCGGCCCCGGCAGGCGGCGCAGCAACTGCGGCCCGGCGCCTAGGCAGTCGTAGGCCGCGCAGCCTGGGTAGCCGTGGCCGGGCAGGTCCTCGTGCAGGCTGCAGCGGAAGTCGGCCTGCAGGTGCCGGCAGGCCTGGTGCGCCGGCTTGTCCTCGGCAAAGCCCTGCACGGCATCGAAGGGAGGCACCACGCAGCACAGCGCGTGGCAGCGGCTGCAATCGGCGCGGGTTTCGATCACGCGGGGCGCTCGGCCATCACCAGCACGCCATCCTCGTCGGCCATCAGCCATTCACCGGGGCGCACCGGGGTGCCGTCGATGAGCAGGGTCAGCCCGGCCCGGCCTTGACCGGCGCGCTCCGTGGCCAGCGGCACATGGCCGAGCGCCAGGATGCCGATGGGCTGCGCGCGCAGCTCGGCCAGGTCGCGCACGGCGCCGTGGATGAGCAGGCCCGCCCAGCCGTTCCTTGCCGCAGCAGAAGCCAGCTTGCCGCCGAGCAACGAGCGGCGCAGGCTCATGCCGCCGTCCACCACCAGCACATGGCCCTCGCCGGGGCCCTCCACCGCGGCCTTCACCAGCGAGTTGTCGTCCAGGCAACGCACGGTGCGCACGGGGCCGGCGAAGGCGGCGCAGCCGCCGTAGCTTCGCCAGCGGCTGCCGGGAAAGACGCGAAACGTGCCAGGGTCGGCGTTCTTGTGCAGGTCGCAGAGGTCGCAGGTGTTCATGCTTGGGCATCCGGCAGTCGCCACAGCCAGGTGGCGACCGAGAGGCAAATGAGGCTGGCCAACAGAGCCGCCCACAGCGGGGCGCGCCACCAGGCGATGGCGCAGGACGCCGCCATCATCAGGGTGGCGAACCACTTGGCGCGGCGCGGCACGGCATGGCTTGCGCGCCATTCACGCACCATCGGCCCGAAGCGCGGATGCGCCAGCAACCAGGCCTCCCAGCGCGCACTGCCCTTGCTGAAGCACCAGGCGGCCAGCAGCACCAGCGGCACGGTGGGCAGCAGCGGCGTGACGATGCCGACCACGCCCAAGCCGAGGCTGAGGAAGCCGGCCAGCAGCCAAAGCCAGCGCTGAACTCGGGGAACGGGAAGCGGCATGCGCCGCATCTTCCATCAGACGCTGGGGTAGCTGCCCGGCAGAAGAATCGAACGGTCGACGGTCTGGATGTTGGTGTGCCCGCAGAAGGCCATGGTGATGTCGAGCTCCTTGTGGATGATCTGCAAGGCCTTCTCGACGCCCGCCTCACCCATCGCCCCCAGGCCATAGACCATGGCGCGGCCGATCATCGTGCCGCGCGCGCCGAGCGCCCAGGCCTTCAGCACGTCCTGGCCGCTGCGGATGCCGCCGTCCATCCAGACCTCGGTCTTGCTACCCACGGCGCGCACGATGGCCGGCAACGCCGCCAGGCTGGAGGGGGCGCCGTCGAGCTGCCGGCCGCCGTGGTTGCTGACGACGATGGCGTCGGCGCCGTGGCGCACCGCCAGCTCGGCGTCCTCGGCTTCCATGATGCCCTTCAGGATGAGCTTGCCCCCCCAGCGCTCCTTCACCCAGTCGATGTCGGGCCAGGAGAGGCGCGGGTCGAACTGCTCGTTGGTCCACGAAGCCAGCGAGCGCATGTCGGTGACTTCCTTGACATGCCCGACCAGGTTGCGGAAGGTGTGCCGCCGCGTGCCCATCATGCCCAGCACCCAGCGCGGCTTGGTGGCGATGTCAAGCAGGTTGCGCGGCGTGGGCCAGGGTGAGGCGCGCAGGCCGTTCTTCAGGTCCTTGTGCCGCTGGCCGATGACCTGCAGGTCCAGGGTCAGCACCAGCGCGCTGCAGCGCGCCGCCTTGCAGCGGTCGATCATGCGCGCCATCGCTTCGCGGTCGCGCATCATGTAGAGCTGGAACCAGAAGGGCGCGCTGGTGTGCTCGGCCACGTCCTCGATGGAACAGATGCTCATGGTCGAGAGCGTGAACGGAATGCCGAACTTCTCGGCCGCCCGCGCCGCGAGGATCTCGCCGTCGGCATGCTGCATGCCGGTCAGACCCACCGGGGCGATGGCCACCGGCATCTTCGCGGCCTGGCCCACCATCGTGGTCGCGGTGCTGCGGTTCTCCATGTTCACCGCCACACGCTGACGCAGCAGGATGGACTGGAAATCGGCCTCGTTGGCGCGGTAGGTGCTCTCGGTCCACGAGCCGCTGTCGGCGTAGTCGTAGAACATCTTGGGCACGCGCCGCTTGGCCAGCTGGCGCAGGTCTTCGATGGTGGTGATGACGGGCAAGGGGCGTCTCCTGGCTGCGATGGTCGCCATGCTAGGCGGCCCGGCCACGCGGCAGCCGGAACTCCGTTCAGGCTTGGGCGGAAAGAAGTTCCTGCGCTTGCTGCGCCCAGGCACGGGCGCGCTGCGGCAGCCAGGCGCTGAAGGCCGCGATGGCGGCCTCGGCCTCCGGGCTGTCAGCGCTGCCGCTTGAGGGCAGCAGCAGGTACTGGCGCAGCGGCTTGACCGAGAGCGCGAACAGCGGGCGCAACTCGCCGCTGGCC
>JAFLDE010000199.1 GCA_017302655.1 Burkholderiales bacterium
GCCATCCATGGCGGGTTGAAACCCGCCCTACATTGGCTTCGGCGCGTGGAATCGGGGACAGACCACGGTTGCGATCCATGCGTGGTTCGTCCCCCGCATCCGGGCAACCGTGGTCTGTCCCCGATACCTCCATCACGGCCCGTGCAGGCTCGCCAGCAGCTCCCGCAGCCAGCGGTTGGCCTTGTCGGCGTCGGTGCGGCGGTGCCAGATCACGTGCACTTCCAGCGGCGGCACGTCAAAGGGCAGGGCGCGCACCGCGAGCTGGTGGGCGTCGGCCAGGCGGCGCGGGATGCTGGCCGCGAGATCGGTCTGGCGCACCAGGAAGGGCAGGCCAAGATGGTGGGGGGTACGCACCGCGATGCGGCGCTGTTCCCCCGCCCGTTTCAAGGCCATGTCCACGTGTCCGAGACCCCGTGGCCGGCCGGAGGCGTGCACGTGGTCCATGGCGAGATAGCGCGCCAGGGTCAGCGGCGCGGGCGGGGGGGCGGCGCCAAGAGGCGCCGCGTGCAGGCCTAGGGCCAGCAGGGCAGGCGCGACCCAGCGCGCGCGGGAAAGGAGGCGAACCATCCGAAGCTCCGAAGTGGAAGACGAACCACGGGGGAGATCGGCAAGGGACGCTCAGCGCGCGGGCGCTGACAGGGGGAAGCGGTAGGGCGACCCTCGCCGATCAGGCGAGGGCGAACCAGTTGGGGCGTTCGGGCCGCGCAGGCGGCGGCGTGGCCGCGTGGGCCGTGGGAGCCAAGGCCGATTCATCGCTGCGAGGCGACAGGCCGGTGGCCGGCACGTGCATCGCCAGCGGGGCGCCGATGCCGTGGCAGTGCCCACAGTCCGCGGCGGCGTCGGGGCAGCAGGGCTCGGCGTCGGTGTCCATGTCCGCGTGATGGGCCATGGCGCTGGAGCCATCGTCCAGCGCCATGGCGGCGGCGTGGTGTTCGTGATCTGCCCCGCAGCCCACGCCCACGCCGCCGGCCCATGCCAGCTGCAAGGGCAGCAGCACGCACAGCAGCAGGAGCAGGCAACGCTTCATGGAGCGGGAGTCTACGGCGGCGGCCGAGGCGGCAGCGGCTCGCATGGGATTCCGCGTCGTGCGAGCAAGGTGAAGCCTTACCGGGTTTGACCGGACTTGTGCAGGCTTCAGCAATAGGTGACCATTCAGTCACTTATGCAGCCCGACGAACTGGACGCCGCCTTCCATGCGCTCGCCTCCGAGCCGCGCCGGCGCATGCTCGATTGGCTGCAGCGCCAGCCCGGCTGCAACGTCGCGCAGCTGGCCGCGCAGTTCGAGGGCGAGCTCAGCCGCTTCGGCGTCATGAAGCACCTGCAGGTGCTGGAGCGCGGCAACCTGGTGGTGTCCATCAAGGAGGGGCGCGAGCGACTGCTCTGGTTCAACGCGGTGCCCATTCAGCTCATTCACGAACGTTGGACCACGGACTACAGCGCCTACTGGTCGGCGCGGCTCACGAAGCTCAAGTACAGCGCCGAGGGCGCCGAGGTGCATTCCCTTCCCCGCCAACAACGAAAAGGCCTTCCATGACGGACAAGGTGTTCCGCATCCACATTCAGGCACCGCTGGAGCGTGTCTGGCGCGAGCTGACCAAGACCGACGAGGCGCAAGGCGCCGTCTACAACGCCTGGCTGGTGACCACCGTGCTGGGCGAGGGCGCGCCGCTGCAGATGCGCACCGGCACCGGCAAGAACGTCATCGTGGACGGCCGCGTTCTGGTGCACCAGCCCATGACGCACTTCGCGCACACGCACCGCTTCACCCAGTACGACGACCCCGTCTGCGAGGTGCACTACCTGCTGGCCGAGAAGGACGACGGCGTGGAGGTCACCCTGCGCATCAAGCAATGCCCCGAGGGCACGCGCACTGCCAAGGACATGCAGGGCGGGGGCGACTTCATCCTGAAGAACCTCAAGGCCCTGGCCGAGGGCAAGGGCCTGTCGATGGGCGTGCGCCTCATGTACGCGCTGATGGGCTCGATGGAATTCGTGCTTCCCAAGCGCTGCCGCAGCGAACACTGGCCCTTGCAGAAGAAGGAGCCCTGACATGGCCGACCCGCAAGCCGCGCTGCTCACGCAGCTGAAGAACATCCAGGCCAAGACCGGCAAGACCCTGGCCGAGCTGCACGCCCTGCTGGCCGGCAGCGGCCTGGCCAAGCATGGCGAGAAGCGCAGCTGGCTGATGGCCCAGTTGGGCCTGGGCTATGGCGACGCCAACACCGTGGTGAGCTTTGAAGGCAAGCCCTTGCCCGACCTGGGCGCCGCGCCGGGCGCTCCACAGGCAACACCGGCTGGCGACGCGCTGGACGCCATCTACACCGGCAACAAAGCCGCGCTGCGCGCGATGCACGAGGCGGTGATGGCGCGCATCCACGAACTGGGCGACTTCGAGATCGCGCCGAAGAAGACCTACCTGAGCCTGCGCCGCAGCAAGCAGTTCGCCATGGTGGGCCCGGCCACCGCCAAGCAGATCGAGATCGGCCTGAACTGCAAGACCCTGCCCGAGCACCCGCGGCTCAAGATGGAGAAGCCCGGCGGCATGTGCCAGGCCACGACGCGAATCGAGGCCGAGGCGCAGATCGATGCGGACTTGATGGGTTGGTTGAAGGCGGCGTACGACGCGGCGGCTTGAGCTAAGGCTTGTGCGACACCTGCCCAAGCGCGCAGGCGGGCGCAGGCCACCGATGCCGGCGGGCAGGTGTTGCATAAGCCCCGAGGGAGGAAACCGCGGCGAACGCCGCAGTGGTTGTTGGGCGCA
>JAFLDE010000002.1 GCA_017302655.1 Burkholderiales bacterium
GCGGGAGACGCGGCGGCCGCGGCCGCCGCGCAGTCGGCACGCGCCGCTGGTGGCCAGCCCCGTTCGGCAGGCGACATCCTGAACGCCACCGGTGCCGAGGATTGGCGCGAACCCGACCCGGCGCAGCTGGTGCTGATGGAGTTCAAGCTGCCCACGCAGCCCGAGCCCGCCCAGGTGCTGATGGAACTGGCGCCGCGCTTCGCCCCCGAGCACGCGGCCAATGTGCGCGCCCTGGTGCGGGGCGGCTATTTCGACGGCTTGGCCGTGCTGCGCGTGCAGGACAACTTCGTCACCCAATGGGGTGACCCCGGCGAAGGCGCCGCAGCGCGGGCTCTTCCCGCCGAGGCCAAGGCCAAGCTGCCCGCCGAATTCGACCAAGCCTTGGCCGGGCTGCCGCTGCATGCGCTCACCGAGAACGACGGCTGGTCCCCGCTGTCGGGCTTCGTGGACGGTTTTGCGGTGGCCGCCGACCCAGGCCGCACCGCCCAAGGCCGTGCCTGGCTGGCGCATTGCTATGGCGTGGTGGGCGCCGGCCGGGGCGGCGAGATCGACTCCAGCAACGGCAGCTCGCTCTACGCCATCATCGGCCAGCCGGCGCGCTCGCTGGACCTGAACATCACCGTGGTGGGCCGCATCCTCAAGGGCATCGAGCACCTCGCCGCCCTGCCGCGCGGCAGCGGCAACATGGGATTCATGGGACCGCAGGAGGCCAAGCCGCCTCTGTTGCGGGCACGCCTGCTGGCCGACATGCCAGCAGGTGAGCGCCCTAGCGTGAAGGTACTGCGCACCGACGTGCCGGCCTGGTTCGAGATCCTGCACAGCCGCCGCCATCGCAGCGGCTGGTTCGTGCACAGCAGCGGGCGCGTGGATCTGTGCTCGGCGCAGGTGCCGGTTCGGGTGACGCCGCCTAAGTCATGAGCGCCTGGCTGATCCGGCTCGTCGGCGTCCTGCTGCTGGCGCTGGCCGCCAGCGTGGCGGCCTTCAAGGCGCTGGACCGGCCGCTGGAGTCGCTGGTGCATCGCTGGGCACCGCCCCCCTCGCAGTTCAGCGAGCTGCGCCTGGGCAGCGAGCGGCAACTGGCGCATTGGCGCGACGAAGGCCCGCGCGAGGACGCCTTGCCCATCCTGCTGCTGCACGGCACCTCGGACAGCCTGCACACCTGGGACGGCTGGGTGGCCGAGCTGGCCAAGACGCGCCGCGTGCTGCGCGTCGACCTGCCGGGCTTCGGTCTCACCGGTCCGGCAGCGGACGGCGACTACCGCATGGCCGCGTACGTGCGCTTCGTCAAGGCCTTCCTGGACGACCGGGGGCTGCAGCGGGTGATGATCGCCGGCAATTCGCTGGGGGGAGAGACCGCCTGGATGACCGCCGCCACGCACCCCGAGCGGGTGGCCGGGCTGGTGCTGCTGGACCCGGCCGGACTGCCCTTTGAGCCCGACGTGCTGCCGCTGGGCTTTGCCGCCAGCCGCTTCGGCCCCACGGCCTGGCTGAGCCGCTTCCTGTTGCCCCGCCCCCTGGTGCGGCACTCGGTGGAGCAGGTGTTCGCCCGCCCCGAGCGGGTGAACAACGCGCTGGTGGACCGCTTCTTCGAGATGGCGCTGCGCGAGGGCAACCGGGAAGCGCTGGGCCGGCGTGTCACGGCCTTGATGTCCGAACGCGGCGCGCCCTTCTACGTCGAAGCCTGGCGCAGCCTTCGCACGCCGACCTTGCTGATCTGGGGCGAGCAGGATCGCCTGATTCCACCGCGCTACGCACAGCAATACCTGGACCTGCGCGCTCCGGACGCACCGGCGGCCACCCTGAAGATCCTGCCCGGCCTCGGCCATGTGCCGCAGTTGGAAGACCCGCAGGCCTCGCTGGCCGCCGCGCGCCCCTTCATCGACGCCATTCGCTAAGCCTGTACCTTGTTCCTGAACGTCTCCACCTACCGCTTCGTCCCGCTGCCCGACGCGGCCGGGCTGGTCGAACCCTTGCGCGAACGGGCTGAGGCGGCCAGCCTCAAGGGCACCGTTCTGCTGGCGCCTGAGGGCATCAACCTCTTCCTGGCCGGCCATGCGGAGCCCCTGCGCGGCTGGCTGGACCTGCTGCGCAGCGACGCCCGCTTTGCCGGCCTGGACGCCAAGGAAAGCTGGAGCGACACCCAGCCCTTCCGTCGCCTGAAGGTCAAGTTCAAACGCGAGATCATCCGCATGAACTGGTGCATGCCGCCCGAGCAGCCACGGGCGCCGGCGCTGGACGCGCCCACGCTCAAGCGCTGGTTGGATCAAGGCCACGACGACGAAGGGCGCCCGGTCAGGATGCTGGACACGCGCAATGCCTTCGAGGTGGATGCCGGTGGCTTCGAAGGCGCGGTGGACTGGCGGATCAGCAAGTTCACCGAGTTTCCGCAGGCCTTGCGGGCCCACCGGGAGGATCTGGCCGGCTGCACGGTGGTCAGCTACTGCACGGGCGGCATTCGCTGCGAAAAGGCCGCGCTGCTGCTGCAGCAGGAACTCGACACCCCCGTCTTTCAACTCGACGGCGGGATCCTGCGCTATTTCGAGCTGGCAGGTGGCGCCCACTACCGCGGTGGCTGCTTTGTGTTCGACGAGCGAGAAACCCTGAACGAGCGCCTGCTTCCCTCGGGTTAAGGTACGGCCTTCTTCGTTTCTTCCAGAGGGTCTCATCCATGTTGCGTCGTTCCCTGGCCGCCGTTGCCGTGCTTGCCGTGCTGACCACCCCTGCCCTGGCCCAGGGCAAGAAGCTCAAGATCGGTGTGGAAGGGGCCTACCCCCCGTTCAGCGAAGTCGGCGCCGACGGGAAGTTGAAAGGCTTCGAGATCGACCTGGCCTACGCCTACTGCGCCGCCATGAAGCGTGAGTGCGAGCTGGTGCAGCAGGAGTTCGACGCGCTCATTCCCGCGCTGCAGGCGCGCAAGGTGGACGCCATCATCGCCAGCGTCTCCATCACCGACGAACGCAAGAAGAGCATCGCCTTCAGCAAGCCCTACCTGGCCTCGCCGGCGGCTTTCATCGCCAAGAGCGGCGCCGCGGCGGACGCCTCGCCCGCCGCCTTGAAGGGCAAGAAGATCGGCGTGCAGTCGGCCACCACCTTCGAAAAGTACGTGGACGCGCTGTACAAGACCAGCACCGTGAGCCGCTACGCCACGCAGGACCAGATCTACCTGGAACTGAAGGCGGGCCGCGTGGACTACACCCTGGTCGACAAGTTCGCCGCCGACGCCTACCTGAAGACCGATGCCGGCAAGGGCATGGCCTTCGTGGGCAAGGACATCGACGACGAGAAGTTTTTTGGCGTTGGCATCGGCGTGGGCTTGCGCAAGGCTGAAGCCGCGACGCTGGGCAAGGCCTTCGACGCGGCCATCGACGCCGTCAACGCCAGCGGCGAGTACAAGAAGCTCTCGAGCAAGTACTTCGCCTACGACGTGGCGCCGAAGAAGAAGTAAGCACTGACCAGCGGCCCGCCTGCGCGGGCCGCCCTTTTCAAGGGATGAACCCATGCTGCGCCGAATCCTTCTCGTCTCCCTGTTGGCGCTGGCCGCCGGCACCTCCATGGCGCAAGGCAAGAAGCTGCGCATCGGCGTCGAAGGGGCCTACCCGCCCTTCAGCGAGGTCGGCACCGACGGCAAGATGAAGGGCTTCGAGATCGACCTGGCCTGGGCCTTTTGCCAGCAGATGCAGCGCGAATGCGAACTGGTGCAGCAGGAGTTCGACGCGCTGATCCCGGCCCTGCAGGCGCGCAAGATCGACGCCATCGTCGCCTCGCTGTCGATCACCGAGGAACGCCGCAAGACCATCGCCTACTCGGACAAGTACTACAGCACGCCGGCCCGCTTCTACGCCAAGGCACAGCCCAAGCTGGACGTCTCGCCGGCGGGGCTCAAGGGCAAGCGGATCGGCGTGCAGTCGGCCACCATCCACGAGCGCTACATCGCCCATCACTACAAGGACAGCCAGGTGGTGCGCTACGCCACGCAGGACCAGATCTACCTGGACCTGCGCGCCGGCCGCCTGGACATCGCTTTCTCCGACGGCGTGGCGGCCGACTTCGGCTTCCTGCAGAAGGAAGCGGGCAAGGGCTTTGGCTACCACGGCCCCACCTACGACGACCCGAAGTGGTTTGGCGAAGGCGTCGGCGTGGGCCTGCGCAAGGCCGATGCCAAGACCCTGGGCAGCGCCTTCAACGCCGCCATCGCAGCGCTGCGCAAGGACGGCCGCTTCAAGGCCATCCAGGACAAGTACTTCGCGTTCGACATCTACGGTCGCCCTTGAAACCGCAGTTGACCGCTCCCCTCCGCATGCAAGCCCTCGGCGAGCCTACCCACCGAGCCCACGAACCCGACGTCCGGTTCGGTGAGAGCGCTACTCGGTCGATTGCACCGCGCTGCGGTTCGCTGGCGGTGTTGCTCCTTCTTGCGGGCGCGAGCCCGCTGCGTCGTCGCGCCTTGCCAGCGAACCGCATCGCAACGCACTCCACCGCGTTCAACCGCCGTTTCAAGGGCCGCTGATCCTTGCTCCTCCAATACCTCCCCAGCCTGCTGGAAGGCGCGCAGCTCACGCTGGGCGTGGCCTTGCTGTCGCTGGCGGTCGCCATCCTGCTCGGGCTCGTGGGCTGCTTCGCCAAGCTCAGCCGGCAAGCGCTGTTCCGCTGGCCGGCCAACGCCTATACGACCGTGATCCGCGGCGTGCCCGATCTGGTGCTGGTGCTGCTGGTGTTCTACGGCGTGCCGGTGCTGATCAACGACCTCTTCGCCCGCTTTGAGGTCGACGTGGTCATCGACCCGCCGCCCTTCGTGGCCGGTGTGCTCACCATCGGCTTCATCTTCGGCGCTTACCTTACCGAGGCCTTCCGTGGCGCCTACCTGGCGGTGCCGCCGGGTCAGCGCGAAGCCGCCATGGCCTACGGCATGACGCCCTGGCAGGTGGCCTGGCGCGTGCAATTGCCGCAGATGCTGCGTCATGCGCTGCCGGGGGTGAGCAACAACTGGCTGGTGCTGATCAAGAGCACGGCCATCGTCTCGGTGATCGGCCTGCACGACCTGATGCAGCGCGGTGGCCAGGCCGCCGGCAACACCAAGGAGCCCTTCGTCTTCTACGGCGCGGTGGCGCTCATCTACCTGGCCTTCACCACCCTGAGCGAGCTCGCGTTCAAGTGGCTGGAGAAGCGCTACAGCATCGGCACGCGCCAGGGAGTGCTCTGATGCAGTGGGACGTCATCGTCGAGAACCTGCCGCTCTACGCCAGCGGCGCCTGGATCACCATCCAGTTGCTGCTCATCTCGCTGGCCTTCGGCGCGCTGCTGGCCATTCCGCTGGGCGTGCTGCGTGCGCTGGGCGGGCTGCCCAGCCGGCTCATCTGGCTCTACACCTACGCCTTCCGTGGCACGCCGATGCTGGTGCAGCTTTTCCTCATCTACTACGGCCTGGGGCAGTTCGAGTGGGTGCGCGGCAGCTTTGCCTGGACCTGGTTGCAAAGCGCCTGGTTCTGCGCCTGCCTGGCGTTCGTGCTGAACACAGCCGCCTACACCACTGAGATCGTCGCCGGTGCCATCAAGGCCCTGCCTGCCGGAGAAATCGAAGCCGCCAAGGCCTACGGCATGGACCGACTGACGATGCTGCGCCGCATCGTGCTGCCCCAGGCCCTGCGCCGCGCCCTGCCCGCCTACGGCAATGAGGCCATCTTCATGCTGCACGGCACCGCGCTGGCCATGCTGGTCACCCTGGCCGACCTCACCGGCGTGGCCAAGCGCATCTACGCCACGCACTACACGCCCTTCGAGGCCTACCTGACCGCCGGCGCCTTCTACCTGGCGATGACGCTGGCCCTGGTGGCGATCTTTCGTTGGGCGGAGCACCGCTTCCTCAAGCCCTTGATGCCGCGCTGAGGCCTTGGCACACGCTCGGGCCGATGCTCCTCAGCCGCCTGCCTTGATGCGACACCCGCTTGTGCAGATGCGACCCCTCCTGACGGAGTTGGCAGGAAATCCCCCACGTGGCCACACACTCATGAGCGTGCGAAGGGCAAGCGTCCGTCCCTTGATCGTGCGCCCCGCATGCATGAGCGCCTCCCAATGAATCCACAGCCTCACAGCCTTCGACGCCGCCTGGCCTGTGTCGCGCTGGGTGCGCTGGCGATTCACGGTCCGGGCACTGCTGGCCCCGCAACGGGCAAGCCCCGCCTGCTGATGGTCAACACCGTCTACCCTCCCTTCGTGAATCCCGCGGGCAACGCTGCCGGCGAGGGCCTGGATGTGGAAATCGCCCGCGAAGCCTTGGCCCGAGCGGGCTACGACATGGAGCTCGCTCTGGTGCCCTGGAGACGGGCGCTTCTGATGCTGGAGCATGGCGAAGCCGATCTCATCAGCACCATCAGTCGTCGCGACGACCGGGACAAGTATCTCGACTGGTCTGTCCCCTACCGACTGGGCGCCGACTACCGCTTTTATTCGCGGCGCGGCACGACCCGGCCGTTGCGCCATCTGGACGATCTCAAGGGTCAGACACTCGGCGTGGTGGCCGGCTTTCACTACCCACCACCCATTCTTCACAGTGGCGCCAAGCTCTATGAAGGCCGGGATGTGCAGATGCTCGTCAAGATGCTCCACGCCAGGCGCATCGAGCATCTGGTCGCCACGGGCATCGCGGGCGCATGGGAAATCCGTTCGCTCGGGCTGGACGAGTCGATGGAGCGCCAGCCTTTGGTCTACAAGAGCGACAGCCCGAACTACTTGGCCGTCGCCCGATCGAGACCAGGCGCCATGGCCGCCTTGCCCGCGCTGTCCAAGGCCTTGGAGGCGATGCGCGCTGATGGCAGCCTGCGCAGGCTGGAACAGCGCTATCGAGTGGGCGACTGAAGCGAAGCGCCGGCGCCTGACGGGGAGCGCCCGTTCACGCCAGGGGCCATGACCGGCACACTCCGTGCCTTCACTCCCACCGGCCCGGTTCACGGATGCCCCTGTTGCGAACACACCCCTCCGTAGGCGGTTTGCGGGCCGCAGTGACCTGGTGCCTGGTTGGCTGCCTCGCCATGACCGCCGCTCAGGCGATCGACACCAAGCAGTGGCTGGCCGACCACGCCCAGCTGAAGGCTGCAATGGCCGCCGGCTATGCCAACCTCGACAGCCTCAAGGCAGGCCGCCGCCTGGACCTCGCCGCCTGGGACCGCCGAACCCTCGAAGCGCTAGAGCAAGCCCGCAGCGACCGGGAGGCCAAGCAGGCCCTGGAAGCGCTGCTGCAGGCCTTTGGGGACGGGCACTTGCGCCTGCTGCCGCCCGCCCCAGCTGCCCTCTCCGTAGAGAAGGCCCGCCCCACCGAGCCAGCGCCGCAAAGCTGCTCCGATCTGGGCTACCGCAAGGCCCGCATGCGCGCCCCGGCGCTGGCGGACCTGGACGCCTACACGCCGCTGGGCAGCGCCGACGACGCGCTCTTCCCCGCCGGGGTGCTGCGCCTGGACGCCGAGCGGCAACTGGGCGTGATTCGCATCGCGGCCTTCGGTGAAGACGCCTACCTGGCGCTGTGCGAGCGACAGTTGCCGGCGCCAAAGCCTTGCGATCGTGCCTGTGCCACAGAAGTCTGGAAGGGCGTAGGTCGCGAATTGAGCGAGGCGCTGGCGCGGCAGGTGGCAGCTTTGCAGGCTCGCCAGGTGGCTGCCCTCCTCATTGACCTGACCGGCAACGGCGGTGGCACGGAGTGGGTGGAGACGGCCGCACGCATCGTGGCCGGTCCGCAGCTCGCGTCGCCCCGGCTGGGTTTTGTTCGGCACCCCCATTGGGTGAAGCGACTGGAAACCCGACTGGAAGCCCTGCGTGCCGACCTGGAGCGCCCCGACCTGGCAGAGCCCTTGCGCGCCCTGCTGATCTCGGCACAGACGCAGGTGCAAGCGGCGCTGAACCAAGCCCGGCAACCCTGCGATCGCTCCGGCATCTGGCAGGGCGAAGCGGCCTGCGAAAGCCTGGCCAGCGCCGAGCTGTTCACCACCGGCCATCTGGCCGTGCGCCCGAGCCTGGACCTGCAAGGTCTGCGCTCAGCCCGCAGCCTGTTTTCGCCACCCTACGCCCCCGAACCCGAGATCGGATTTCGCGGCCGCCTGGCCGTGCTGGTGGACCGCCGCACAGCCTCGGCGGCCGAACAGTTCGCCGCCATGCTGAAGGATGGCGCGGGCGCCTTGCTGCTGGGCGAACGCACACTGGGCGCCGGCTGTGGCTACACCGCAGGGGGCATCCAGACGGTGCTGAGCCATTCCGGCCTGCGCCTGCGCATGCCCGACTGCGCCCGCCTGCGCAAGGATGGCAGCAACGAAGTCTTGGGGGTGGCGCCCGACCTCACCCTGCCGGCTCAGCGCTTTGACGCGCTGCAGACGGCGCTCACGGCCTGGCTGAGCGAAAGCCGCTGAGCCCGCCTGAGCCTTGGGGCTTGCGCTGAAGCGACACCCCCTTGCAAAGCAGCAGCACGCCGTCGGTCTGCGCTTCGAGCGCATTGAAGCTGGATGCACAGTCGCGCGGCCTCAACACCGGACGCCCGCGCCATGAAGCTCCGCCTGCCCAACACCTTCGTCCTGCTCTTCGCGCTGCTCGCACTCATTGCGGCGGCCACCTGGTTGGTGCCCGGTGGGCAATACGACACCGTCATGGTGAACGGCAAGAAGGTCATCGACCCCGACTCCTTCCGCCACGTGCCGGCGAACCCGCAGGGCTTCGTGGCGCTGCTCACCGCGCCCATCAAGGGCTTCGTGGAGGCCGGGCTGATCATCGGCTTCGTGCTGCTGGTGGGTGGGGCCTTCAACGTGCTGCACAAGACGGAAGCCATCGACGCCATGATCAAGTCGGTGGCCAAGGCGCACAGTCGATCCAAGCTCGTGCGCGTGGGGCTGATCCCACTCTTCGTCACGCTCTTTTCCATCGGGGGCGCCACTTTCGGCATGGCCGAGGAGGCCATCCCATTCGTGCTGATCTTCATCCCGCTGGCGCTGGCCCTGCGCTACGACTCGGTGGTGGGCGTGGCCATCCCCTTCGTCGGCTCGCAGATCGGCTTCGCCACGGCCTTCCTGAACCCCTTCAACGTTGGCATTGCGCAGCAGATCGCCGGCGTGCCGATGTTCTCCGGCATCGGCTTTCGCTTCGTGTGCTGGCTGGTCTTCACCGCGGTCACCATCGCCTTCCTGATGGTGTACGCGGCCCGCGTGAAGGCCGATCCAAGACGCAGCTACACCTTCGAATTGGACGAGGAAAAGCGCAAGACCCTGGACCTGAGCGCCTTCGAGCGCTTCGCTGGCATGACGCTCACGCACAAGCTGGTGCTGTGGCTGTTCGCCGCCACCCTCGGCGGCATGATCGTCGGCGTCGTCAAGTACGAGTGGTACATCCACGAGATCGCAGCCTTGTTCCTCGTCATGGCCATCGCGGTTGGGCTGGTGGCGCGCCTGAAGGCGGACGACTGGGTGGCGGCCTTTGTGGCCGGTGCCAAGGACATGGTCAGCACCGCGCTCGTCATCGCCCTGGCCAAGGCCACCGTGGTGCTGCTGCGCGACGGGCACATCATCGACACCATGCTGCACAACCTGGCGCCCTGGGTGGAGTCGAGCAGCGCCATGTTCTCGGCGCAGAAGATGTTCGTCATCCAGACGGTGATCAACTTCTTCATCCACAGCGGCACGGGTCAAGCGGCGCTGACCATGCCGATCATGGCGCCGCTGGCCGACTTGGTGGGCGTGACGCGCCAGCTGGCCATCCTGGCCTTCCAGTTCGGCGAGCTGAGCACGCCCATCATTCCGACCTCGGGCATCACGGTGGGGGTGCTGGCGCTGGCCGGCATCCCCTACACCACCTGGGTACGGGCGATGCTGAAGATGCAGCTGGCCTACCTGGTGATCGCGCTCATCCTGCTGGGCGTGGGGGCGCAGATCGGCTGGTGAACCAGGCCACCGCCTGCGCGGCCAGCAGAGCCAGCAGCAGGCCCGCCGCTGCCAGCCAGAGCACGCCGCGCGGCTGGCCGGCGTCCATCGCCGCGCCGGCCAGCGGCGCGCCAAGGGCAAAGCCGATATCCAGGCCTGAGTAGACGGTGCCGACCACCCGGCCTGTCGCGCCCGGTGGGGTGGCCTGCTTGACGAGCAGGTCGCGGCTGGGGCCGGCCAGGCCGGTGCCCAGGCCGGCCGCCACCACCAGCGCCAGCGCCAGGCTCCATGCCAGCCCGGGCAGGGTGGCCGCGAGCAGCAGCAACGCAGCCAGCAGCAGGGCCCAGGCGATGCGCCGCTCAAGCCGTTGCTGGGTGCGCGCCACCCAAAAGCCCCCGAGCACCATGCCCAAGGCCCCGGCCAGCATGTAGAGCGTGACCAGCAAGGCCAGGCGCTCAACCGGCACTTGGTGCAGGCTGGCCAGGGCCGGCGCGGCGAAGGATTGCACGGCCGCCAGTGCCGCGGTACCCAGCAGGAAGAAGCTGAAGGCGAGCCACAGAGCTGGCAGACGCAGGAACGCCAGCGCCCCGTCAGCACCGGGACGTCGGGGGGCTACCGGTGGGGTCTCCAGCCAGCGCCCTTGCAGCACCAGGGTGAGCAGCACGGCCAGGGCCACCAGCGCCATGCCCAGGTAGGCCAGGCGCCAGGAACCACTGGCCTGCCACAGGCCGACCAGGAACACCGGAGTGAGCGCCCATCCCAGGTTGCCGCTGACGCCGTGCACCGCATAGGCGTGACCCAGGCGCGGCGTGGCCACTCGCTGGTTGAGGATGCTGAAGTCCGCCGGGTGGAAGGGGGCGTTGCCCAGGCCAGCCAAGGCGGCGGCCAGCGCCAGACCCCAGGGACCCTGCGCAGAGGCCGCTGCCAGCGCGGCCAGGGTGAAGGCACCCAGCGCAGCCCACAGCACCGGCCTCGCGCCCACCCGGTCCACCAGGAAGCCGCTCGCCGCCTGACCGACGCCGGACACGCCGTAGAACAGGGTCACGAAGAGGCCGAGCTCCGTCCAGCTGAGTCCGAACTCGCGCCCGAAGAGCGGGAACATCGGCACCAGCAGCAGGTGGAAGAAGTGGCTGGTGCCGTGGGCGAGCCCGACCAGGGAAATGGTGCGCCAGTCGTCGGAGCCAGGCTTGGAAGCGCTGAAGGAGTTCATCGGCGGCCCGGCGATCGGGGCGTCTCGGCTGGCAGCTGGTAGCCCTCAAGCGCCTCGGCGAGGCGCCCGCTCTCCACGTAGCGACGAATGCCCGCGCGAAGTTGCTCCGCTGGCAGCGAGGGCTTGGCGCCCAGCAGGCAATGCGTGCTCACCTGGTCCACCACGCGAAGCACGCGCAAGCCAGCTTCTGCGCGGCGCTTCTGGAAGGCCGCAAAGGTGAACTCGTTGACGACGCCAAGCGAGGAGCGCCCTCGCGCCAGCTTTTCGAGCACCGCCCATTGATCCAGCGCATCTTCGCGCTGCAGGCGGCCGGTCGCGAAGTCCGCTTCCAGCTTGGGATAGCGATAGCCGCGCACCGTACCGACGACCTCCCCACGCATCGGCACGGTCGGCGAGTTCGTCGACGGCTGGCCGCCCGGGCTGGCGTAGCCCGGTGCTGCCACCAGCACGTCACGCAGCACCAGCACCGCAACGCTCCAGCGCGACTCATCGACGGCGATCGACACCCATTGGGGTGCCAGCAGACAGTGCAGGTCCACGCCGCCGTCTTCCAGGGCCTCGTCCACCCGAGCCGGCGGGAGCAGCACGAATTCCGGCGTCCGCCCCACTTCGCCGGCCATGCCGGTCATGAGATCGGGCAGGACGCCTCCGAGCACGCGCGACCCCTGGCGCTCCAGGAACGGCGGACCCCAGCTTTGGCTGAGCGCGAAACGCAGGGGTTTGGCGCCGAAACACGGACCAACCCATGCGCCCAGCAGCCCCCCCAGGCCCAGCTCTCGGCGATTCAACATGGGGGCACGCTAGCATGCCGGGCATGTCCGTGATGGCCTTTGATTACGCGCGCCCCGACGCGCAGGGTGGCCCCACCTGCACCGTGCAGGCCTGGGCCAAGGTGCCCGAGCCCCTGGCCCCAGCCCAAGCGGAGTCGCTCAAGGCTCGCGCCGCCGAGTTGCTCAAGCAAAAGGGGGCGCTGCTGGTGGCGCACTACTACGTGGACGGCCACCTGCAGGATCTGGCGCTGGAAACCGGCGGCTGCGTGGCCGACAGCCTGGAGATGGCGCGCTTCGGCAAGCACAGCAGCGCGCAGACCCTGGCGGTGGCGGGCGTGCGTTTCATGGGCGAGACGGCCAAGATCCTGAGCCCGGAAAAGACGGTGCTCATGCCGGATCTGGACGCCACTTGCAGCCTTGACCTGGGCTGCCCTGCCGACGCATTCGCCGCCTTCTGCGACGCGCACCCGGATCGCCAGGTGGTGGTCTACGCCAACACCAGCGCTGCCGTGAAAGCGCGCGCCGACTGGATGGTGACCAGCTCCTGCGCGCTGGACATCGTCAATCACCTCAAGGCACAGGGGCAGAAGATTCTGTGGGCGCCGGACCGACACCTGGGCCGCTACATCCAGGAACAGACCGGCGCCGACATGCTGATGTGGGACGGCGCCTGCATCGTGCACGACGAATTCAAGGGCCTGGAACTGCGCCTGCTGCGAGAGCAATACCCGGATGCCCGCATCCTCGTCCACCCGGAGAGCCCCAAGGCGGTGGTGGACCAGGCCGACGTGGTCGGCTCCACCTCGGCCCTCATCAAGGCCGTGGTGGAGGGCGATGCGCGCCGCTACGTCGTAGCCACCGACAACGGCATCCTGCACCGCATGCGCCAGCTGGCACCGGACAAGGAACTGATCGAGGCCCCCACCGCCGGCAACGGCGCCACCTGCAAGAGCTGTGCGCATTGCCCCTGGATGGCGATGAACGGCCTGCGCAACCTGGTGCAGGCGCTGGAGGCGATGGCGCCCCGCATCGAGGTGGAAGAGGCGGTGCGCCAGCGGGCGCAGACCTGCATCCAGCGCATGCTGGACTTCACGGCCGCTCAAAAGCTGCGCGCCTCGGGGATGACCCCGGGCATGGGCGCGGCCTGAGGCCAACACAATCGCCGACAAACTCGCCAAGAAACGCGGAGCACAGCGATGGCCAACGCCGACTTCACCCAGCTCTACAACCACCACGAGCGCGAAGTGTTCGCCGCGGTGATGGACGCCGCGCCGGACTACCCGGAGATCGCCATTTCCAACGACCTGCTCTGCGACGTGGCCTGCGTGGCGCTGAATCGCCTGCCCCCGCGCTACATCCGGCACGCCGTGGACTTCAGCTTCTACCTGACTGAGCAGGAGCGCCTGCAGATGGACCAGGGCATCGTCGAGGCCGTGAACTACGCATTCAACTTCGTCAGCGCACGCATGGCCATGCGCGCGCAGCACGGCTGATCAGTTTCTTCTGGTCGGTGGAATCAGCAAGGTCGGGAAGCTGACCGGCAGCGTGGCCGGGAAGTCGCGGCTGAAGTGCAGCCCGCGGCTCTCGTGGCGCAAGAGCGCGCTCTTCACGATGAGCTCGGCGCAGTCCACCAGGTTGCGCAGCTCCAGCAGGTCGCGCGTGACGCGGAAGTTGGCGTAGTACTCGAGGGTTTCGGCGCGCAGCAATTCGATGCGGTGCAGCGCCCGCTCCAGGCGCTTGGTGGTGCGCACGATGCCCACATAGTTCCACATCAGGAGGCGCAGCTCGTCCCAGTTGTGCGAGATGACGACCTGCTCGTCGGCGTTCTCCACCTGGCTCTCGTCCCAGGGCGGCAGCACGAACTTCAGCGCTTCCTCGCTCTCCGCCACGCTGGCCGCGCAGGCGCGCCCCAGCACCACGCATTCCAGCAGCGAGTTGCTGGCCAGGCGGTTCGCGCCGTGCAGTCCGGTGTACCCCGTCTCGCCCACCGCGTAGAGCCCAGGCAGATCGGCACGGGCGTCAAGGTCGGTGACCACACCGCCACAGGTGAAGTGGACCGCCGGCACCACCGGGATCATCTGTCGCGCGATGTCGATGCCGAGCTTCAGGCAGCGCGCATGGATGGTCGGGAAGTGGCTCTTGAGGAAATCCTCGCCCAGGTGGCGGGCGTCCAGCCACACATGGTCCAGGCCATGCTTCTTCATCTCGAAGTCGATGGCGCGGGCCACGATGTCGCGCGGTGCCAATTCCTCGCGCGGGTCATGCGCGGCCATGAAGCGCTCGCCATTGGGAAGCTTCAGGTGCCCGCCCTCGCCTCGCAAGGCCTCGGTGATGAGAAAGCTCCGCTCCTGCGGGTGGTACAGGCAGGTCGGGTGGAACTGGATGAACTCCATGTTCGCCACCCGGCACCCGGCCCGCCAGGCCATGGCAACGCCGTCCCCGGTCGCGGTGTCGGGGTTGGTGGTGTAGCGGTAGACCTTGCCCGCACCGCCCGTCGCCAGCACCACCGCGCGGGCGGCAATGGTCTCCACGCGGCTGCTTTCGATATCCAGCGCGTACACGCCGTAGCAGCGTGTGGGCTCTTCGCGCTTCAGGTGCCGGCTGGTGATGAGATCCACCGCCATGCAGCGCTGGCGCAGCAGGATGTTGGGATGGGCCTTGGCCTTGGCGAGCAGGCTGTCGTGGATGGCCTTGCCGGTGGCGTCGGCCGCGTGGGCGATGCGCCGCACCGCATGGCCGCCTTCGCGCGTCAGGTGCAAGCCCAGCGGGCCTTCGGTGTCGGGCGTGAAGGGCACGCCCTGCGCCACCAGCCACTCCACGGCAGAGGCGCTGCGCTCGGCGATGTAGCGGGCGGCCGTCTCATCCACCAGACCCGCCCCAGCGTCCTGCGTGTCGCGCACATGGCTGTCGATGGAGTCGTCGCTGCCCAGCACGCCGACGATGCCGCCCTGCGCCCAGGCCGTCGCGGCCTCGTGCAGTTCGCGCTTGGCCAGCACGACGACCGGCATGCGGTCGGCCAGATGCAGGGCGACGGTGAGGCCGGCAAGGCCGGCGCCGATGATGACCACAGGTTGGCTCATGGCGCGGCATTGTGCTGCGGCACACTGCCGGCCCATGGCTTCCTGCTTGAACTGTGGCTTTGCCCTGGATGAAGGCACACGCTTTTGCCCGGCTTGCGGGCAGAAGACCGCCACGCGACGTCTGTCGCTGCGAGACATCGGCCACGAGGTGTGGCACGCCACAACTCACACCGATCACAGCGCCCTCAGCCTGGTGAAGGCGTTGATGCTGCGCCCCGGCTGGGTGGCGCGCGAGTTCGTACTCGGCCAGCGCAAGCGCTACTTCAACCCCTTCAGCTTCCTGGTCGTTTCGACCGCGCTGGTGGTGCTGGTCACGCTGCTGACGGGCGTGGGCGGCTTCAGCGATCCCAAGATGCATCCAGGGCCAGTGGGGCGCTTTCTACAGAAGCACCTGAACCTGTTCTTGCTGGCACAGGTTCCGCTGCTAGCCCTGTGGTCGCGCCTGCTGTTCCTGCGCAGCGGCATGAACTTGGCCGAGAACCTGGTATTGGTCGCGTACTGCAGCGGCATCCGTTCCCTGTTCTCCATGGTCTTCATCAGCGCGGTGGCCGGCTGGCAATGGCTGCACACGGGACCGATGTCCTCAGGCCCGGCGTACTGGGCGCAGGTCGCGCTCGTCATCGTGGTCTGGCTGGTCTACTTCGGCTGGGCTTGCGCCCAGTTCCACCGGGGTGATGCCTGGCGCTGGCACGATTGGCTCCGCGGGCTGACAGTGGCCCTGCTGGCCCAGGCCACGTCAACCTTTCTGGTCTGGCTCGCCTTCGCGCTGTACTACGCCAAGCGCTGAGCCGGCGCGCTCAGCGTGTGTGCATCAAAGCCGGGCGCCCGAGCAAGCCGTCCGGAAGGTGCGGAACAAGGCGCAATGCGCAGCCGTAGCCAGGACTACGGCGAGCACTTGCAACGCCGTGCCGCGCCTTTCGGGCGGTATGAGCGGGCCTCAGAGATTTGTTCCCCAGCCCTCAGTGCACCACGCGCTCGAAGCTGAACTCGCCGTCGTTCACATTCACCGGCACGATGTCCTTGGGCCCGAACCTGCCCTGCAGGATGAGCTTGGCCACCGGGTTCTCGATGCGGCTCTGGATCGCCCGCTTGAGCGGCCGTGCGCCAAAGACCGGGTCGAAGCCGACCTTGGCCAGTTCGTCGAGCGCGGCTTCGCTGACCTCGAGCTTCATCTCCTGCTCGGCCATGCGGGCCTCCAGCGCGCGCAGTTGGATGCGGGCGATGGACTTGATGTGGCCGGCACCCAGGGCGTGGAAGACCACGGTCTCGTCGATGCGGTTCAAGAACTCGGGGCGGAAGTGTCCCTTGACCTCGCGCATCACCGCATCGCGCACGACGCTCTCGGGCTCTCCCGCGAGTTGCATGATGTGCTGCGAACCCAGGTTGCTGGTCATCACGATGACGGTGTTCTTGAAGTCCACGGTGCGGCCCTGGCCGTCGGTGAGGCGGCCATCGTCGAGCACCTGCAAGAGCACGTTGAAGACGTCCGGGTGGGCTTTTTCCACCTCGTCGAGCAGGAGCACGCTGTAGGGCTTGCGGCGCACGGCCTCGGTCAGGTAACCGCCCTCGTCGTAGCCCACGTAGCCCGGGGGTGCGCCGATCAGGCGCGACACGCTGTGCTTCTCCATGAACTCGCTCATGTCGATGCGCACCAGCATGTCTCGGCTGTCAAAGAGGAACTCGGCCAGGGCTTTGCACAGCTCGGTTTTGCCGACGCCGGTGGGGCCGAGGAACAGGAAGCTGCCCAGCGGGCGGTTCGGGTCGGACAGGCCGGCGCGTGAGCGGCGGATGGCATCGGCCACCGCCACGATGGCTTCGTCCTGCCCCACCACGGTCTGGTGCAGCTTGTCTTCCATGGCGAGCAGCTTGTCGCGCTCGCCCTGCATCAGCTTGCTGACCGGGATGCCGGTGGCACGGGCCACGACTTCGGCGATCTCTTCGCTGCCCACCAAGGTCTTGAGCAGTTGCGGCTTGCCGGCCGCTTTGCCGGACTCCTGCGCCTGCGCGGCGGCCAGCTTCTTCTCCAGCTCCGGCAGCTTGCCGTACTGCAGCTCCGCCACCTTGGCCAGATCGCCCTTGCGCTTGAGTTCCTCGATCTGCGTCTTCGCGCGATCGATCTCTTCCTTCACTTGCGCCGAGCCCTGCGCCTGCGCTTTCTCGGCCTTCCACAGCTCGTCCAGGTCGGCCAGCTCGCGCTCGAGCTTGGTGATCTCTTCCTCGATCAGGCCGAGGCGTTTGATAGACGCCTCGTCCTTTTCCTTCTTCACCGCCTCGCGCTCGATCTTCAGCTGGATCAGCCGACGGTCGAGCTTGTCCATCGCCTCCGGCTTGGAGTCGATCTCGATCTTGATCTTCGCCGCCGCCTCGTCGATCAGATCGATCGCCTTGTCGGGCAGGAAGCGGTCGGTGATGTAGCGGTGGCTGAGCTCCGCCGCGGCCACGATGGCCGGGTCGGTGATCTCCACCCCGTGGTGGACCTCGTACTTCTCCTGCAGGCCGCGCAGGATGGCGATGGTCTGCTCGACGCTGGGCTCGTCCACCAGCACCTTCTGGAAGCGGCGCTCCAGGGCGGCATCCTTCTCCACGTACTTGCGGTACTCGTCGAGCGTGGTCGCGCCGATGCAATGCAGCTCGCCGCGCGCCAGGGCCGGCTTGAGCATGTTACCGGCGTCGATCGCGCCCTCGGCCTTGCCGGCGCCGACCATGCTGTGGATTTCGTCGATGAACAGGATGATGCGGCCGGCTTCCTGGCTGACCTCCTTCAGCACGGCCTTCAGGCGCTCTTCGAACTCACCGCGGAACTTGGCGCCGGCCAGCAGACCCGCCATGTCGAGCACCAGCACGCGCTTGTCGCGCAGGGAATCGGGCACCTCACCGGCGTGGATGCGCTGGGCCAGGCCTTCGACGATGGCCGTCTTGCCCACGCCCGGCTCACCGATCAGCACCGGGTTGTTCTTGCTGCGGCGCTGCAGCACCTGGATGGCGCGGCGGATCTCGTCGTCGCGGCCGATCACCGGGTCGAGCTTGCCCTGCGCGGCGCGCTCGGTCAGGTCCAGGGTGTATTTCTTGAGCGCCTCGCGCTGGCCTTCCTGCTCGGGGCTGGTGACCTTCTCGCTGCCGCGCACGCTTTTGAGCGCCGCCTCCAGCGCGGCGCGGTTCAGACCATGGCTGCGCACCACGCCGCCCAGGTCGTTCTTGGCGTCGGCAGCGGCCAGCAGCACCATCTCGCTGGCGATGTACTGGTCACCCTGCTTGCTGGCCTCGCGTTCAGCAGCCTGCAGCAGACCGATGAGGTCGCGCCCCGGCTGCACCATGTCGCCGCCCTGCACTTCGGGGAATCCTTCCACGAGCTTGTCCAGCGCGGCCTTCAGCGCAGGCAGCTTGACGCCCGCGCGCTCCAGCAGGGCCCGCGGCCCATCGGGCTGGGCGAGCATGGCGGACAGCAGATGTGCCGCCTCGATGTAGGGGTGGCCGCGGGTCACGGCCAGGCTCTGGGCGTCGGCCAGGGCCTCTTGCAGCTTGGTGGTGAGTTTGTCGGCGCGCATGGGCTTCCTTTCAGATTGCCCACCGACATGCGGCCAGCGCCGCGAACTTCAAGTTGCGCGAGATCAACTGACCCAATGACGCGCCAGCCAGACCCCTGCCGCAGCGGCACCCAGGGCACCCAGCACATGCAGCGCGCCGTGCGCCAGCGCCCAGCCGAGCTGGCCACGCTGCAGCAGCAGCAGGGACTCGGCGCTGAAGGCTGAAAAGGTGGTCAACCCACCCAGGAAGCCGGTGACCAGGAACAGACGCCAGAGTTGCTGGTCGGCCCGCGCCAGAACCACCAGGGCCATGCCGATCAGCAGGCCGCCCACCATGTTGACCGCCAGCGTGCCCAGCGGCAGGTGCGCGTGCCGGGCGTTGAGCCACAGCCCCACCTGCCAACGCGCCAGCGCGCCCAGCGCGGCACCCGCCGCCACTGCCAGGGTCTCGTTCATCCGGCGTTGGTCCCTTCAATGCCCCAGCGCGCGAGCGCGGCGTCGTCGGCCTCCCGGGCGTCCACCCATTGGCTGCCCGACAGACCATGCTCCTTCTTCCAGAACGGGGCCTGGGTCTTCAGGTAGTCGATGAGAAAGGCGCAGCCATCCAGGGCGGCACGGCGATGCGGCGCGGCGGTGAGCACCCAGACGATGGGCTCGCCCACCGCCAGGCGGCCCACGCGGTGGCGCACGATGGCGCCGACCAGCCCAAAGCGCTGCCCCGCCTGCGCCACCATGGCTTCGATGGCCCCTTCGGTCATGCCGGGGTAATGTTCCAGCTCCAGCGCCTGCAGGCCTTCGCCATCGGCGCGCACCAAGCCCAGAAAGCTGGCTTGGGCGCCCGCTCGCGGGTCGTCGAGGAGGCGGCTGTCGGCCACCGGATCGAAGGCTTCCGCCTGAATGCTGACGAGCGCATGCTGCATGGGCGGCATTCTTTCATCGGCTCCCGCACAATCGCCGCCCAGAGGTACCCGCCATGTCCGCCACCCTGCAGCTCGTCACCCGCTACGCCCAAGACCACCGCGACCCGCGCAACATCGCGCTGCATTGCTGGGGGGTGCCGATGGTCGGCCTGGGCCTGGCGCTGCTGCTTCGCGACCTGTCGCAGAGCGGCTGGGCGCTGGCTTTCGCCGCCTCGGGCCTGCTGCTGCAGTCGCTTGGCCACTGGTACGAGGGGCGCCGCTCGCGCCTGGGCCTTTCAGGCTGGCTGGCCGCTCCGCTGTTCGTCGGCCTGCAAGGCTTGCACGGCATGGGCTTGGCGCAGCCCTGCTGGCAGGCGGTGGAACGCCAGGCCGGCCCGCGCCGCCTGCGCGACCTGGCCCTGGGCAGAGGTCGCTCTTCCTGACGCCTGCCCTTCAGGTGCTGCTGGACACCTTGATGGCCGGGATGCGGCCGCTGTAGTCCTTCACCAAGCGTGCCACCGCCACGGCGGCTTGGCGCGCCAGCTGCAGGTAGAGCTGCGCGGCCGGGCCTTGAGGCTCGGCCACCACCGGGGGCGTGCCGGCGTCGCTTTGCTCGCGGATGGCCCGCTGCAACGGCAGCGCGCCCAGGTAACTCAGCTTCATCTGCTCGGCCATGGCCTTGCCGCCGTCAGCGCCGAAGATGGCCTCTTGATGGCCGCAGTTCGGGCAGCAGTAGATGGCCATGTTCTCGACCAGGCCGAGGATGGGCACGCTGACCTTCTCGAACATGCGCACCGCCTTCTTGGCGTCGATGAGGGCGACGTCCTGCGGCGTGGTGACGATGAGCGCACCGGTGACCGGCACGCGCTGGGCCAAGGTGAGCTGGATGTCGCCGGTGCCGGGCGGCAGGTCGATCACCAGGTAGTCGAGGTCCTGCCAGTTCGTCTGGCGCAACAACTGCTCCAGGGCGCCGGTGGCCATGGGGCCGCGCCAGATCATGGCCTGGTCCTCGGGCACCAGGAAGCCGATGGACATGACCTGCAAGCCATGGGCCATCAGGGGCTCCATGCTCTTGCCGTCCACCACCTCGGGGCGGCCGCTCACGCCCATCATCAGCGGGATGGAGGGGCCGTAGATGTCGGCGTCGAGCAGGCCGACGCGCGCGCCTTCGGCGTGCAGGGCCAGGGCCAGATTGGCCGCCGTGGTGCTCTTGCCCACCCCGCCCTTGCCCGAGGCAACCGCAATGATGTTCCGCACCCCAGGCAGCGGCGTGAGCCCACGTTGCACCTGATGCGAGGTGATGCGCTGCGTGACGCTCACGCGGGCATCCAGTTCCCGCCCCAACTCGGCGGCGATGCCAGCGTGCAGGCTGCGGCCGGGGTAACCCAGTTCGATGTCGACGCACAGGGTGCCGTCTTCTTCGGCCACACGCCGCACCTGCTTGGAAGCCGACCAGCTTTGTCCGGTCACGGGGTCGATCAGGCGGGCCAGCGCGTCTTGGGCGGCCTGCACGCGCGATGAATTCATCAGGGTCTCCTCCAGGGGGGCGGCAGTGTAGGCGCGGCCCCATATTGAACATATTGCCAATCGATGCTGCCATTTGGATCAGCACCAATGCCTTATTGCTGCATGTTGTGCGCTTCCGCTTGACAGCAGCCTGCGGAACAGTTCAGCCCATCGCGCCACCCGGCGCTCCAGGCATCCCGTCCCATGACCGCTTCCCGCTCGATTCGCACCCGATTCCTCAGTGTCCAAGACCTCGTCCAACTGGTTCAGCGCCGGGGCCTTTCCACTTGCATGAGCGGCATCGCCGCGCGCATCGAGGCCGAATTCCTACGCTGGGAGCAATTCGACAAGAGCGCGCGCCTGGCCTGCCATTCCAGCGATGGCGTGATCGAGCTCATGCCCATCGCCGACGCCGCCCAGTTCAGCTTCAAGTACGTGAACGGCCACCCGAAGAACCACCGATTCGGCCTGCCGACCGTGATGGCTTTCGGCGTTCTGGCTGACGTGCCCACCGGTGCCCCGGTGCTGCTTTCGGAGTTGACGCTGGCCACCGCCATGCGCACCGCGGCCATGTCGGCCCTGGCGGCGAAGAAGCTGGCCCGGCCTGACAGCCGCGTGATGGCCCTGATCGGCAACGGCGCCCAATCCGAGTTCCAGGCCCTGGCCTTCCGTGACCTCGTGGGGATCGACACCTTGCACCTGTTCGACGTCGACCCGCGCGCCACCGCCAAGCTGGTGAGCAACCTGTCGACCAGCGGCATGAACTTGAAGGTGTTCAGCAGCACGGCGGACGCCGTGCGCGGCGTGGACATCGTCACCACCGTGACGGCCGACAAGACCAACGCCACCATCCTGACGCCGGACATGATCGAGCCGGGCATGCACATCAACGGCGTGGGCGGCGACTGCCCCGGCAAGACCGAGTTGCACCGCGGTGTGCTGGAAGCCGGCCGCGTGTTCGTCGAGTTCGAACCGCAGACCCGCATCGAAGGCGACCTGCAGCAAATGCCGGCCGACTTCGCCGTCACCGAGTTCTGGCGCGTGCTGGCCGGGCAGGCCGAAGGCCGTCAGTCGCCCGATCAGGTCACGGTGTTTGATTCGGTCGGGTTCGCCCTCGAGGACTTCGCCGCCCTGTCCTTCCTGAACGAGACGGCCGAGCAACTTGGCATGGGTGAGTTCGTGGAACTGGTGCCGGACAACCCGGATCCGAAGGATCTGTTCGGTTTGCTGCGCCTTGACAGCATGGCGGTGGCCGCCTGATCGCCCGCTGAGACACAGGCCCAGGCACGCCGTGGTGCACCCGGGCACAGTCCGAGCCTCAATCCCTCAGGGTTGCGCGACCGCCTCGCCGAGGATCCAGGGTTCGTCGGGCCGGAGCACCGGCAAGGGCGCATAGGCCTTCGCCTGCACGATGCCAAGCGCTTGCCGCCACTGTTCGGCGCGGCTGGGGCGCGGACCTTCAGCCAGCGCGTTCACGATCTGCCGCGCCGCCACTGGCGCTGCCACGCTCGTGCCACGCATGCGTACCCAGGTGCCGGACAACACGCCGGCGCCCAGGAGCCCCGGCGTCAGGACGGCTTCATCGGCCGCCGCAAGCAGGTGCACACCACCGGGCCGCGGCACCTTGCCGTCGACGGGTGCGCTGTACCACGCGGCGCGCTGGTTCTCCAGGCTGCCGGCGCCCACCGAGATCGGGTAGCGGCCGGTGCACAGCACGTTATGCGCCCCTGCGGCCCCCAGGAACAGCCCACGGGCTTGTTCCAAGTAGGACTGCGACACCGGCACGTTGGGCAGCAAGCTGAAGTCGGGCTGATCGCCTTGCACCATCACCCACAAGGGCACCGGTTCGTCGGATCGATTGCGACACGCGAGCGACCAGCATCCGCCGGGGATCTGGCGCCTGCGCGCTCCCGCCACGGGCGCCAGCGCCAGGCAAGCCCGCCCGCTGGCCAGCACGCTCAGGCGCGCCAGAGCCACGCCGTCTTGCTCCCAACCGATCTGGTATCCGGCACCCACCCAGGGGGACGGGGCACCTCCGGGCAAGGTGACGCGGAACTGGAGGTCTGGCCTGGACGCGACCGGCCACCAGGCCTCCAGAAAGCTATCCGTTGGATCCTCGGGCCGCAAACGCCAGCGCACACTGACTGGCTCGGCTTGCTTGCCGCCTGCAACGCTGCCGCTGGCAATCATCGGCTGCCGGCCGCGGTTCCCGGCCGCAATGAGCACGAGCAGGCCCGGATCCTTGGCCATCAGTTCGTCGATGGCCCGCACCAGCAGCAGGCTGCCGTCTCGAGGTCCGGCCTGCACGCCCAGGCTGATGTTCACGACCACCAAGGCCTTGGGCGCATGCCGACGCGCCACGCGTCGAATGTGGTGCAGGGCATCGAGCACTTGCAGTGCCGACGGAGCGCCGGTCGCCTGCCCGGGGAGCCCCCCCGGGACCGACACCAGCACCAGGGCTGCTCGGGAGGCCGCGTCGGCCAGCGCCGGCTTGGCCGCCCCGGGGAAGGCCGCCTTGAGCGGCAGCCCGGCCAAGGTGTCCAACACATGTGTGGCGTGATCGACCCCGCCTTGATCCGCGGTCCAAGCCCGGTCCGACATGTCGAGTTCGCCGAGGTACAGCGCGCGTTCCTGGCTTGCATCGCGCGCGCGCCCGCACAGGGCCTTCAGCGCGGCAGCGTCAAGCTCCCGGCCGTAGCCGGCCGGAGGGCGCTTCCATGGGCCTGAACGGGCGGCCTGCGTCTGGTCCCAGTAGCTGAGGAGGCGGGTCGGCGCATCGTCGGCGTCGCTTTCGCGAAACGCGCGGTTCAAGGGAGCGCCGCCGCTGTCGATCACCCCTACGACGACAGCTGGGGGCGGACCGCCGGACCCCACATCGGCCGACGGCGCTGCGACGGGCTGCGGCGCTTCCGCCAAGGGCTGCGAAAACTCGATGCGATCAACCAGAGCCGCCAACTCGGGCAAGGCAGAGAGCTGCGCCCAAACGGGCTCGACCGATAGATCGACGGGCCAATCGTCTTGCCAACGAATCGCCAGTTGGAGTTTCAACACTTGCTGGCGCAGGGTCGAGGCATCGCCTCGATGACGAATGAGCAAGGGCAACCAGGCAGTGGAAGCCTCCTGTGCGCCAAACACGCCGGCGAAGGCATCCGCCCGCGCCCAATCCATGTAGACGTCGTCTTCAAACGCGCGCGGCGCGCTCCAGCGCGAATCGATCACCACTCTTCGCAGGCCAGTTGCCACAACAGGCGCCAGTCCTGGCTTGGGTCCACCGCGTGCGCGGAATCCAGGAATCCACACAACGGCCAAGCGCCGATCTGATCGATGTCAGGCGCCTCAGCGTCCACCTGTTCCATCCAGGCCCCCAACTCGCTCGCGTCCTCCCCTGGCAAGCCAAAGCGTGCGCAGCAAGCCTGTGCATCCTTGTCATCACACAGCGTGCGCAAGTGGCGAAAGACAGCCTGCCCCAACAGGCGCCCGGCCATGGAGTCCACCGGGAAGTGAACCCCGGCGACCACGCGGTTCTCTGCGATGCGCAGCGCCATCCGATCGAGCATCGCCGGCCGGGGGTCTCGCGTGAAGCGACGGCGCATCCAGTGCCCGATCAGGGCGGCCACCAGATGGCTTTCCCCGGCATGTCCACTCGGCAGCGACGCATGCCCGGGGACCTCGACATGCGGCATCAGGTCCGGCCGCAAATGGTGCGGCCGCGCGCAGCCCAGCATGTGCTTCACACGCTGCTGCAGGGCCTGCTGAAAGGCCAGTGCAGCGGCAAGGAACTCCAGACTGCGCGGTCTGCGCTCCCAAGGCACGGCAGCCACGGCCAGCAGAAATGGCATGGCGGCCCCGGCCTGGGCAATGATCTCGCCTGACCGGGATTCGCGCAGCGGAAGCAAGGCATCCACCGCTTCGACTTGCCGCGCGAAAAAGGCCTCGGGGGGACGCTGCATCTCGACCCACGCCACCCAGGCACCAGCTGAAGGGGACCATCGCTCAACGAGTGCCCTGTCTGGTCCCTCTGCGGCAAGCACGCGCACGCCTGAAAGCGCATCAGCCAGCAGGCTTTGGGCGCGAGGGCTGCTGGCCCAGGTGCGCCAGGACTCGCCATCAAGCTTCGGGTGCCGCACGGGCTGCGCTTCGGTACCTGCTTCCGGCAGCAAAGCACCGCGCGCCGCAGCAAGCAGGTTGGCCATCGTGTCCAAGCTGGGCTCACCAGCGGTGCCTGCTGCCTGTGAGGCCTGTCCTTGACCGACCGGAGGGCCGCTGACCACGACCACGTTGGGCCATACACCCGCGTTGGGCCATACACCTGCGTTCGGCCACACACCCGCGTTGGGCCACACACCTGCGTTGGGCCACACACCCGCGTTGGGCCATACACCTGCGTTGGGCCATACACCCGCAAGAGGAAGCAAAGGATTGGGCGGCATGTCGATCGTGCCTTTCAAGGAAAAGGGAAAGCCTCTCAGCGCTCAGGAAGCCCTGCGGCGGTCAGCGCCCATGCGAAGTCCGTGGCATGCGCCGTCTTCCGTCCGCCATAGGTATCCCAGAAGAGCTTGAGGTTGTACTGAGGCCAAAGCTCCCTGAGTTGCAGCAGGTGTTCGTGAGCCACATGCAAATTGCCGCTTCGCGCATGCGCGATCGTCAAATAGAAGAGGTTCGGTGCATGCCTTGCGCGCTGGCGCGCAGAGCGCTCTGCAAAGGCCAAGCCTTGAGGAATGTCGCCACGGGCCAAGTGCACGTGTGCCGCCACGGCATCAAAGAGGTAGCGCCAAGGGTCAAGCGGAGAGAGTGCCAACGCCACCTTGAGCGAGTCGTGAGCTTCGTCCAGTCGGTCATCAAACGTTGCCTGCAGCGCCGAGAACAGCCAAGCGAAGGCATCGCTCGGATTGGCATCCAGGGCGCGCGCGAGCGCCGCACGAGCCTCGCTTGGCGGATGCCCCTCCATGATGTGAAGGTAGCCCTGCAAGGCCATTGCCATGGCGCAATAGGGGTCAGCCTCCAAAGCGCGCTGGCAACAGATGACCGCCTCCGCAACCGCTTCGCGCCGTCGCTGCAAACCCTGCAGTGCAGCCATCACATGCCACTTGGCTGTCCACGCATGCACCAGCGCTTGGTTCGGTGCTCGCTCACGCAAGCCCTCGAGCAACAGCCGAGACCGCTCAAACGAAGCGGGCGAGAGTCGGTGCATGAGCTGGCTGGCACCGATGAGGAGTTGGTGATCCTCCAGGCTCTGCCAAGCAGGCAACTGAGCGACGCTTAGGGTCTCGCTCATCAGCGCAGCGTGAGCGTCCGCGATCGCGCGCATGAGACCGTCCGCGCTGCCGGCCAGGAGATCGTCGAGACGCACGCTGATGCGATCGCTCCAAAGCGCGCGTGACTGCCCCTTGGCCAGGACTTCCAGGTTCAGCAGCAGGGTGCCGCTGTCTCCAAGATGACCCTTGCCGAGCATCACATGGCTGGCGCCGAGCAGGGTGAAGGCGTCCTGCACGGCTCGTGCGGAGTCGGTCAGGCGCGACGTCGACTCACGCGCAACGACGCGCAAGAGGGCCGAGCGGGCCAGTGAACCGGTCAATGTGTCTGCAATGAGGTCGGCACAAGCTGCGGCGCGCGCGGGGTCATTGCCGCCGATCTGCGGGCGCAGCACCACCAGTACGTCGCGCAGCGCCACCGGGTCGGGCTGGCCGCTGGCCCCTTCCAAGGGCAGGGCCAGCACCTTCAACGGGTCGCTGGCATCGTGACCGAGGTCCACCAGCGGGAGCTCCCAGGTTCGCGACAGGCGGTCGGCGAGGTCGGCACTCAGTCCCACCGCACCCAGCGGCGCGCGGCGGGCGGCCCGTTCGGCCGCTCGCAGCTCGCTGGCCTGAGGGTTTTCGGTGTCCCGCACCAGGTGCAGACCCATGTGCACAGGGGTGTGCACCTGCCAGCCCATGAGCAGGCGGCGGGCGACTGAGAGCAAGGCGTCGGCATCAGGCGCGCTCACGGCGGCCGGCAGGGCCTGACGCCAAGGTGCGTCCGGCAGGGCCTCCTTGAGAGCGTCGGCGATGCGACGCCACCGCTGCTCGATCTGCACAGGTGGCAGGTCATGCCCAAGCTCAGGACAGACCCAAAGCAAAGCGCCCGTCTGCACATCAGCAGACGTCAGCACGGACACATCGCTCGCCTCTGGCATGCAGTGCCTCCCTGTTACGGCTCTTGCATTGTGAAGCGCAAGCCATGTCGACGCTGTTGCATAGAAACCCCGTCTCCAAGGCCTTTTCTTCATGAGGATCGTGCGCTCCGGCGGGCGGCGTTGGCACGTTGCGACGCAGGTGCCGCCGTCGCCCCTCGCGACTGGGCGGCCGAGCGGATTCATCACAGGCCGAGTCCCGGTGAGCCTTCCGGCTGTCCCCCGTTTCGTTGGCTGGCTCGCTCTTGACCTTGGTGCTGCGTCAACGCAGGCCAGACTTCGGCGTTGCTGGCACCTCGGTCATCCCGACCGATGGAGCCGACCTTGAGAATCCCTTTGCGCAGCTTGTCTGTCGTGCTGTTGGCCGTCGTCGGCCTGTCCGGTTGCATCATCATTCCGGCCCACCGACATCATGGCCCACCGCGTGGCGTCGTCGTCATCGAGAGCCCGCACGCGCACGGGCATGGCCACCGCGGCGGACGGCACCCCGGTCGGGGCGACGGAGGCTACGACCAGCGCGGCTTCGGTCCATACCGCCGCTGACGCTCAGCGGAAGGAGGCCAGCAGGATGTTGGTCTCGGTGTTGGCGATGCCCTTGATGAGCCGCACACGCTCTAGCACCTGGGACAGCTCGGCCATCGAGCCAGCGCGCAGTTCTGCCAGCAAGTCCCACCGGCCGTTGGTGTCGTGCAGCGCCATCACGGCGGGTTCGCCAAGCAAGGCGGCGGTCACGGCGCGGGTCTGGTTGCCCTCCACCAGCACGCCCATCCAGGCGCGGATCTGGTCGGGCTCGGCCTCGGGGCGCAAGCGCACCGTGTAGCCGACGATCATTTGCTCGTCCTCGAGCTTCTTCAGCCGATTCGTCACCGTGCCGCGGCTCACGCCGAGTTTGGCCGCGAGTTGCGCCACGCCAAGGCGGGCGTTGGCGCGCAGCAGGGCGATCAGCTTGTGGTCGAGGTCGTCCATGCGTGCAATGCCTTGTGAAAAACACGGTTGCGATACGAGACGCCGTCGATTCGGTAATCCGTCTCACCAACGTCTTGGTAGCCCTGTCGCGCGTAGAAGGCCAGCGCGCGCCCATTCCCTTCCCAGGCACTGAGCCAGGAGCAGGCCGCGCCTTGCCCACGCGCCAAGTCCTCCGCGGCCTTCAGCAAGCGTGCGCCCAGGCCTTGGCACTGCCGTCTTGGGTGCACGTAGAGCCTGAACAACTCGGCACCCTGCAGCGCAGGTCCAGCGCTAGCGCTCGGCCCGGTCGCTTGCAGTGTGAGGTCGGCAAAGCCTTCCAGCCATCCTTCGGTCTCTGCCACCAGCACGCGCACCCCTGGGTCCTGCAGCCGTGCCGCCAGCACCGGCACAGCGAAGCGCTGCTGCACCTCGCTGGCGATGGCGCGGTTCACCCCTTGCGGCACGTAGGTGTCGAGGAAGACATGGCTCGCCAGCAGGCTCAGCCGTTCTGCATCCAAGGGCGTGGCCAGTCGAATCAACGGAAGCGCTCGATGTCGCGCGCCAGGTAGAACCATTCCTGCCCTGCCTGTGCCTTGCTGTTGGGAAAGACGATGCAGCCCGCCACGGGCGCATGCACCGCCTCGCCGCTGGCGCGATGGCCAATCAATTCCCCTTCCGCCACCCGGTCGAAACTGACCCAGGGCTTGACGAAGTCGTCGTCCACATGATGCTTGTCCTCCACATGGTGCAGGCGCAAGCCGGCCATGCTGTGCACTGCAGGCACGGCACCGTCGATCAAACCAAAGTGCGTCAGCGTGTTCACGATCGCCTGGTAGGCCACCTCGGGGGCCTCGGTGTCCTGGTGCTGGCCGCATTCCAGCGTCAGTGCCATGCCCCCGGTGCTGCGCATGTACTCGGTGCTCCCCACGCCGTACTGCTCATCCAGGTCGACGCTGCTGCCCACCTCCCGACCGGCGAAACGCGAACGGCGCTGCGCCACGCCACCTGCGTAGGTGTCCAGCCAGCCATCCACGCCACGCTGCACACCCAGCACCTTGGCCCAGGCCACCTCCTCGTCGGCCTGACGGACGGGCTGCAGCGGGCCATCGTTGTTCTCAGGACCCACCATCACGAAAGGCTTGCCGTTGGCCTGGAATGAATGCAAGTCGAGCAGGATCTCGTGCCGTGCCATCAGCGGACACAGCCAGTTGGCCACGTGATCCTCGAACTCCTTGGGCTCGTTCGTCGGGCGCAGGCGGCGGTTCAGGTTGCGGTCGCCGTTGCGTTGTTGCTTCTGGTAAGCCAGCGGGTTGCAGATGGGCACAAACGTGACGCAGCCACGCAGCAAGCGGCGTTCGTCGCGCTCGAATTCGGCAATCAGGCGGCGAATGGCCTGCGTGCCGCAAACCTCATTGCCGTGCACGGCCCCGGTGACGAGCAGGCGCCGGCCCGGTTCGACGGCGCTGAATTGGGTGGCTTGGAAAGAGTGCATGGCCGCCAGTCTGCCATCTGGGTCCTGGCGATCCCAACCCCATTCGAGCCGGTTATGGGTCGCGCGAAGGCTGCTATGTCTCCGACCCCAGCCAGCCACGTAGCCTTCGCCCCCGATGCAATCCAAGAATTTCGTCGTCATTGGCGCCGGTGTGGTGGGCCTGACCAGCGCCTGGGCACTGCTGGAGGCCGGCCACCGCGTGCGCATCGTCGAACGCGATGCGCCAGGCCAAGGTGCCAGCCATGCCAACGGCGGGCAGCTCAGCTATCGCTATGTGTCGCCCTTGGCCGACGCCGGTGTGCCCTTCAAGGCCATGCGCTGGCTGATGGACCCCGATGGCCCCTTGCGCTTTCGACTGGAAGCCGACCCGGCGCAGTGGAGTTGGCTCGCGCAGTTCCTGCTGAAGTGCCGCGCCTCGGTGAACCGCCGGGCCACCCAGCGCCTCCTGGCGCTCGGCAGCTTGAGCCAACAGACTTTCCAGGATTGGGCGGCGCAGCTGGACTGGAATGGATCAGTGGCGCTGCGCGAACCCGGAAAGCTGGTGATCTACCGCCAGCCCGGCGAGTTCGCCAAGGTCCGTGCCCGCATGGCCGACACCGGTGTCGAGCAAGCGCTCGATGCGGACGCCTGCGTCGCGCTCGAGCCCGCCCTGACCCACGCCCGCGGCGTGCTGGCAGGCGGCATCTTCACGCCAGGCGAGGCCGTGGCCGACTGCCACGCGCTGTGCCTGCACCTGCTTGGCAAGGTGCAAGCCCATCCCGGCTTTGATGGCCTCATTCAGCAAGCCGCCACCGGCTGGAACGTGGAGGCTGGGCGGCCGCAGTTGCGCACTTCGGGCGGCGAGTTGAAGGCCGACGCTTACCTGATCGCCGCCGGGCTGCACAGCCGGCCGCTGGCTGCGCCGCTGGGCATCCGCCTGCCGCTCTACCCGCTCAAGGGCTACAGCCTCACGGCACCGATCCGCGAAGAACACCGCCCACCTGAAGTCAGCGTGACCGACTTCGAACGCAAGATCCTCTACGCGCGCATGGGCACCCGTCTTCGCGTGGCGGCCATGGCCGACCTCGTGGGCGAGAACCTCGATCTCGACCCGCATCGCCTGGCCTCGCTGCACCGCTCGGTGCGCGCCATGTTTCCCGATGCAGCTGACTACGACGCCGCCGAACCCTGGGCTGGCTTGCGCCCCGCCACACCCGGCGGCACGCCTATCCTGGGCGCGAGCCCTTTGCCTGGCGTGTGGCTGAACGTCGGCCACGGCGCACTCGGCTTTACCTTCTCCTTTGCCTCGGCGCGCATCGTGGCGAGTCTGATGTCCGGCTTGCCCAGCCCCCTGGCGCTGGATGGCTTCACGCTCGGCACATGAAGCTCGCCGACACCCTGAGCAACCTGCTGGGCGAGCTCGACTGGCGCGCACAGCTTCATGACAGCTGGATGCAGGGCGCCGCGCCTCGGCAGGCGCCCTCGGTCGATCTTGCGGTCTGCCTGTTCCAGCCCGGGCAAGCACCGCAAGCAGGCAATGTGCTGCTGTCGCGCGAGGGCCTGGTAAAGGCCCGGTTGCCCGCCCACTTCGGGGCTGCGGAGGGCATCGCCTTCCAGGCTGACGTGCGCGACACCGAGTTGAACTCCGTGGCCTGGCTGCCCGACGCCGATTGGTCGCACATCGCCTTCCCCCCGCTGCACGGCGAGGGCTGGCGCTTCGTCGCACCCTACCCGGCCTCGCTGCTCAAGCTGATGCTCGCGGCGGGCGTCACGCATTGGCTCGACACGCAGGGCGCGTCCATCGACCAGGCCTGGAGCCACGACGGCGACGAGCGCTGCCTGCGAAGCTGGCAGCACGACATGCTGGCGCTGAGCTGCAACCGGGCCACCGACGCGCTGGTGGCCTGGGGCCATGCCGTGGGCCTGCTGCCTGGGGCGCTGCCCGAGTTGCTGCGAAACCTGGGCCTGCCCACCCTGCGCTTCGAGCACACCACGCCACGCGGCGGCTGGCGCAATGCCGATGGAGCGGGCGTCGGCGCCATCCAGATGACCGCCTGGGACGCCCTGCGCCTGGTCTGGTGGCTGGACCCGACCCTGCCCCCCTGCGCCTGGACCGACCTGCCCCGACTGCGAGACAGCTCGGCCCTGTGGACTGCCCTGGCGGGCCAGCAATTGCCAGGCCTGATCCGCCGCCCCGGCTTCGCACACAAGACCGGCAACACCGACAACTACAGCGCCGACGCGGGGCGCTGGGATTTGGGGCAGGGCCGCGTCGCCCTGGTGGCCGTCACGAGCAGCCTGGGCAAGCGCTTTGCCGAGGGCGACCCGGGCGGATTCGCTCCGGCCCTGGTGAAGCTGGGTGAGCGCCTGGCATGCCAACTGGAGGCCGCATGAAGGCGCTGATCGCACCGCTTCCGGTCGGCGCGCAACTGGCGGTCGTCGCGCCGGCTGGCCCGCCGCGCGAAGGCGTGCTGGCGCAGGTGCCCGGCCTGGTGCATCAGCTGGGCTTTCGCGCCAAGCTGTACCCAGGCTGCCATGGCCCCGCCCACCTGGGACACCTCGCGGCCAACGACGCGCAGCGTCTGGCCGATCTGCACGACGCGCTTGATGACCCCGAGGTCGCGGCCCTGCTGGCGTTGCGTGGCGGCTATGGCTGCATCCGCCTGCTGCTAGGCCTGGATCTGGAACGCGTGCGCCGGGCCGGCAAGCCGCTGATCGGCTACTCCGACCTCACCACCTTGCATGGCGTCTGGGCGCGCTGTGGTGTGCCGGCCTGGCATGGGCCCATGCCGGCCTCCGACTGGGCGCAGCCCGGTGGCCTGGCCGACGCCTCGCGCCTGGCTCAATGGCTGCAGCGCGGCCTATGGGTGGGCGACGAACAACAGGCACCTGCCCCTCATGCGCTCAGTCACGGCCAGCAGGCGGACGGCATCTTGCTGGGCGGCAACCTCTCGGTGCTGGCGTCCAACCTGGGCACCGTGGCCCAACCTGAACTGCGGGGCGCCATCCTGTTCCTCGAAGACATCTCCGAAGACCCCTACCGGGTGGATCGCTACCTGACGCAACTGCTGCTGGCGGGCGTGCTTGACGGAGTGGCCGGCTTCCTGCTGGGCAGCTTCAGCGAAGCCGACAACGCCGACGCGGTGATGGCCGAGCGCCTTCACCCCCTCGGCAAGCCCGTGCTGGCCGGCTGGCCCGCTGGCCATGGCCAGCCCAACCACGCGCTGCCGTTGGGACTGCCGGTGCAGATGGACGTGCCCTCACGCACCCTGCGCTGGTAGCCAGGGGTCGCGCGACTCGCCACCGAATGATTCCAGCAGGAAGTCGATGAAGGCCTTCGTGCGCATGGGCAAGTACTTGCGCGTAGGCATGGCCACATAAAGCATGTACTGACCCAGGTTCCAGTCGCAGAGCACGCGTTCGAGCTGACCCTTGCGCAGATCCTCCTGCACCTGGAAGGACAGCGTGGCCGCGATGCCCAGGCCCGCGCGGGCCGCCGCCAACAGCACATCGACCGAGTCCGAGCCCACGCTGCAGGGCTTGCAGGGCACGTGCACGGAAGGCGGCCCCGGGTGGCGTTCGGCATCGCGGCGGCGCAGCGTCCAGCCTTCGGCCACGTTGGCAAAGCTGGGCACCAGCACCTCGTGGGCCAGCAGGTCCATCGGCTCCGTCGGCCGGCCGTGCTGGTCGAGGTAAGCAGGGGTCGCGCAGAGCACGATTTCGGCCACCGCCAACTGGCGGGCCACGAAGTCTCCGTCCAGCGGTTGCTGCCCCACGGCCAACAGCGTCAAATCCGCGTGATCCTCAGGGGCCTGCGTGTGCGGCGCACCGCACAGGAACAGTTCCACACCCGGATACCGGGCACGGAAGGCGGGCAGCAACGGCACGATGAGCTGTGCGAGCAGCGGCGCCGGCCCCGCCAGGCGCAGGCTGCCGCGCACCTGGCTCACGGTCTCGGCAGCCAAGGCATTGGCCTCCTCCAGGTCGAGCACGATTTGCCTTGCGCGTTCCAGGTACTGCGCGCCCACGGCGGTGAGCGTCAGCTTGCGCGTGGTGCGGTGCAAGAGCCGGGCGCCCAGGCTTTGCTCCAGGTCGGAGACCAGCCGCGTGACACCGGCGGGCGCGAGATCCAGGGCGCGCGCAGCCGCCGCGAAGCCACCGTGGTCGACCACCGCGATGAAGACCTTGAGGGCGCGAAGTTGATCCATGACCGGTTTGTAGCAGCCGAATTACCTTCACTTTTCGCAACGATGCATTCTCTGGCAGGTGATTTTTCAAGCATTCAATGATTTTTACAGTGCGAACCACTCACCCGGCATGTCGCCGGATGCGCACTCAAAAGGAGTCTTCCATGCGCGCCCTTCACACCCTCACCACCGCCGTCCTCGCTTCCTTGCTGCTGGCCTCTGCCGGTCACGCCGCGACCGCCGCCGAGATCGAGGCGCAGGCCATGGCCTACGAAGGCGTGGCCCACCTGGTGCCCCAGCAGGCCGTTCGCCGGAGCAACGCACTGGCTGAGCGCCAGGCCGCTGTGCCGACCAGCGCACCCACCCCGGAGCGGACCCGCGCTGCTGTGGTGGCGGAACTGGCGCGAGCTCGCGCCGCCGGCGAGATGGACTTCGTGGCCGCAGAACTCGGCCAGATCTCGGCCCCTGTCGGTCCGATCACCCGCTCGCGCCTGGCACGCCGCTGAACGGCCGCTCACCCGGAACGACCGAAGTGGGTGCTCGCCCCAGGTCTTCCGGGCGGGTTCAAGCTCAGCGTCCCGCCGCCCATGCGCTGCGGTTATGGGTTGGCGGCAAGCCGGGATGGTGATCCCGCGACATTTGCGGGGCAACCATAGGTCATGACATGGCCAGCTTCCTGAATGATGGGTTATCAGCTCCTGCCCATGCGGCAGCGGGATCTTGGTTCCACTCAGACAGGAAGTCCCATGAAACTCCATCGTGTCGCTGCAGCTGTCGCGCTGCTGACCCTGAACCCGGCCCTGATGGCGCAAACGCCAGCGCCGGCCGCACAGCCGCAGAAGCTGGAGAAGGTCACGATCACCGGCTCGAGCATCAAGCGCCTGGCGGCGCAGAGTGCGTTGCCGATCGAGACCATGACCCGCAGTGAGATCGAGCAGCTGGGTTTGTCGAACGCCAATGAGCTGGTGGAACTGCTGGCCGCCAACGTGGCGGGCGCCAACAACCCGGTGTCCACCAATACCGTGTTCGGCGCCGACCAGGACCGCCTGACCGGCGGCGCTGCCAATGCCAACCTGCGTGGCCTGGGCCCCACCGGCACGTTGGTGCTGCTGAACGGCCGCCGTGTCTCCACGCACGGCATGAGCGGCGGCGCGGTAGACCTGAACGCCATCCCGATGGACGCCATCGAACGCGTCGAGACCCTGAAGGACGGCGCATCCGCAATCTACGGCACCGACGCCATCGGCGGCGTCATCAACTTCATCACGCGCAGCAACTACAAGGGCATGGCGCTTCGCGCGAGCTACAGCACACCGCAGGCCAGCGGTGGTGGGCAGACCTTCCGTGCTTCGCTCACAGCCGGTATGGGCGACCTGGCGCGCGACGGTTTCAACCTGATGGCCAGCGTCACCTACGACGACAACAAGATTCTGCGCGGCATCGACCGTCCCTGGGCCACGGGCTATCAGCCTGGCAACTACCTGACGCCCGACTCCACCAGCGCCGCGCATGCCAACATCATTGCCGCCGCCAACACCGCGCTGACCAGCGCGGGCACCGTGGTCGGGGCCAATGACACGACGCGCTACACCAACCTCAATCTGCTGGCCATCCAGGGCAAGTGCGAAGACCTGCCCTACACGGTGCCGATGGCGCCGAACATCACCATCTGGGACAAGTTCGGCTACACCAACGCCAACTCGCGCTACCGCTGCACACGCGACTACGGTCGCATGTTCATGCTGCGCAACCCGCGTGAAGCCACCAACGCCTTGCTCAAGGGTTCGGTGAACCTGGGCGATGGCCACACCGCTGCGCTGGAAGTAGTGGCCTCGCGCACCGAGGTGGCGGGCGAGTACGCGCCCTTCCAGTTCAGCACCACGTCGAACGCGGTGACGCATTTGCAGCCCAGCAGCCCGCACTACCTCAACATGCGCGACCTGGTGGGCGCGACGCAGTTCGACCCGACCAAGCCGATCGCCTACCGCCTGAACATGCAGGACTGGGGCTTCCGCCTCAACACCAATCGCTCGGACAACCTGCGCGTGCAGGCCACCCTGGACGGTCAGGTGTTCGGCTTCGACTACTCGGTGGGCGTGGGCATGGGCAAGGCCGAAGCCTCGACGCTGCTGCGCAACGGTTACGCCGACACCAACAAGCTGGTGGCCCTGCTGGCGTCCGGCCAGTACAACCCCTTCCTGCGGGCCGGTCAGACGCAGTCAGCCTCGGTCACCCAAGCCATCGAGGACATGCAGGTGCGCGGCCGCGTGTTCGGCGGGGAGACCGACGTCAAGCAGGCCGACGCCACGATTTCTGGCAGCCTGGGCAACTTCCTGGCCGGCAGCCTCGACTTCGCGCTCGGCCTGAACTTCCGGCAGGAGAGCTACTCGTTCTCGGGTTCACAGAACTACACCTGCGTGAGTTCCTTCACGCCGGCCAACATGGCGCTGCCGAACTCGGTGATGGGCTGCCCGGGCAATGCCGCCTCGCCCAAGCTCACCCGCGACATCGGCGCGGTGTTCGGCGAGTTGCTGATTCGCCCTACCAAGGCCCTTGAAGTGACCTTGCAGGTTCGGCACGACGAGTACCAAGGCATCGGCGGCACCACCAATCCCAAGATCGGGCTGAAGTTCACGCCCAACGACATGCTGCTGCTCCGCGCCTCGGCCAACACCGGCTTCCGGGCCCCGACGCCGCAGCAAGTCAAGCTGGGCCAGGTGGAGCTGCAACTCACGGGTGCTTTCCGAGATCCGGTGCTCTGCGCCGACATCAATGCCCCGAAGGACCCGACCCAATGCAACCGCGCCGGCCTGCCCTATCGCCAGGGCGGCAACCCGACGCTGACCCCGGAGGAATCCGACCAGGCCACCGCAGGCATCGTGTTCGCCCCCGTGCGCAACGCCCAGTTCTACGCCGACTACTGGCAGGTGCGCTTGAGCGAGCGGATCCGCCAACTCAGCGTCACGAACATGATCCAGAACTACGATTTGTTCGCCGGCAACTTCATCCGCGACCCGGCTACCGGCGTGGTGCAGTACGTGCAGGCCGGCTGGGTGAACGCGGCAGAGAGCCAGACCAAGGGTGTCGACTTCGGCGCGCAGTTCGACGGCGAGGCGGCTGGCGGCCGTGTGCGCACCACCATCGGTGGCACCAAAATGATCAGCAACAAGGAACGCTTGCTGAAGAATGCGCCGCTCAATGAGTTCGTCGGCAAGTGGAGCAACACCAACCTCTACCTGCCCTGGCGCCTGAACGCCAGCATCGGCTACCGCACCGGCCCCTGGAACACCACCCTGTCCATGGCTTACCGCGACAGCTACGAGGACGAGGACCGCACCAGCTACACGGCGATCTCGCCAACCAAGCGCATGATCGAGGACTACACGACCTTCAACCTGGTCAGCACCTACTCCGGCATCAAGGGCCTGACCCTGACCGGCTCGATCATCAATCTGTTCGACAAGCAGCCGCCCTTCACCTGGCACAACGTGGACGGCGTGATCGGTGCGGGCTGGGATCCGCGCGTCGCCGATCCGCGCGGCCGCACCTTCTCGGTGTCGATGCGCTACGACTTCAAGTGACAGCCTGAGCGAACGCTCGCGCCACAAGGGCCCCTTTCGAGGGGCCCTTTTCTTTCGGCTTGGGGATAACCCGCCGGCATGCCGGCGGCCCCCATTGGCATGGCTCTCGGGGGCAAGGCCCGAGGGGTAGCGCGTCTGGCATCTGTCAGCATGCGCGCCCATGCAATGGATCACTGAAGCCCAGGTCGCGACCACCCTCACGCCGGAGCGCATGCGCGAGGCGCTGCGCGCCGCCTTTCTCGACCTGGCGGCCGGCCGGGCGACGGTGCTGGCCCGTTCGCGCGCTGGCGACCCGCAAGCCGGCATGGTGAGCGCGATGGGCGCCGTGCTTCCGTCCCTGGACGTGCTCGGCACCAAGGTCTACTCGACGCGCAAGGGCCAGTTCCAGTTCCTCGTCAACCTGTTCGCCGTGAGCAGCGGCCTGCCACTTGCCACGCTGGAGGCCAACGAGCTGACGCGCCTGCGCACCGCGGCGACCACGGCGCTGGCCGTTGATCTGCTGGCGAAGCCCGCCGCCCGCACACTGGCCGTGTTCGGCACCGGCGTGCAGGCCCGCGCCCACCTGGAGGCCGTGGCGCCGCTGCGATCGTTCCAGGAGATCCTGCTCTGCACCCGGGGGGACGGCGCCGAGTGGCTGTCCGCTTGGGCTGGCCGCGGCCTGCGCCTGGCCTCGGCGGCCGAGGCCGCGCAGGCCGATGTGGTGCTGACCTGCACCCGCGCCACCGAGCCCCTGTTCGACGGCGCGCTGGTGCGCCCCGGCGCGCTGGTGGCCGCCGTGGGCTCCAGCAAGCCGGTGGCGCGCGAACTGGACGACACCTTGCTGGCCCGCGCCGGGCGCCTGGTGGTCGAATGGAAGACCGCCGCGCTGGCCGAGGCCGGCGAGTTCTGCCGCGCCGCCCCTGGCGTCGTCGACCCTCGGCGCGTGGTGGAACTCGGGGACTTGCTAGCCGCGCCGCCCGCACCCAGCGAGGGCATCACCGTGTTCAAGAGCGTGGGCATCGGCCTGGAGGATGTGGCGGTGGCGCACGCCGTGTGGCAGGCGCTGAACGCAGAGGAGGCCCCGGCATGAGCAAGCGAACGCTGATTTCCGCATCGATGGCGCTGACGGCTCTGCTGCTGGCCGGCTGCGCCAGCGTGCCCCAGCCTGCGGATCCCATTCCCGCCCCCGTTCGGGAGGCGATGAAGGCGCAAGGCCTGCCCGCCGAATCCCTGGCCTTCGTGGCCTTCCCGCTGGAAGACGCCCAGAACGCCAGCGCGCGGCGCGCCTGGCAGCCCGATCTCTCGGTGCGACCGGCCTCGACCATGAAGGTGCTGACCGGCATCGTGGCGCTGGACCGCCTGGGCCCGAACTGGCGCGGTCGCGTCGAGCTGCTGGCCGGCGGGGCGGTGAAGGACGGCGTGCTGGACGGCCCGCTGGTGCTGAGCGGCATGGCCCACGCGGCCTTCGACTGGGGAGCGCTCAGCACCCTGCTGCGCGAGGCGCGCGACGGCGGCCTGCGCGAGGTGCGCGGCGGCCTGGTGATCGATCGCACGCACTTCCGCCCGGCCCGCGAAGATGTCGGGCTTCCGCCCTTCGATGAAGCCCCTGAGTTCCCCTACAACGTCATCCCGGACGCGCTGCTGCTCGGCGGCAACCTGCTGCAGTTGCAGATGCAGTCCGACGCCCAGCAATTGCAAGCCCGCTGGAACCCGGCCTGGCAGGGGTTGGTGGTCGACGCTTCCAAGGTGCAGATCGACCCCGCGCTGCGCTGCGCCCAGTGGGAAGAAGGCTGGAAGCCGGCGACCGTCGCGGCCGATGCGGGAGCCGTCACCGTGCGCCTGAACGGCCGCTTCCCCGCCAACTGCCGCCACGTGCAGGCGCTGCAACTGATCGACCGCAGCGTGCTCGCAGCCCAGGCCGTGCGCCAGATCTGGACGGAACTGGGCGGCTGCCTGGACGGCGAGGTGCGCGAAGCCGCTGCGCCCGAAGGCAGCCGCGTGCTCGCCAGCCATCAGGCGCCGCCGCTGGCCGAATGGCTGCGCGGTGCCATGAAACGCAGCGACAACGCCCTGACCCGCCTGGCCTTTCTGCAAGTGGGCAGCGTGCACGCCCAAGCCGCACAGTTCCCCAGCACGCGCGCGGCGGCCGACGCGCAGGTGCGCGACTGGCTGCGCACCCACGGCATCGCCGATGCCAGCCTGGTCACGGACAACGGCTCGGGCCTGTCGCGCAGCGAGCGCCTGAGCCCGGCCCTGCTAGCCGCCGCCATCCAGGTGGCGCTCACCAAGCCCTACGCCCCCGAGCTGGTGGCCGGCCTGCCTTTGGCGGGCGTTGACGGAACCTTGAGCCGACGTTTGCGCGGCACGGCCGCCGAGGCCAACGGGCGCCTGAAGACCGGCACACTGCGCGACGCGGTCGGCCTGGCCGGCACGCTGAAGGATGCGCGCGGACGACTCTGGGTCGTGGCCGCGCATGTGAACCATGACCAAGCCGCCCGCAAGGGGCGCCCGGTGCTTGACGCACTGATGGCCCATCTGGCCGCCTCTCAATGACGATGCTCAACACCGAAACGCCCAGTACCCTGCACCCTGACCTCGACCGTTATGCCACCGAACCCTTGGTGCGCGCCTTTGTCGACGACCAACTGAACGCCGTTGCGGCGGTGCAGGCTGCGGCACCGGCCATCGCGCGTGCCGTGGATCTGGCCGTGCCACGCATCCGGGCCGGCGGTCGCCTGCTCTACCTGGGCGCCGGCACCTCGGGCCGGCTAGGCCTGCTCGATTCGGTGGAGTTGCTGCCTACCTTCAGCTGGCCCAGCGAGCGCGCGGTGGCGCGATTGGCCGGTGGTGAGCAGGCGATGTTCGTGGCGGTCGAAGGCGCCGAAGACGACGGCCCCCAGGGCGCAGCTGACCTGCTCGGCCTGCAACCCACGGCGCAGGACGTGGTGATCCTCATCGCCGCCAGCGGCGCCACGCCCTATGTGCTGGGCGCGCTGCGCGAGGCCAAGCGCCAAGGCTGCCTGACCATCGGGCTGGCCAACAACCCGGGCGCTCCGGTGGCGGGCGAGGCCGATGTCGGCATCCTGCTCGACACCGGCGCCGAGATCGTCAGCGGCAGCACGCGCCTGAAGGCCGGCACGGCGCAGAAGATCACGCTCAACACGCTGAGCAGCTCGATCATGGTCAAGCTGCACAAGGTCTACGGCAACCTGATGGTGGACGTGAAGGCCACCAACGCCAAGCTGCGCAGGCGCTCGGTAGCCCTGGCCCAACGCGCCAGCGGGGCCGACGAGGCCGCGGCTGCTTCGGCGGTGCAGGCGGCGGGCGGCAGCGTGAAGCTGGCCGTGTTGATGCTGCGTGCGGGCCTCGGTGCCGATGCCGCACGCGCTCGTCTTGATGCAACGGACGGCAATCTGCGCGCGGCGCTGGGCGAATGACTGAAAACCACGAGTTGCCGGCCGAGCGCCGGGCCGCTCCCAAGCCGGCCGGCGTCCCCTCGGGGGACCGATCGACGTACCCGTCGGGCGAGGGGCAGCGTTCCCCTTGGGCCTGGATCCCCACGCTCTACCTGCTGCAGGGCCTGCCCTATGTGGTGGTGATGACGCTCAGCGTCGTCATGTACAAGAACCTCGGCATCAGCAACACCGACATCGCGCTCTACACCAGCTGGCTCTACCTGCCCTGGGTGATCAAGCCGCTGTGGAGCCCGCTCGTCGAGTTGCTGGGCACCAAGCGGCGCTGGATGTGGGCGCTGCAGTTCCTGGTGGGCGCCTTGCTGGCTTGCGTGGCGCTCACGCTGCCGGTGGACCGCTTTTTCCAGCTTTCGCTCGCGGTGCTGTGGCTGATGGCCTTCGCCAGCGCGAGCCACGACATCGCCGCTGACGGCTTTTACATGCTGGCACTGCCGACGCACCAGCAGGCGGCGTTCGTGGGCATCCGGTCGACGTTCTACCGCGTCGCCAACATCGCCGGCCAGGGTGGCCTGGTGTACCTGGCGGGCGAGTTGACGGAGCGAAGCGGCAGCGCGGTGTTCGCCTGGCAGGTGGTGATGGCGGTGCTGGCCGGAGTCTTCGGCCTCGTGGCGGCCTACCACCTGTTCATGCTGCCCAAGCCGAGCAGCGACCAACCCGCGCCGCGCGGCGATTTCCTGGCCGACTTCTGGACCGTCTTCAAGGCCTACTTCGCGAAGCCCGGCATCCTCGTCGTCCTGGCCTTCCTGCTGTTCTACCGCTTCCCCGAGGCGCAGTTGCTGAAGCTGGCGACGCCCTTCCTGCTCGACCCCGTGGATCAGGGCGGGCTTGGGCTGAGCACCAAGCAGGTGGGCATCGCCTACGGCACGGTGGGGCTGATCGCGCTCACGCTGGGCGGCATCTGCGGCGGCCTGGTCATCAGCCGCATCGGCTTGAAGAAGGCCCTGTGGCCACTCATCCTGGCGATGCACGTGCCCAACCTGGTGTTCCTGGCCATGGCGCTCACGCACCCGACCAGCCTGTGGATCGTGTCCAGCGCGCTGGCCGTCGAGCAGTTCGGCTACGGCCTCGGGTTCACCGCCTACCTGATGTTCATGATCCTCGTCGCCGACGGCCCGCACAAGACGGCGCACTACGCCATCTGCACCGGTTTCATGGCGCTCGGAATGATGCTGCCGGGCATGTGGAGCGGCTGGCTGCAGGACCAGATCGGCTACGTGAACTTCTTCATCTGGGTGCTGGTGGCGACGATTCCCTCCTTCCTGGTGACGGCGCTCATCCAGGTGCCGGACGGCTTCGGGAAGAAGCAGGCATGAAGGGCCGGCTCCTCAGCCTCGACGCCTTCCGCGGCTTCACCATCGCGGCCATGCTGCTCGTCAACAACCCGGGCGACTGGGGCCATGTCTACCAGCCGCTGCTGCACGCCGACTGGCACGGCTGGACCTTCACCGACTGGATCTTCCCGTTCTTCGTCTTCATCAGCGGCATCTCGATGACGATGAGCCTGTCTCGCCGTGCGCAGCTGGGCGACGACCGTTTGAAGCTCATGCTGACGACGATGAAGCGAGGGTTGATCATCATCGGCATCGGCCTGGCCTTGAACCTCATCCCGAGCTTCAACCTGGACACCCTGCGCTGGCCCGGCGTGCTGCAGCGGCTGGGCCTGTGCACCATCCTGTGCGCGCCGCTGGCGGTGTTCCTGAACTGGCGCCAGCAGGCGTGGGCGGGCGTCCTCATCCTGGCGGTGTTCAGCGCGCTCATGCTCTGGGTGCCGGTGCCGGGCGCGGACGGCATCGTTCGCACCGGCTCGCTGCTCGCCGCGCAGGACACGGCTTCGTACATCGACCGACTCCTGATGGACGGACACCTCTGGGCCAAGGTCAAGACCTGGGACCCCGAGGGCCTGCTGACCACGCTGCCGGCGGTGGCCAGTCAGATCGCCGGGCTGCTGGTCGGCCAATGGCTGGCGACCGATCGCACACGGCTTGAAAAGACGGTCTGGCTGTTCATCGCCGGTCTGGCCTGCCTGTGGGTCGGCGAGGTGCTGCACGCCTGGAACATGCCGATCAACAAGAACCTCTGGACGCCGGCCTATGTGTTCGCCATGGCCGGCTGGGCCTGTCTGGTGTTCGGTGTCTGCCACTGGCTGCTCGACGCCCAACCCAGCGAGGCCGCACGCGAGGCCTGCGCGCGCTGGGCTGCGCCGCTGGTGGCCTATGGCATGAACGCGCTCTTCCTCTTCGTGCTCTCCGGCCTGGTGGCCAAGATGCTCGGCTTCATCCAAATCAACGGCCAGCCGCTGAAGGCGCTGGTCTACGCGCCGCTGCGCGACTCCGGGCTCGCGCCCATCAACGCTTCGCTGCTCTTTGCGGTCGGCTTCGTGCTGACGTTCTGGGGCGTGGCCGTCTTCATGCAGAAACGCCAATGGTTCATCAAGGTCTGAGTCGACGCTCCCTGCTGGCGGCGCTACCGCTGCTTCCCGCCTGCGCGCAGCTCGTCGGTCCGCAGCCCACGGCGGCGCTTGCGGCGTCGGCACCCGCCATCCCGCGCGAGTTCCGCGCCGCCTGGGTGGCCACGGTGGCCAACATCGACTGGCCCAGCCGCAAGGGCCTCTCCGACGCCGAGCAGCAGCAGGAGGTGCGCGCCATCGTGGCGCGTGCGCGCGAGGTGGGCTTGAACGCGCTCATCCTGCAAGTGCGCACCAGTGCCGACGCGCTGTACGCCAGCCGCCTGGAGCCCTGGAGCGAGTACCTGAGCGGCACGCAAGGGCAGGCGCCGGGCTATGACCCGCTGGCCTACTGGATCGAGCAGACGCATGGCGCCGGTCTGGAACTGCACGCCTGGTTCAACCCTTACCGTGCGCGGCAGCTCAACGCCAAGAGCGACGAAGCGCCCAGCCACTTGGCGAACACGCAGCCCGGCTGGGTGAAGCGCTACGGCAAGCAGCTTTGGATCGACCCGGGCGAGCCAGGTGCCGCACAGCACTCGCTGGCGGTGTTCCGCGACGTGCTGGAACGCTACGCGGTGGACGGCATCCACATCGACGACTACTTCTACCCCTACCCGGAGAAGAACCCCGACGGCACGGAACTGGACTTCCCCGATGAAGCCAGCTACGCCGCCCACGGCGAGGGCCTGCCCAAGGCCGACTGGCGCCGGCGCAATGTGGACCGCCTGGTGCAGGCCATGCATGCGCTGGTGCGCGAGGTGCGCCCGGCCGCCCGCCTGGGTATCAGCCCCTTCGGCCTGATGAAGCCCAGCGAGCGCCCCGAGGGCATCCTGGGCTTCAGCCAGTACGACAAGCTCTACGCCGACGTGGAGCTGTGGCTGCGCGAGGGCTGGCTGGACTACCTGGTGCCGCAGCTCTACTGGCCGCGCGCCCAGACGGCGCAGGCCTTCGGCCCGCTGCTGCAGGGCTGGATGCGACTGAACGCGAAGGCCAAACCCATCTGGCCCGGGCTCTACACCAGCCGCATCACGCAGGGGCAAGCCGGCGGCGAGCTGCAGGGCGGCGGCGACACCCGCGGCTGGCAGCCCGAGGAGGTCAGCGGCCAGATTGCGCTCACGCGCGAGCTGAACCCAGGCAGCGGTCACGTGCACTTCAGCATGGCGGCACTGAACCAGGACCGGCGCGGCGTGGTGGGACACCTGCGCGCGCAGAGCTACCCCGAACCCGCGCTCCCACCCGCCTTCGCCGAACTGCCCGACTTGCCCGCCCCGGCCCTGGCGCTGCGAGCGGTCGACGGCGGCTGGCGTTTGGAGCCCGCGCACGAACCAGCCGGGCCCCTGGTCAGCTGGATTCAAGACCCGCAGAGCGCGCACAGCCTGCAGCGCGTTTGGCTGTGGTGGCGTGAAGGCGGCCGTTGGCGTGGCGAGTGGCATGCGGCCAGTGCGACCTTTCAGCGGCCCTCAGCGGCGGACGCCCTGGTGGCCAGCGGCATCAATCGGATCGGAATGGAAGGCCCGCGCCGGGCTTGGAAGCTATGAAGTTGAACCTGCAAAGATTGACCGCGCTCTGCGCCGCCTTGCTGCTGGCGGCTTGCCAGAGCACCGGCGTGAGGATCGACAAGACCTACACGAGCGAGAACCAGGACAGCCGCGTGCTCTTCCTGGTGCTGCACTACACGGTGGGCAATTTCGAGTCTTCGCTGAAGGTGCTCTCGCAGGCCAAGCACGGCCAGGTGAGCAGCCATTACCTGGTGGCCGAGGAACCGGTGCGCACCTTCCAGTTGGTGGACGAGACGCGCCGGGCCTGGCACGCCGGTCCCAGCTACTGGAAGGGCCATGCGCAGCTCAATGCCAGCTCGGTGGGCATCGAGATCGTCAACCGCGGCTGGGTCAAGGGGGACGACGGCGTGGTGCGCTACACGCCCTTCCCCGAGGCGCAGATCGACGAGGTGGTGGCGCTGAGCGCCGAAATCGTCAAGCGTCACAACATCCGCCCGGAGCGCATCGTCGGCCACAACGAGATCCAGCCCCGCACCAAGCAGGACCCCGGTCCGCTGTTCCCCTGGAAGCGCCTGTACGAAGCCGGCCTGATCGCCTGGCCCGACGAGGCCTTCGTGGAAGCGCGCAAGGCCGAGTACAGCCTGCAACTGCCCGACCTCGCCTGGTTCCAGGACCGCCTGACCCGCCACGGCTATGCACCCGCCGTGATGCCCAACCCGGACGGTCAGCTTGACCCCTACACCCGCGACTGCCTGTCCACCTTCCAGATGCGCTACCGGCCGAGCAATTACGACGGCCAGATGGACGCCGAGACCGCCGCCCTGCTGCACGCGGTGACGACGCCCGAGGCCATGAAGACCAAGCAGCTGCCGCCGGCCACGAAGCCCTACACCTCGCGCTGGTGATCACGATGCCCCCAGTCTCGCGATCGCTCGCCACCCCCCGAGGGGGCGCGCAGTGGCTTCGGGCGGCCGTGTGCCACTGCAGCCCATGAATTTCATTCTGGCCCGCTTGCTGGGCCTGATTCCGACCCTGCTCGGCGTGACGCTGATGGCCTTCGCCTTGATCCGCCTGATCCCTGGCGATCCGGTGGAGATCATGATGGGCGAGCGCACGCTGGAGCCCGAGCGCCACGCCGCGCTCATGAAGGAGCTCGGCCTCGACGCCTCGCTGCCGCAGCAGTACCTGAACTACCTGGGCGACCTGCTGCAAGGCGATCTGGGGCGCTCGCTGGTCACGCGCGAGCCGGTGGCCGCCGAGCTGGCGGCGCGCTTTCCCGCCACGCTGGAGCTGGCTTTCGCGGCGCTATGCGTGTCGGTCAGCCTGGGGCTGGTGACCGGCATCCTGGCGGCGCTGCGGCGCGGGGGCTGGCTGGACCGGCTGCTGATGACCGTGGCCACCATCGGCCACTCCATGCCGGTGTTCTGGTGGGCGCTGATCCTCATCATGTTCTTCTCGGTCGGGCTGGGCTGGACGCCGATCTCCGGCCGCCTGGCGGTCGAGTACGACATCGAACGACACACCGGCTTCATGCTCATCGATGCCTGGCGCAGCGGCCAGGCCGGTGCAGTGCAGAGCACCCTGCTGCACCTGCTGCTTCCCGCCTTCACCCTGGGCACCTACAGCATGGCTGTGGTGGCGCGCATGACGCGTGCCAGCTTGCTCGAAGTGCTGCGCGAGGACTACGTGCGCACCGCCCGCGCCAAGGGTCTGGCAGAACCGGTGGTGGTGTTGCGCCACGCGCTGCGCAATGCGCTGATTCCGGTCATCACCGTGGTCGGCCTGCAGGCCGGTGGCCTGCTGGCCGGCGCGGTGCTGACCGAAACGATCTTCAGCTGGCCGGGCATTGGCAAATGGATCATCGATGCCATTGCCCGCCGCGATTACCCGGTGGTGCAAGCCGGCATCGTCGTCACCGCGTTCACCTTCATCGCCGTGAATCTGTTGGTGGACTTGCTTTACGGCCTGGCCGATCCGCGCCTGCGCAAGAAACCATGAGGCCGCCAGCCTTTCCGAACTCTTTGAAGCTGCCGCTGGCGGTGTTGGTGCTACTCGTGCTGGCGGCGCTGCTCGCGCCCTGGATCGCACCGCACTCCCCCGTCGAACAGAACCGCGCGCTGCTGCTGGCTCCGCCGGTGTGGGTGGAAGGCGGCAGCAGCGCGCACTGGCTCGGCACCGACGAACTGGGCCGCGACATCCTGTCGCGGCTGCTGCATGGCGCGCGCATCAGCCTGGGCATCGGCGCAGCGGCGGTAGGGCTGGCGCTCATCCCTGGCGTGGTGCTGGGCCTGCTCGCCGCCTTCTACCAGCGCTGGCTGGGCACGGTGGTGCTGCGCCTGATGGACCTGCTGCTCGCATTGCCGGGGCTGCTGCTCGCCATCTGCGTGCTGGCGGTTCTAGGCCCCGGGCTGGTGAACACGGTGATCGCGATCGCCATCGGCGCCCTGCCCGGCATGACCCGCCTGACCCGCGCCACCGCGCTGGCCGAGATGAGCAAGGGCTATGTGATGGCCTCGCAAGCGGCCGGTGCCAGCACGGTGCGCCTGATGTTCCGCACCGTGTTGCCGAATTGCACGGCGCCGCTCACGGTGAGCGCCACCCTGGCCTTCTCGGGCGCCATTCTGGAGGCCGCCGGACTGGGCTTCCTGGGCCTTGGGGTGCAGGCCCCGCTGCCCGAATGGGGTGCCATGCTGGCCGCCGCCCGCGACTACCACGAGCGCGCGCCCTGGACCGTGTTGCTGCCCGGTCTGGCCATCCTTGTGACCGTGCTGTGCGTGAACCTGCTGGGCGACGGCCTGCGCGACTGGCTGGATCCGAAGCTGCGCTGAACCGCTGCAAGGATCAGATTGGCGGCACGGGTTCCGGCAGGCCGCACAGACGCGAGAACAGCACCTCGTAGCGGTGGCGCATCAGCGTCAGGCTGTGCTGTTCGAGCGCCTGCGCGCGGGCAGCAGCACCCAGGCGCTCCGCCTCCTCGGGGTCCTCCAGCAGTCGCTTGAGCGCCAAGGCTAGCGCGGGAGGATCGGCGGGGGGCACCAAGAGCCCGGTGCGGCCATGCTCCAGCACCCCTTCCACGCCTGGCACCAGCGAGGCCACGCAGGCGCAACCGGCGGCCATGGCCTCCACCAGCGCCAGGGGCATGCCCTCCCAGCGCGTGGACAGCACGAAGATGCGCTGGCTCATCAAGAGCTCGGCCACGCGCGGTTCGTAGCCCAGGAAGCGGACCTGTCCGTCCAGCTTGAGCCGCTGCGCCAGACCTTCCGCCGCGCGCTGGTAGCTGGCTTTGCCGGAGCCAGCCAGGTGAAGGGTCGGCATGAGCTCGTACTCGTCGCGCAGCAGGGCCAGCGCGCGGATCAGGGTCAGGTGGTCCTTCTGACGCGCAAAGCGCGCGCTCATCACCAGCCCCGCTTCGCGTGTGCCCAGGCGCGGTGCCGCAGCGAAACGCGAAAGGTCGATGCCATTCGGAATGCTCTGCGTGATCTCGGCCGGCATGCCCAGGCGCAGCAGGCTCTGCGCCACGCCCTGGCTGACACCGACCACCGCATCGCTGCGCTGGGCCAGCCAGCGCGCATGCGCCAGGCGCCAGCGCGTGTAACGCTCGCGCGAGTTGTGCTCAATGTGCACCAAGTGCGGCACGCCAGCCCACAGGGCAGCCTGCCGCCCCAGCAGGTGCTCGGGGAAGCCATGCGCCACCATCAACGCCGGCTTGAACGCACGGCAAAGTCGCCACAGCGACCAGAGCGTGGCGGCATGGCTCCAGCCCGGCACCACCTCGACCGCCAGTCCGGACTCGCGCAGCTTGGCCACCCGCTCGTCGTCGGTGTTGCGCTTGCGGCGCAGCACCAGCATGGGCTCGAAGTGGCCGGCCGCGAGGTTCGCACGCGCCAGATCGATCGCCACCTGGGTGGCACCGGAAAAGCCACCGGTGACGAAGTGGATGACGCGCGGCAAGGGAGCTGGCATCGCCCCAGTTTAGGAGGGCTGAGAATGCGCCCCCCATGAGTGAGCCCGCGCGCGAACCCCTCAAGCAGACCGCCCGTCGCCTGCTGCCCTTCATCCGGCCGCACCAGCGTGGCTTCTGGGCGGCGGTGCTGGCCTATGTGGCGGCGGCGTGCACCGAGCCGCTCATTCCGCAACTGCTGAAGGTCGTGCTCGACGAGGGCTTCGCCAAGCAGGACGCTTTCCCGCTGTGGATGGTGCCGGCGGTGCTGATCGGGCTCTTCGCGCTGCGTGGGCTGTTCGGCTTCCTGGGCCAATACCTGTTGCACTGGACGATCGGCCGCACCGTGCAGAGCCTGCGCGAGGCGTTGATGGCGGCGCTGACGCGCGCCGATGCGCGGCTCTTCACCGGCATGGCCGGCGGCACGGCGGTGACGAAGATCGTGAGCGACCCGCTGCAGGCCGTGCACCTGCTCGGCACCGCCTCGGTGACGGTGCTGCGCGATGGCCTGCCGGCCCTCGCCATGCTGGGCTACCTGCTGCTGATCAACTGGCAGCTGACCATGCTGACCCTGGTCATCCTGCCGGTGATGGCCCTGGTCCTGAGCCAGGTGAACCGGCGCGTGCGCCGCGCCGGCACGGCGGCCTACGACTCGCAGATGGCGCTCTCCAGCGTCACCGACGACATCGCCCGCGCGTGGAAGCTGATCCGCAGCTTCAATGCCAGGGAGTTCGAGCTGCGCCGCTTCGCCGAGGCCGCCTACCGGCTGCGCCAGAACGCGCTGAAGCAGACGGCAGCCAACGCGATGGCGCAACCCTTGTCGCAGATGGTGGCTTCGGTGGGAATTTCGGTCATCGTCAGCATGGCCTTGCTGCAGGGCCGCCAGACGGGCAGCACGCCTGGGGAGTTCGTCGCCTTCATCGGCGCGCTGATGCTCCTGATGAGCCGGGCGCGCCACCTGGCCGACGTGGCGCAACCGATCACCAATGGCTTGATCGTGGCGCGCGGCTGCATGGAACTGCTGGACACCGAGCCCGAAGTGGACCAGGGCACGCGCGAGTTGGGCCGCGCGCGCGGCGACATCGAGCTGGACGGGGTGCGCCTGCAGTACCCCGGTGCCAGCGGGCCGGCACTGGATGGGCTGAGCCTGAGCATCCGCGCCGGGCAGACCGTGGCCCTCGTCGGCCCCTCAGGCGCGGGCAAGAGCAGCGTGATCCACTTGCTGCAAGGCTTCGCGGCGCCGGACGCCGGGCGCATCCTGATCGACGGTGCCGACAGCGCTGAACTGAGCCGCTCCTCCCTGCGTGCCCAGTTCGCCGTGGTCAGCCAGGACATCGTGCTCTTCGACGACAGCGTGCTGGCGAATGTGGCCTACGCACAGGCACAACCCGAGCTCGAGCGCGTTGAGCGCTGCTTGCGCGACGCGGCGCTGTGGGACTTCGTGCAGACCTTGCCGCAGGGCCTGCAGTCGCGCATCGGCAGCAATGGCAGCACGCTCTCGGGCGGCCAGCGCCAGCGCCTGGCGATCGCCCGCGCGCTGTATCGCGACGCGCCGATCTGGATCTTCGACGAGGCCACCTCGGCACTGGACACCGAGAGCGAGCGCGCCGTGCAGGAGGCGCTGACCCGGCACCAGGGCCACAAGACGGTGATCCTGATCGCGCACCGGCTGTCCACCGTGCGCGGCGCCGACTGCATCCACGTGCTGCAAGCCGGCCGGGTGGTGGAGAGCGGCACGCACGCCGAGCTCAGCGCCCGAGGCGGCGTGTACGCCACGCTGGTGCAGATGAACGAGTTGGAGTGATACGACGCCCTTCAGGGCGGCAATGGAAAAGGCGCCCGGAGGCGCCTCTCGATGAGACGGTGAGTCGCGTTCAGTTGCGGCTCTTGTCCACCATCTTGTTCGCCTTGATCCAGGGCATCATGTCGCGCAGCTTCTCGCCGACGACCTCGATCGGGTGCTCGGCCATCAGGCGGCGGCGGCTGATCAGGGTCGGGGCGCCGGCCTGGTTCTCCAGGATGAAGCTCTTCGCGTACTCGCCGGTCTGGATGCGGCGCAGCGCTTCCTTCATGGCCGCCTTGCTTTGCGCGGTGATGACCTCGGGGCCGGTCACGTACTCGCCGTACTCGGCGTTGTTCGAGATCGAGTAGTTCATGTTCGCGATGCCACCCTCGTAGATCAGGTCCACGATGAGCTTGAGCTCGTGCAGGCACTCGAAGTAGGCCATCTCGGGCGCGTAACCTGCCTCGGTCAGAGTCTCGAAGCCGGCCTTGATCAACTCGACCGCGCCACCGCAGAGCACGGCCTGCTCGCCGAACAGATCGGTCTCGGTCTCCTCGCGGAACGAGGTCTCGATGATGCCGGCCTTGCCACCGCCGTTGGCCGCTGCGTAGGACAAGGCCAGGTCGCGGGCGCGGCCGCTGGCGTCGGCATGCACGGCGATCAGGTGAGGCACGCCGCCGCCTTGTTTGTAGGTGTTGCGCACGGTGTGGCCCGGGGCCTTGGGCGCCACCATCCAGACGTCGAGGTCGGCGCGCGGCTGCACCTGGCCGTAGTGGACGTTGAAGCCGTGCGCGAAGGCCAGCGAGGCGCCCTTCTTGATGTTGGGCTCGATCTCGCTCTTGTAGACCGAGGCGATCTGCTCGTCGGGCAGCAGGATCATCACCACGTCGGCGGCCTTCACGGCCTCGGCCACCTCGGCCACCTTCAGACCGGCGCCTTCGACCTTCGGCCAGCTGGCACCGCCACGGCGCAGGCCGACGGTGACGTTCACCCCGCTCTCGTGCAGGTTCTGGGCGTGGGCATGGCCTTGCGAACCGTAGCCGATGATGGCGACCTGCTTGCCCTTGATCAGCGAGAGATCGGCGTCTTTGTCGTAGTAAACAATCATGGTGGAGCTCCTATTCAGGGGGTTCAGACGCGAAGGATCCGCTCGCCGCGGCCGATGCCGCTGGCGCCGGTGCGCACGGTTTCCAGGATGGCGGTCTTGTCCACCGCCTCGATGAAGGCGTCCAGCTTGCCGCTGTCGCCGGTGATCTCGATCGTGTAGCTCTTCTCGGTCACATCGACCACACGCCCGCGGAAGATGTCGGCGGTGCGCTTGATCTCCTCGCGCTCCTTGCCGACCGCGCGCAGCTTCACGAGCATCATTTCGCGCTCGATGAACTGGGCCTCGGTGAGGTCGACCACCTTCACCACCTCGATGAGGCGGTTCAGGTGCTTGGTGATCTGCTCGATGACTTCGTCGGACCCGGTGGTCACGATGGTCATGCGCGAGAGCGAGGGATCCTCGGTCGGCGCGACGGATAACGACTCGATGTTGTAGGCACGGGCCGAGAACAGCGCGACGACACGGCTGAGCGCGCCGGCTTCGTTTTCGAGGAGGACGGCAATGATGTGCTTCATGTCAGAGCTCCTCAGAGCCGAGCAGCATCTCGGTGATGCCCTTGCCGGCCTGCACCATGGGCCAGACGTTTTCGCCCGGGTCGGTGCGCACGTCCAGGAACACGGTGCGGTCCTTCAGGCGCATGGCTTCACGCAGCGCACCCTCCACGTCCTGCGGCTTTTCCACCAGCAGCCCGACATGGCCGTAGGCCTCGGCGAGCTTGACGAAGTCGGGCAGCGCGTCCATGTAGCTGTGGCTGTAGCGACCGCCATAGTCCAGCTGCTGCCATTGCCGCACCATGCCCAGGTAGCGGTTGTTCAGCGCGACGATCTTCACCGGCGTCTTGTACTGCTGGCAGGTGGAGAGTTCCTGGATGCACATCTGGATGGAGCCTTCGCCAGTGATGGCGAAGACGTCCGCCTCGGGCTTGGCGAGCTTGATGCCCATGGCGTAAGGCAGGCCCACGCCCATGGTGCCCAGGCCACCCGAGTTGATCCAGCGACGCGGCTGGTCGAACTTGTAGAACTGCGCCGCCCACATCTGGTGCTGGCCGACATCCGAGGTGATGTAGGTCTCGCGATCGCGCGTCAGCTCCCAGAGCTTCTCCACCACCATCTGCGGCTTGATCAGGGTGCTGCTCGGCTTGTAGGCCAGGCAGTTGCGCCCCTGCCATTCCTTGATCTGGCGCCACCAGGCATTGATGTCCTCGGGGCGGGCTCGCTCGTTCGAGGCCTTGATCTGAGCGATGAGTTCGAGCAGCACGTCCTTGACGTCGCCGACGATGGGAATGTCGACCTTGACGCGCTTGGAGATCGAGCTGGGGTCGATATCCACATGAATGATCTTTCGCTCGACGCTGGCGAAGTGCCTGGGATTGCCGATCACCCGGTCGTCAAAGCGAGCCCCCACGGCCAGCAAAACGTCGCAGTTCTGCATGGTCATGTTGGCTTCGTAGGTGCCGTGCATGCCCAGCATGCCCAGGAAGCGAGGGTCGGTGGCCGGCATGGCGCCCAAGCCCATCAGGGTGTTGGTGACCGGGTAGCCAAGCAGATCGACCAGCTCACGCAACTCGGCCGCGGCATTGCCCAGCACCACGCCCCCGCCGGTGTAGATGTAGGGGCGCTTGGCCGAGAGCAGCAACTGCACGGCCTTGCGAATCTGGCCCGAGTGGCCCTTCTTCACCGGCTGGTAGCTGCGCAGCGAGATGGTCTCGGGGTAGTGGAAGTCGGCCTTGTGCAGGGACACGTCCTTGGGAATGTCCACCACCACCGGACCTGGCCGGCCGGTGCGCGCGATGTGGAAGGCCTTCTTGATCGTCACCGCCAGATCGCGCACGTCCTTGACCAGGAAGTTGTGCTTGACGACAGGGCGGGTGATGCCCACGGTGTCGCACTCCTGGAAGGCATCGAGGCCGATGGCCGGCGTCGGCACCTGGCCGGTGATGATCACCATCGGGATGGAATCCATGTAGGCCGTCGCGATGCCGGTGATGGCATTGGTGACACCTGGACCCGAGGTCACCAGCGCGACGCCTACCTCGCCGGTGGCGCGGGCGTAGCCGTCGGCAGCGTGGATGGCAGCCTGTTCGTGGCGCACCAGCACATGCTGAATCGTTTCTTGTTTGTAGAGGGCGTCGTAGATGTAGAGCACGGCACCGCCGGGATAGCCCCACAAATACTTCACACCTTCGGCCTGCAGGCAGCGCACCATGATTTCGGCGCCCATCAACTGCTGCGGCTCGGCGGCTGCGGTGTTGGCACCGGCCGCTGCGGTCGTCATGACGGTCATTTCAAGCTCCTGAGTCTTCCGGCAGGAAGACCGTTTGCCACCCTCCGCGCGACTCATGGCCGCGACTTGGGACTTACCCTCCGGACTCCAAGCCGAAGGAGACTGCACTCTAGCGCCTTAGCCTCTGTTGATCGCGAAGGCAGGCCGCGCCGAGTCAAGAGGCCCATGGGCTGGTCATAATCCGCGCCCCCGCCACCTCGCCCCGTCTCTTGGCCCAAGAACCCGAACTCGAAGCCTTCTTGCGCTCGATTGAGCGACGGGCCTTCAAGCGCACGGCCTACATGGTGCGTGACGATGATGCGGCACTGGACATCGTGCAGGACGCCATGATCCGTCTGGCCCAGCACTATGCGCACCGGCCGGCCGAAGAATGGCCCATGCTTTTTCAGCGCATCCTGTCCAACGCGACCATGGATCACTTCCGCCGACTGCGCGTGCGTAACGGCGTGATGGTCAACCTCTCCGACTTCGAGGGCGAGGATCCGGACGACGGCTTTGACCTGTTGGCGGCGATCACCGGTGGCGAAGGTGCTCTGGGCGCCTTGAGCGCCGCAGACGAAGTCGAACGAGCGCAAGTCGTCGCCCTGATCGAAGAAGAAGTGCAGAAGTTGCCCGCGCGTCAACGGGAAGCTTTTTTGTTACGTTACTGGGAAGAATTCGATACCGCAGAGACCGCCAGCGTGATGGGATGCTCGGAAGGCAGCGTGAAAACGCATTGCAGCCGAGCCGTCCATGCGCTGGCCAAAGCCTTGAAAGCACGGGGAATCCAACGATGAGCCAGCCCGACAAGACGACCGCCGCCGACCGCCTGGGCAAGGATCTGGGCCGCCTGTTGGCCACGCGGGCTGAGCAGCTCGAACCGAGCATCGAGGAACGGCTGGCAACGGCGCGTAAGACGGCGCTTCAGGCTGCTGCGGACGCCCGCCTGGTCAGCGAAGCCGCCCTGGTGCCTGCCGTGGCTGGCGCAGGACGTGGCAAGCGACAAGGCGGGCGCTGGTCTCTGCTTCTCCCGGCGGGAGTGCTGCTGGCCGGCCTGCTGGCCCTGGCCCACAGCCAGTGGATGCAGGAGACCCTGGGCCTCGCCGACCGTGACGCTGCCGTGCTGCGTGACCGCCTGCCGCCCAACGCCTACGGGGACCCGGGCTTCAACGAGTACCTCGACGAGAAGACCGAGGACGAATTGCCCAAGCCCGACGAGGAAGAGGAAGGAGCAGAGGGCCGATGAGAGCGCTGCTGCCAGCGCTGCTTGCGACCGCCCTGCTGCTCGCCAGTTTCGGCGCAACGGCCCAGTTGCCGGGGCTGGCTGGAAAGTCTTGGGACGGGCTGACTGCTGCCCAACGCGAGGTTCTTGCGCCCTTGGCCAGCCAATGGGGGCAAATGGACGCCAGCTCCCGCGACACCTGGGCTGCGCTGGCGCTGCGCTACCCCCGGCTTGAAGCCAACGAACAAGAACGCCTGCGCGAACGGATGCGTGATTGGGCCGCCCTCAGCCCCGCCGAACGCCAGCGCGTTCACCAGGGCTTTTTGGCGGCGCAACGCATCAGCGCAGCCGAGCGTCAGGCAAAGTGGGCGAGGTACCAGGCTCTGCCCGCTGAACAACGCCAGGCCTTGCAGGAGCGTGCAGCGCAGCGTTCACACGCACTGCCCACGCCTGCGACGCCAGGCTCTGCCCCGGCACGCAGACCGGGCATGGACCGCCTGGACACGCAGACCCTGCTGCCCCGCCCCAAGCAGACGCCGTGAGCACACCGCCACCGGTGCGGGTGCGGATCGCCTGCGGGATCTACGAAGGCCTGTTGCTCTTTGGCGTGTTGGCGGGTGCCGGCCTGCTTTACGGCGTTTTGATGCGGCCGAGTGGGAGCAGCAGTTGGGGCTGGGGTTTCTCGGTGTTCACGCTGGCGGTGACGGCCATCTATTTCAGCTGGTTTTGGTCCAAGGGCGAGACCCTGGCCATGGCTACTTGGCATTTGCGGCTGCAGCGGCGCGGCGAAGCCCAGCCCCCGCGACCGGCTCAAGCCCTGCTGCGCTTTGCGATCAGCTTGCTGGCCGTTCTACCAGCCTTGGCCGCCGTTGGCTGGACCGGCCTGACCAGCCAAAAAGCGGCCGCCTGGACCGTGCTGCTGGTGAACGTGCTGGGTTACGCCCTGCTGGCCCGGCTGCACCCGAGCCGCCAGTTCCTGCACGACCTGGTGTCAGGCACCGAGATGGTGACCTTGCGACGCACCATCCAGAAAAGGCCGGGCTGAAGCGAAGCCAACCCGGACCGGGCGTGGGGCGATCAGACCGCAGCGTCGTCCTGCTCGCCGGTGCGAATGCGCACCACTTGCTCGATCGGGGTGACGAAGATCTTCCCGTCGCCGATCTTGCCGGTCTTGGCGGCACGCAGGATCGCGTCAATGCAGCGATCCACATCCTCGTCCTTCACCACCACTTCCACCTTCACCTTGGGCAGGAAGTCGACCACGTACTCGGCACCGCGGTAGAGCTCGGTGTGGCCTTTTTGCCGGCCGAAGCCTTTGACCTCGGTGACAGTGAGGCCCGACACGCCGACCTCGGCGAGGCCCTCGCGAACTTCGTCGAGTTTGAAGGGCTTGATGATGGCGGTGATCTGTTTCATGCGCGGAACCGGTTGGTGATGGGATAGCGCCAGTCGCGGCCGAAGCTGCGATGGGTGATGCGGATGCCGATGGGCGCCTGCCGGCGCTTGTACTCGCTGATCTTGATCAGCCGGGTGACCCGCTCGACCTGCGCGGCGTCGAAGCCTTCGGCCAGCAATTGCTCGACGGAGGCATCTTCCTCCATGTAGCGTTGCAGGATGGCGTCGAGCACCTCGTAGGGCGGAAGGCTGTCTTCGTCCTTCTGGTTGGGTCGCAACTCGGCCGAGGGCGGGCGTTCGATGATGCGCAGCGGAATGACCTCCTGCTCCCGGTTGCGCCAGCGCGCCAGGCGGAAGACCAGGGTCTTGGCCACGTCCTTGATGACGGCGAAGCCACCGGCCATGTCCCCGTAAAGCGTGCAGTAGCCGGTGGCCATCTCGCTCTTGTTGCCGGTGGTCAGCACCAGCGAACCGAACTTGTTGGACAAGGCCATGAGGAGGGTGCCGCGAATGCGCGCCTGCAAGTTTTCCTCGGTGGTGTCGAAAGGGCGCCCTTCGAAGAGCGGATCCAGGCTGCCGCGAAAGCCTTCGAAGAGGCCGTCGATGCGAATCTCGTCGTAGCGCACGCCCAGGCGATCGGCCATGTCGCGGGCGTCGATCCAGCTGATGTCGGCGGTGTAGGGCGAGGGCATCATCACCGCGCGGACCTTGTCGGCGCCCAAGGCATCCACCGCCACGGCCAGTACGAGGGCCGAGTCGATGCCGCCTGAGAGGCCGATGATGGCGCCGGGGAACCCGCTCTTGCCCAGGTAGTCGCGCACGCCTGTGACCAGCGCCCCCCAGACCTGCGCTTCGGGTTCGGGCAGCGGCGCCACGCTGCCTTGACCGTCGTCGATGAGCAGCAGGTCCTCCTGCCACATCGGCGCGCGCGCCGTCAGCTGGCCCTGCGCGTCGACTGCAAAGGAGGCGCCATCGAACACCACTTCATCCTGCCCACCCACCAAGTGTGCGAAGACCAGTGGCAGCCCCACCGAGCGCGCCGTCTGCGCCATGCGCGCTTCACGCTCGGCCGGCTTGCCCAAGTGGAAGGGGCTGGCGTTGAGCACCAGCAAGTGCTCGGCGCCAGCCGCCCGTGCAGCCTGCGCCGGCTCATCGAACCAGGCGTCTTCGCAGATCAGCAGCGCGCAACGGTGCCCGCCCACATCGAACACGCAGGCCCCCTGCCCTGCATCGCGGCCGCTGACGAAGTAGCGCCGCTCGTCGAAGACTTGGTAATTGGGCAATTCCCGCTTGGCGTACTGCGTGATCACCTGACCGCCCTGCAGCACCGCAGCCCCGTTGAAGCAGGGAGCCGCCTGGACCGAGCGTTCGCGAAGCACCGCCTTTGGCAGCGCGAGCGGCAAACCGACCACCACCGCCAGCGGCAAGCTGGCCAGTTCCACCGCCAGCTGTTGAAGCTGGCTCTGGCAGGCCTCGACAAAGGCCGGGCGAAGCAGCAGGTCTTCAGGCGGATAGCCGCACAGGCTCAGTTCGGGTGTCAGCAGCAAGTGCGCGCCTTGCGCGGCCGCTGACCTTGCGGCTTCGGCGATGCGGGCGGCGTTGCCGCTGAGGTCACCCACCGTGACATTGAGTTGCGCCAGCGCGATGCGCATCTTGAATGACTCTCCAGAAACAGAAACGGCGGCCCGCCGGGCTGCGGAGCCGCCGTCATCATGCCCGAGGCCGCGTCACCCCGAGGGGCCGCCGCCGAGGCGCTCAGCCCATCAGGCCTTTCGCGACTTCCACGCAGCAATACCGTCGACGATTTCCTTCTTCGCGCCTTCCACCCCCTCCCAGCCGATCACCTTCACCCACTTGCCCTCTTCGAGGTCCTTGTAGTGCTCGAAGAAGTGCTGGATGGCGCGCAGGCGGGAGGGGTTCAAATCCTCATAGCTCTGCCAGCGGGAATACAGCGGCAGGATCTTGCTGGTCGGCACGGCTACCAGCTTGTTGTCGCCTCCGGCTTCATCCTGCATCTTCAGCATGCCCAGGGGCCGGCAGGTGACGACCACACCGGGAATCAGCGGCACCGGGGTGACCACCAGCACGTCCACCGGATCGCCGTCGTCGGCCAGGGTTTGCGGCACATAGCCGTAGTTGCACGGGTAGTGCATGGCGGTGCCCATGAAGCGGTCGACGAACAGCGCGCCGCTGTCCTCGTCCACCTCGTACTTGATGGGATCGCCGTTCATCGGGATCTCAATGATGACGTTGAACTCGTCGGGCGCCTTCGCGCCGGGGGTCACGTTGTGCAGGCTCACTGGGCGGCTTTCTATTGCTGGAAAACCCGCAGTCTAGGGGCAATCCTTCAGCGGGTTGACCCTGTAGCGCTTGGGCAAACCCGCAAGAGTGCTGAAAGAGAGCGTCCCTAGCATGCGCCGCGCCGGATACCCGCCGGGTGTCCCTTTACTTCAATCGACGGAGTGGTTCGCATGACAACGGAAATGGCGCTGTACTTCGCGCTGGCTTGCGGAGTGGCGGCGGTTCTTTATGGCTTCATCCAGCGCAGCTGGATCATGAGCCAGGACGCGGGCAACGCCCGCATGCAGGAGATTGCCCTGGCGGTGCAACAGGGTGCGGCGGCCTACCTGGGCCGGCAGTACCGCACCATCGGCATCGTCGGCGTGGTGCTGGCGGTCCTCATCGCGGTGTTCCTCGGCACCAAGACGGCCATCGGCTTTGTCGTGGGTGCCGTGCTCTCGGGCGCCTGCGGCTTCATCGGCATGAAGGTGTCGGTGAGTGCCAACGTGCGCACCGCGCAGGCGGCCACCAAGGGCATCGCCGCCGCGCTGGACGTCGCGTTCAAGGGCGGCGCCATCACCGGCATGCTGGTCGTCGGCCTCGGTCTGCTGGGTGTCGTCGGCTTCTACATGGCCATCGGCGGCGGCAGCAGCTCTGAAGCGCTCAAGCCCATGCTGGGCCTGGCTTTCGGCTCCTCGCTGATCTCGATCTTCGCCCGCCTGGGCGGTGGCATCTTCACCAAGGGTGCTGACGTCGGCGCCGACCTCGTCGGCAAGGTCGAGGCCGGCATTCCGGAAGACGACCCGCGCAACCCGGCGGTGATTGCCGACAACGTGGGCGACAACGTCGGCGATTGCGCCGGCATGGCCGCCGATCTGTTCGAGACCTACGCGGTGACCCTGATCGCCGCCATGGCCCTGGGCGCCTTGATGCTCACCGGCCCGAGCCAGCTCACCGGCGTGATCTACCCGCTCGCGCTCGGCGGCGTGTCCATCATTGCGTCGATCATCGGCTGCTACTTCGTGAAGGCCAGCAACGGCATGAAGAACGTCATGCCGGCGCTCTACAAGGGCCTGATCGTGGCGGGCGTGCTGAGCCTCATCGCCTTCTTCTTCGTGACCAAGGCCATGTTCCCCGGTGCCGTCGAACTGACCGGCGGCGGCACGACCAACGCAATGGCCCTGTTCGGCGCTTGCGTCGTCGGCCTGGTGCTGACGGCGGCCATGGTGTGGATCACCGAGTACTACACCGGCACGCAGTACAAGCCGGTGCAGCATGTGGCGCAGGCCAGCACCACCGGCCATGGCACCAACGTGATCGCCGGTCTGGGCGTGAGCATGAAGTCCACGGCCTGGCCGGTGCTCTTCGTCTGTGCGGCCATCTGGGTGTCCTTCGAGCTCGCGGGCCTGTACGGCATCGCCGTCGCCGCCACCTCGATGCTGAGCATGGCCGGCATCATCGTCGCGCTGGACGCCTACGGCCCCATCACCGACAACGCCGGCGGCATCGCCGAGATGAGCGAGCTGCCGCAGAGCGTGCGCGATGTCACCGACCCGCTGGATGCCGTGGGCAACACCACGAAGGCGGTGACCAAGGGCTACGCCATCGGCTCGGCCGGCCTGGCGGCGCTGGTGCTGTTCGCCGACTTCACGCACGCGCTGGAAGCGCGCGGCATGCATGTCGCCTTCGATCTGTCCGACCACAAGGTGATGCTGGGCCTCTTCATCGGCGGCCTCATCCCCTTCCTGTTCGGCGCCATGGCCATGGAAGCCGTCGGTCGCGCGGCCGGCTCGGTGGTGGTGGAAGTGCGCAAGCAATTCGCCGACGGTCAGATCATGGCCGGCAAGCGCCAGCCCGACTACGGCGCGGCCGTCGACATGCTGACCGCCGCCGCGATCAAGGAAATGATCGTCCCCTCGCTGCTGCCTGTCGTCGTGCCTATCCTGGTCGGCATGGTGCTCGGCCCAGCCGCACTGGGTGGCCTCTTGATGGGCACCATCGTCACCGGCCTCTTCGTCGGCATCAGCATGTGCACCGGCGGTGGCGCTTGGGACAACGCCAAGAAGCTCATCGAGGAAGGATTCACGGATGACGCCGGCGTGATGCACAAGAAGGGCGGCGAGGCGCACAAGGCCGCCGTCACCGGCGACACCGTGGGTGACCCCTACAAGGACACCGCCGGCCCTGCCGTCAACCCGCTGATCAAGATCATCAACCTGGTCGCGCTGCTGATCGTGCCGCTGCTGCCCATGACAGCCACGTCGCAGAAGGTGGAGGCGCCGGTCGCCGTCAGCGCACCTGCCGCCATCGTGCAGACCGCGTCGGAACCCGCGACTGCCGATGCGGCCAGCGCAGTAGCCAGCGCGGCCTCGCAGCCTTGAGTCGCCGCTAGTCACAGCGGCCTGAGCGCCAGACCGCTCGCTCCTCGCAAGGCCCGCCCACCGGCGGGCCTTTTTCATGCCGACGGCTGGCGACAATGCCCGCTCGATGACCCCCGATCTCTCCAAGGCCCTGCTCAACCCCCAGCTCTGGCGGCTGGAAGCGGCGCGCCGGCGCCGGCAGTTGGAGGATCTGCAGACTTTCCTTGCCACGCTCGAGCGCGAATACGCGCAACTCGAAGCGCAGGTGCGCGGCTTTGAGGAGCGTTATGGGGCATGGCTGGGTCGCGGCTGGGCGCAGGTCGAGACCTTGCAAGGGGAGTTGCTGCGCGCACTCGAGGTCTTGGCCCGAGCGGGCGGCAATCAGCCGCCGTCACCGCCCCCGCAGCGTCGGCGTCAAGCGCTGCCCGAGTTGCCGGCCGCCCTGCCCTTTCCTGCACCACCGGCCAGCGAACTGGCCAACAGCGCGCCCACGCTCAAGGAGTTGCACCGCCGCGCGGCCATGCGCCTGCATCCCGACCGCGCCCACGATCCAGCCGACCGCGAACGTCGCGAGGCGCTGATGCGCGACGCCAACCTCGCCTACGCAGATGCCGACCGCGCCACGCTGGAAGCGCTGCTGATCGCCTCCGGCGAGAGCCCACAGCGCCTGGGCGGCTTCGATGTACACGCCCATTGGCGCTGGCTCGAACGCTGCGAGCACATCGCCCAGGGCCGCCTGCGCGTGCTGCGCGCTCACCTGGTGCTGCTGCGCCAGCACCCCTTGACCGTGCTCGCCGAGGCCGTGGAACGCGCCGAAGCGCGAGGCCTGGCGCCGCTGGCCGTCATGGCTGCCCGGCTGGCTGCCCAGCAGCAGGAGCTGCAGCAGCAGCTCTACATCGGTGCGCGCCTTCAGCCCGGCTCGGCGCTATCGGCGGCCTTTCTCGCGCAGTGGCAGCAGCGCTGGGGCGCCGAGCCGCCGCCAAAGTTCGCCCAACCCAGCTGCCTGTCAGGCTCTTGAGCCGGCGCGTCCGCCACGGCGCAAGCTCAGCCAGCCCAGTCCCAGCAACAGCAGGCTCGCTGCATCCGGCTCAGGCACCGCGCTCACGCTCAGCACCCCGTCGATCAGCAGGCGCGAGCGGTCCCAGACCCACCCCGCCCGCAGACTCGGTAGATCCAGCAAGCCGAACTGGCCGTCCAGACTGCCGAAGTCCAACAGGTCGAAGCGATCACCCGGTCGGGCGCTGAAGCCTTCGGCGAAAGTCACGGACAACGCTCCGCCGCGGAGGCTGAGGCGTCCGGAAACCCGCAACGCGTCGTGGCCGCTGCCAGCCTGCAGCCCGCCCACCTCCATGAAGAGGGTCTGAGCACCTAGCGTCGCCTCGCCGTCGATCGATAGCAGGCTGGCGCCTTGGCCCGTTCGCAGATCGCCCTCGAAGAAGAAGGCGCCGCCGCCGGTGAATGCGCCATCCCCCTGCACATTCCCGAAGAACACCATGGTGTTTCCCTTGCTGGCGCGCATCTCCAGGCCGTTGTGCAGCAGGTCGCCGAACAGGGTCAGCGTCGCGCCGCCCGAGACCAGCACGCGGCCGTCCTTGGCGTTGTCCATGGTGGTCACCAGATCGGTGTCGTCGCTGAAGGCCAGCAGCCCTTCGTTGCGCAGCGAGCCGGCCTCTACCAGGCCGCGCCCACCCAGTGTGGCGCCGGCGCCGTTCAGCAGCTTGCCATCCACCTGCAGCGCCCCGCCCAGCACCAGCAGCGATCCTTCGTTGTCCAGCGCACCGTCGAGCTGCAACAACTGGCCCGCGCCGACGCGCACCTGCCCCTGCTTGGCGTTCTGCAGCGAGCCGCTGAGCAGGCCTTCGCCCTGCAGGCGCCCCTCGTTGAGCAGGCTGCCCACCTCGATGCGCGCCCCGCCAGGCTGCATCTGCAGCGTGCCCTGGTTGCGCAGGCTGCGTGCGGCCAGTCCGTCGCCTGACACGCTCAGCAGCCCAGCGCTCACCACTTCGAGGCTGCCCAGCACCTCCACGCGGCGTTCGGCGCTCAGTGCCAGCGAGGCCCCCAGCAACCCACCGCTGCCCACCACCAGCGTGTCACGCGTGAGTCCCAGCACGCCGCTCTGGAAGCTGAAGCGCCCGGCACCTTGCAGGCCCCCCAGGTTCAGGCGCCCGCCGTCCAGCGTCAGGTTGGACAGTGGCGCGAGTTGCAGGATGCCGTCGACGCTCAGCTGACGGCCATGGCTCAGTGTCAAGCTGTTGCCCAGCAGCGCTGTGCTGCCCAGCGCCAGATCGCTGCGCACGCGCAGATACCCATGCTCGAAGTCGAGCGTCCCCGTGAAGCCGTCGATGCGCCCTACGTCGAGCGTGCCGCCGGACAGCGTCACCGTCACCGGTCCGCTGCTGCGCAACGCGCCCGTAACGGCCAGCGTCGCCTCGCTCTCGATGGCCACAAGCGTGGAGAAGGTGACTCCGGAGCCGGAAAAGCCCGAGAGCTCGGCATCGCCATTGACCCGCCAGGCACTGCCTGCACCGGTTAGCAGCACATTGGCACTGCCCGTACCGACCTGCATATCGCCGCTGGTGAGCACCGAGCCCGACTCGATGCGCAGATCGACCACACCCTGGCGGCCCGCAATCACTCGGCCCGCCTGCAAGCTGGCGCCGTTGCGCATCAAGAGCTGCGAGCCGTTGGGCACGTAGTTGCAGAACGGCACGCAGCCCCCGTCCGGGACCGAAACGAAGTAAAGCGTCCCCACCTGCATGTGCCCGTCGTCGAGCGTGATGCGCGCCACCGACTCTGAGCGGTTCGCCACCTCCAGGTCGCCGGCGATGGTCCAGCGTCCGTCCGAGCGGATATCGACGGTGGCGGCCGCATTGCGGCTGCCCAATACGCGAGCGCCGGCGCTGTTCAGCTGCCCGCCCTCGGACACCTCGAGCGCGCTGCCCCCGCCCACCACCGACATCGCTCCCTCCACGCGCACCGCGCCGCCGGCCACATGGAAATGCCGGCTCGCACTGGGCGTGGTGATCGAGGAAAAAGTCGCCGGCCCCACCGACAGGCTGCCCAACTCCACCACACCGCCACGCTCCACCGCCACCGTGGCGCTGCCCCGCGCAACGCCCCCATAAATGGCTTCCATGAACAGTTGCTGCGCGCGCAGGGTGCCGCCATCGCCCACCGTCAGGCGGGCGACTTGGTTCTGCTCGGTCATGGTGATCGTGCTGGCATGCAACACCCCACCGGAGCGGATGTCCACCGTGGCGTGACCGCTGCGCGCCAGCGACAGCTGGCCGGCGTCGAAGTAGCCGCTGTTTCGCAGGGTCAGTGCGCCCTCGCCGAACGACTCCCCGATGACGCTGCGCTGGGCCGAGGCGGCGCCGCCGTCAATGTCCAGCAAGCCGCTGTAGCCCGTGCCGACCTGGATCTGCTGCACCGACAGACGCCCGTCGTCCGCCACACGCAGGGTGGCCAGCCGGGCGCCGGCCACATCGAGCGTCGGCGCCGACAGCTCCGAGCCCGCCCCCAGGTGCAGGGTGCCCGCATCGTTCACCCAGACCCGCCCCGAGGACTGCATCAGGCCCTGCTGCAACTCGATGCGACCGGTCTGCACATCCACATCGCTGTTGACGAACCAGTCGTTGAACTCCAGGTTCACCGTGGTGTTGCCGGCCAGCACGGCCAGCCCGGCCGTGTAGGCGCGGCTCGAGACATAGACGAAGGAACCAACCGCCGCATTGAAAACCACACGATCGAACTCTGAGGGAACCCGCCCGCCCTGCCAAGCACCCGGATCGAAAAAGTCGCCATCGTCGCCCAGCCAGGCAACGTCAGCGGCACCAGCGGGGGCCAGCAGGAGGGCCGCAGCCAGGGCCACTGCAGGGCGGCGAAATCGTGTCGTGAGTAGGCGCATGCAAGCTCCGTGGAGGCATTGAGGGAGGCAACTTTCGCCAGCGCAGGGCCGTCATCACGTCACCGCGAAGGGCCGCCAATGCCTTGGGCCGCCCGGCTGAAGGCAATCTAGCCGGCCACCGACGGACGGCAGACTTGTTGTCCCGTATTCACGGGACAAGCGTTCCCAGCTCAATCAGGGGAACCAGCGATCGGCGGCGGTCCTGTTGCGCCTCAACGGAAAGGCGTTCGAGCCACCAACTCTGCCTCGTATACCTGCACGGCGGCTTGTTCCTGCACGCTGAAGCGCCGCACCGCATCGGCGAAGCGATCGTCGGCCAAGCAATGGAAGCTGTGGGTGGCCACCGGCAGCAGGCCCCGCGCCATCTTGTGCTCGCCCTGCGCGCCGCCCTCGAAGCGCTGCGCTCCTTCGGCGAGGCACCAGACCAGCGGCGCGTAATAGCAGAGCTCGAAGTGCAGGGAGCGAATCTCGCGCAGGCAGCCCCAGTGGCGGCCGTAGAGCACGCCGCGTTCGGCGTCCCAGGCGCACAGGCTGGCCGCCACGCGTTCGCCATCCAGCTCCGCGCTGAACAGCAGCCACTCCACCCCGCACGCGGCGAAAAAGTCATCGGCCAGATAAGGCGTCTGCCCGCGCACCGCGTAAGTGGCGGCGTAGCAGCGTGCCCAGAAGGCCCAATCCGCCGCGCCGATCTCGTGGCCGCGCTGCACCCTCATCTGAGCGCCCGACTCGCGCACCTGGCGGCGCTCCTGCAGGATCTTCTTGCGCTTGTCGGCCCGCAAGCTGGCCAGAAAGTCCTCGAAGCTGGACCACGCCGGCTGACGCTGCCAATGAAACTGCGGCTGCTCGCGCCGCGCCCACTCGTTCGCGGGCATGGCGGCGGCATCGGCGGCGCTGCCGAACAGCAGGTGCAAGCCGCTCAGCCCCAGTTCGCTCGCCAGCAACGGCAACTGCCTCACCAGCGTGGCACGCGCCAAATCGTCCTCGGCCAGCAACCGACTGCCCGGCACCGGTGTGAAGGGCACGGCCAGCACGCCCTTCGGGTAGTAGCGCAGCCCATGCTGGGCGTAGGCGCGCGCCCAGGCCTGGTCAAACACGTACTCGCCCCAGGAATGCGCCTTGATCCACAGCGGCGCGGCGGCGCACAGGCGGTCGCCCGCCTCCAGCAGCACGAAGCAGGCCTGCCAGCCGCTTTCGGCCACCGCACTGCCGCTGGCCTGCAACTGCTGCAAAAAATCCCGGCGCATGAAGGGGGTCGGCGCATCCTGCCGCGCCAGCAAGTCATCCCACGCGTCCGGCAGCGAAGCCAGGTCTTGCACGCAGCGCAGTTGAAACCTCGACATGGGCCGGCATCATGCCGGGCATGCTGTACCGCCTGGCCGCCGAGGGCATCTTGCTGCTGCACCTGGCGTTCATCGTCTTCGCCGTCGGTGGCGGCTGGCTGGCTCTGCGCTGGCGCCCGGTGCTCTGGCTGCAATTGCCGGCCTGTGCCTGGGCGGTGTGGATCATGGCCAGCGGCCGCATCTGCCCGCTCACGCCTTTGGAGAACCGCCTGCGCCAACTGGCCGGCGAGCAGGGCTACACGGGTGGTTTCATCGAGCACTACGTGCTCGCGCTGATCTACCCGGAGGGCATCACGCGCGAGGTGCAGATCGCCCTGGCCATGGTGGTCCTGGGCCTCAATCTGCTGGTCTGGGTGATCCTGCTGCGGCGCTCGCATCGCGCCTAGGAACCGGGGCGGAAGCAGCCGCTCCGGCAAGCCGGTCTCTCGCCAAAACGACTGGCGATGCTTGGCACCCGGTGTCAGCTCTTGGCCATGCTCAGGCCTTCGTGCGAGACCACCAAGCTCTCGATGGCGAATTCGTTGCCACTGACCTTGAATTCACTGCTCTGCACCCTGCTGGGCCAGGCATCGGCCAGGGTCCAGACCATGACGGCGGCGCCCGACTCGTCGAGCAGGCGGATGGTCAGCGGCTTGCGCTGGATGGTGGTCGTCTTGGCCTCGTTGAACCAGTCCCAGAACTGGCGCTCGCCCTTGAAGAGGCCGCGCTTCAGGGTCACGTCGCCGAACTTCTTCACGCCGGGCATCTTGAGCACCGAGAACTGCGGGCTGTTGCCCGCTCGGTATTCGATGGGCTGAGCCTCCATGCCGAGGCCGGAGACCTCCTGGAAACGCATCTCGGCGCCGCCCCACTGGACATGGAACTGGAACTTGGGCTGCGGCCAGACGGCTTCACCGGAGCTGGGGGCAGATGGATCAGGCATGGCGCAACTCCTTTCAGGACACTTGCATGGGCTGCTGGAAGGTGATCTCGATGAACTCCGCCGGCCGGCTCACCGCCACCTGCACGGTGACCCGCAGGATCCCTTGCTGCACGTCTTCCGCAGTCATCGTCTCACCCAGTCCGCACTGCACGCTGAAGGCCTGCTCGGGCACTGCACCAGCCAGGCCACCCCGCTTCCACAGGATGGTGAGGAAGTCGCCGAGCATGGACTGGATCGCCACCCAGGTGTGGGCGACATGGGGCTCGAACACCAGCGCCTTGCAGGCGAGTCGGCAGCTCTCCTCCACCATCATCAAGGTTCGTCGCACGTTGACATAGCGCCCATCCAAGCTGTTGCCGTCCAGCGTGCGGGCGCCCCACACCAACACGCCCTCGCCGACGAAGCTGCGGATGGCGTTGATGCTCTGGCCCTGAGGGGACAGGTTCAGACCTTCCTGCTGTTCTTGCGAAACGGGCACCGCTGGCTTGACCACGCCGGCCACGCGGACATTGGCCGGCGCCTTCCACACGCCGCGCTCGTGGTCCACCCAGGCGTAGACGCCGGCCATGGCGGCGCACGGGCCCAGGCGGTTCATCTGGCGGCAGATTTCGGCCATCAAGGCCCCGTAGGCGGGCGAACCGGCAATCAAGGCCTCGTGCAGTTCCGCGGCGCCTGCGGGCCTGGCCGTCTGGTCGCCGAGTTCGGCCGCATCAAGCAGCCGCTTCACGTCCTTGGAGGCCTGCGCATCGGCGCGCACCATGGCTGCCACGGTGCCGGTCAGCGATGCGTGTTCGATGTGCCTCCAGTCGACCTCGTGCGGGTCAACGACCGTAGTGTCGAGGTAAGGGAAGTAGGCGGCACCGTTGATCAGCCCGGTCTGGCCCAGCCGCCTGCAGAAGTCGTTCACCGGGTCGCGCGGCGAGTCGAGTTCCTGGTCGCCGTTGGGCACGTCGAGGATGGCAAAGCGCTGGCGCTGTCTCGCGTCCGAGCCTTGCCTCAGCATCTGCTGCTGCAAACCGATGCAAGCTTCAAGCGCCAACGACACGGCGTCGGGAACGACGAGCAGGCTCGATTCCCGCTCGCCCTGCAGCGCGGAGATTCCCCTCACCAGCGCTTCCTCCGAAGGTGCGTGGGTGTAGTCGCCCACCGAGACGACCCAGCACGCTCCCCCGCCATTGGTGAAGTAATGGCGCATGCCGTGGTACAGGCGGAAGCGCGGACCGGTCTGCGCCACGGTGTAGCGCTGGGCGCCAACCCGAAAAGCGCCGTCAGCGGCCTCGGTGAGGCTGAAGCGAGCCGGAGGCGCACCGCCGAAGAAGCGCTCGAACTCGGCCATCGAGCCGATGCGCCAGGGCACGCCGAAAAGGGACTTGCCACCGTCCTCGGCTCTGGCGGTGTAGCCGATGAAGGCGGGCACCGCCGTGGCCACCTCGACCACCGCCCCGGCCAAAGGGTTCCTCTCGGCGATGTAGACGCCCGGGGTCTTCATGTCGCTCATGGCGGCACCTTCAGAGGTCGCGACGGATCGTCACTCACCTGCCGCCGGCAATCCATTCGCCACGGCGTCGGCGATGGCAGCGCCCACCTGCGCACAACTGGCGCTGCCGCTGAGGTCGGGCGTGCGCGGCGCGCGGGGGTCGGACAGCACCTGCTCGATGGCGGCCAGCACGGCGTCGTGCGCAGCGCGGTGGCCCAGGAAGTCCAGCATCATGGCGCCGGCCCAGATCTGCCCGATGGGGTTGGCGATGCCCTTCCCTGCGATATCCGGGGCCGAACCATGCACCGGCTCGAACAGGCTGGGCCAGCGCCGCGTCGGGTTCAGGTTGGCCGAGGGCGCGATGGCGATGGTGCCGGTGCAAGCCGGCGCGAGGTCGGAGAGGATGTCTCCGAACAGATTGCTGCCCACCACCACATCGAAATGGCCGGGCCGCTGCACGAAATGCGCGCACAGGATGTCGATGTGGAACTGCTCCACCGTCACATCCGGGTAGCGCGCGGCCATGGCCTGCACCCGCTCGTCCCAATAGGGCATGGTGATGGAGATGCCGTTGCTCTTCGTGGCCGAGGTGAGCTTGCGTCGCGGCCGACTGGCGGCGAGTTCAAAGGCGAAGGCCAGCACGCGATCCACGCCGACACGGCTCATCACCGTCTCCTGAATCACCAGTTCCCGCTCGGTGCCGGCGAACATGCGCCCGCCGATGCTGCTGTACTCGCCCTCGGTGTTCTCGCGCACGATCCACAGGTCGATGTCGCCGGGCTTGAGCGGCTCTCCCTGGCGGTTCACCAGCGGCGAACGCACGCCCGGCAGCAGGCGGGCCGGGCGCAGGTTCACGTACTGGTCGAACTCGCGGCGGAACTGGAGCAGCGAGCCCCAGAGCGAGACATGGTCGGGCACCGTGGCCGGCCAGCCGACCGCACCGAAGTAGATCGCATCGTGCCCGCCGATCTGCGTCTTCCAGTCCGGCGGCAGCATGCTGCCGTGGCGCTCGAAGTAAGCGCAGTGGGCAAAGTCGAATTCGTCGAACTGCAGTGCCAAGCCGAAGCGCTGCGCGGCGGCACGGAGCACACGCAGGCCTTCGGGCATCACCTCCTGGCCGATGCCGTCGCCGGCGATCACGGCAATGCGCTGCGTCATTCGGACTCCTCGTTGAAGAAGGGCAGCGCCTCGGCCAGCAGCGCCTCGGGGGCTTCCTCGGCGATGTAGTGGCCACAGTCCAGCGCGCGGCCGCTCACGTTCGTGGCCGCGGCCTGCCACAACGCCAGCGGGTCGAAGCACCTTGCCACCACACCCTTCGCGCCCCAGAGCACGCGCAAGGGTTGAACCAGCCGCCGGCCAGCCGCCCGGTCGGCGCGATCGTGTTCAAGGTCCACCCCGGCACTGGCGCGGTAGTCGCTGCAGATGGCCTGGGCACTGCCGGGGCGTGCGATGCAGCGCGCGTACTCGGCCCAGGCTTCCGGAGCGAAAGCGTCCGAGCCCGCCAGGCGTCGACCCACGCTTTCGCGCAGATAGGCCGCCGGGTCGGCCTCGATCAAGCGCTCGGGCAAAGGCGCCGGCTGAATGAGGAAGAACCAGTGCCAGTACGCCCGCGCGAAGGCCTCGCCGGTGGCCTCGTACATCGCCAGCGTGGGTGCGATGTCGAGCAGCATGGCGCGCGAGACAGCATCGGGGTGGTCGAGCATCAGGCGGTGGGCCACGCGAGCGCCACGGTCGTGCGCCAGCACCGCAAAGCGCTCATGACCGAGGCTGCGCATCAGGTGCAAGGCATCTCGCGCCATCTCGCGCTTGCTGTAAGCCGCGTGCCCAGGTCCCGGCTCAGGTCGACCGCTGTCGCCATAGCCCCGCAGGTCCAGCAGGATGACGCGATGCTGCCGCGCCAAGCGCGGCGCCACGCGATGCCACATCGCCATGGTCTGCGGATGCCCATGCATCAGCAGCAGCGGCGACCCCGCGCCGCCTTGCCGCCACACCAGTTCCACGCCATCCCGTTGAAGGCGTCGGCGATCGAAGTCTTGCCACATGGGCAGGGATTGTGGCGAGAGGCTTCAGAGATCGCCGGACCGGCGATCGGGTACGCCTCCAACTTCAGGAATGGCGCACTGCGGGGTCAGAGGCCTAGAACCACCAGGGTGCAGGATGACCGTTGCTGACCAGGAATACCTGCTGTCGGTAAAAGCGCTGAATGCTCTGCGCGCCCATGCGGGTACCGCCAAGGCCGGACAGACCGAAGCTCTGCTTTGCGCCCTCATGCACAAGCGCGGTGAGCGAGCAGTCGTTGATGGACACCGCGCCCGCCCGCAGGGCAGAGGCCACACGGCGGGCGCGTTCGACATCCGCACTGAAGACGGCGCCGCTGAGGCCGTACTCGCTGTCGTTGGCCAAATGCAAGGCCTCGGCTTCATCGGCGAACGCCTGCAGGGGAAGGATGGGACCGAAAGTCTCCTCGCGCATGACACGCATGCTCGGCTTCACGTCCACCAGCACCGTCGGTTGGCACCAGATGCCGCCGCCGTGTTCAACGAGGCGCCCACCGCACAAGGCGCGGGCACCCTGTGCAAAAGCGTCGTCAAGCTGCGCCTGAATCAGCCTTGCCTGAGCCGCTGCAATGACGGGACCGATGTGGCCCTCACGCGGGTCGGACGTGTTCAGGCCCAAAGCTGCTACCCGCTCGGTCAAGAGCTGGGCAAAGGCTTCAAAGACCGGCTGCTGCACGTAGCAGCGCTCCAGCGACATGCAGCTTTGCCCGGCATTGACCATGCTGCCCCAAGCCAGCGATCGCGCGGTGCGTGGCAGGTCGGCGTCGGCAAAGACCAAGGCGGCGTCCTTGCCACCCAGTTCGAGCTGTGCCGGGATGAAGCGCCGCGCCGCCTGTTCGGCCACCTTGCGGCCGGTGGCCATGCTGCCGGTGAAGGCGATGGTGTCGACGCAGTCGATCAGGGCCTGACCGGTGGCGCCGGCACCGGTCACGAAGTCGATGGGCAGCTCGGACGTCAAGCCTGCCAAGCTGGCGCGCAGGGGTTCGACGAAGCGCGGCGTGATCTCGCTCGGCTTGACGAGCACCGCGCAGCCCGCCATCAAGGCCGGGATGGCGTCGATCAGGGAAAGCAGCAGCGGGAAGTTCCAAGGGCTGATGACGCCGACCAGCGGATAGGGCTGCATGCCCTGCTCGATCGTGAGGAAGGGAATCGAGGCACGTTGCTGGCTCGGCGCCAGCAGGCCTGGCCCCTGGGAAGCCCAGCGCGCCAGGGATGCGGCGCAGGCCTGGATCTCCAGCAAGCCTTCTTGCCAGCGGCCGGTGTCGGCCAGCAAGGCTTCGGCCAGAGCAGACTCCTGGCCCAGCAAGCGCTCGCGCCAGGCCAGCAGGGCCTCGGCTCGCTGTGGCGCCGTCCGCGCCGCCCACGCAGGCTGGCGTGCACGCAGTTGCGCGGCCACTGCAGCCACTTCTGTGGCGTCGTGCACAGGCATGAAGTGGTCCAGCCGGCCTGTGCGCGGATTGCGCGTGTTCGGCAGCGCCTCAGTCACGGCGAAGCACACCCCGCGTCAGCAGCTTCTCGATGCTGGCCCGCTGCTGCTCCAGGAAATGGGCGCGACCGGGAACCTGCAACTCACCATCCTTGAGCATGCTGTTCGGGCTGACCACGCTGTCCGCGTACTGCGCGGCGAACAACTCCAGGCGCTGGCGCGCCAGCAGATTGCCCATGCCCGGCTTGAGCCGCTGGCGGCGCAGGGCTGCGATGTCGATGACGGCGTGGGCGACCATGCTCTCACCATAGCCGGCCTCGGCCCGCACCTCGCCCAGGGGGTCGACGATCTTGCTCATGCCGTCCACGGACTCGCCGGGGATGTCCACGTCGACGATGCCCGCCGAGTTGGCGCTCACCACCCAGCAACTGTTCTCGTAGGCACGCGCGCGCTTGGCCACATCCTTGGGGGTGAAGCGCGGGCTGGCCACTTCGGAACTGCTGTGCAGCAGCACCTCGGCACCGCGAAGCGCTAGGCCACGAGCAATCTCCGGGTAGAGGATTTCCTCGGACGCGACGCAGCCCAGGCGGCCGAGCGGCGTGTCAGCGACCGGGAAGACACCTTCGAGCCCGTACAGCTCCAGGTACCGGTCCCAGACATCGTGCGGCGTGGGCGCAAACAGCGAGACCAGGCGGCGGTAGCGCAGCACGCAGGCGCCTTGGTCGTCCAGCACGAAGCTGGTCTGGAAGTAGAGACCGGGAAAGTGAGCGTCGGTCTCGTACACATTGCCACTGAGGTAGACACCCGCCTGCCTTGCGACCTGGCCGAGCAGCTCGTACTCGACCCCGTCGGGCGCCAACGCCGCCTTGCTCGCCCAAGCCGGCAACGCGTCACCCAGCGGGTAGCCGCTCAGGAAGTACTCGGGCAGCACCACCAACTTCAGGTCGGGGCCGATGAAGGCCTTGGAGCCCAGCACCTGACGCCCCACGCGTTCGATGTTGGCGCGCATGCGCTCCCGCGCCTCGGCGTCGCTGACACAACGGTTGACGGCGTGACACCGGGTTTGCAACGCGAGGGCGGTATAGGCGCTCATGGTTCAGAAGGGCTTGACGGCGCCAAAGTAGGCGACGGTGGCAATGGACACCCAGTACACATAAGCGATGTTGCGGCCGAAGCGGATGCTCTTGTCCAGCTTGGCCTCCACGTCGGCGTTGGGGCCCTGTGCCAGCAGGCGGAACATGGCCGTCCACTCCCGCATGATGAAGCGCAGCTTCAGGCCAATGATCAGCGTCCAGGCGTACACGAGCATCTTGGCCGCGTACCAACGCGTGCCCGGATCGGCCACCAGCGGGCCATGCCCCATCAAGGACGCGATGCTGACGAGGAACAGCAGCGGGATCAGCACGAAGCGCACGCTCTCGTCGACCTTCGTCAGGCGAACGCCGGTGTCGGTCTCACGCTTGATGAAGGCGCCCCAGCACAGGCCCAGCCACAGCGCCGTGAGCACCCACATGCCAGTTAGCCAAGCGCCGCCCAGGGGCTGCAGATTCCACAAATGCCCCATGTGCAGGCCCAGGGGCAGCAGCAGGATGATGCCGGTGCGGGCCAGGATGTCGATGCGGTAGGCCGTCTCCATGTGGCGACGGCGCTCGTCCAGCGGCAGCTTGCGGTTGATGACGTTGTAGGAGGTCTGGAATACCCCCCACTCGCCACCCAACCAATAGACCATGCAGATGATGTGCAGCCAGCGCAGCACGGCGAGCTCGTTGAAGTCCATGTGGGCTCTCGATTCAGCGGATGCCGTGCGGCTGCAAGACCTGTGCCATTCGGTCGGCGGCCCTCGATGTTTCAACATGGAACGCATCGGGCAGCATCTGAAACCGACTTGAAACACTCGGCGCAGCCCATCACTTGGCACGCCGATTGCACCAAGCCCTGAGCTCACCAACGCTCAGGAGACTCAGGCATGCGCCCCCATGTGGAATTGATCGACGAGAAGGACCTCATCTGGCACGTGGCCGAGTTGCCACATGGCGTGGGCGCGGCACGCCAGCGCCATCTGAACTACTGTGAAGAGAAGGGTGAGGCCTCGCTGTCCGTCGAGTTCACCAGCGACTGGAGCCGCCCGGCGGGCTGCCATGCGGCCCAGACCGAGTGGTTCGTCCTCGAAGGCGAACTCACGCTGGGCGAGCAGGCCATGACCAAGGACGACTACTTCATGGCGCCGGCCGGTGTGCTCACGCCGGCGCTGCATGTGAAGGCAGGCACCCGCGTGCTGCTCTTCCGCGAGTTCGGCGACTGGGGCTTCACGCCCGCCAGTCAGAGCGAAAAGGAGGGCGAATTGGTGGTCATGCGCGCCAGCCAGATGGCTTGGTTCGACATCACCGATCCGCACAACGGCAGCCCGATGGACTTCAGCCGCGGCGGCACCCCGGTGCCAGGCCTGAGCATCAAGCTGCTGTATCACAACAAGCAGACGGGCTTCTACACCCGGCTGATTCGCGCCAAGGCCGACTGGGTGGAGCATCCGCTGGCCCACCACCCCTGCTATGAAGAGGCCTACTGCCTGGATGGCAGCTTTGAGTACAACTACGGCTCGATGTGGCCGGGCACCTACTTCTTCCGGCCGGCCGGCGTGCGTCACGGCGACTTCAAGAGCGGGCCCACCGGCACCACCTGGCTGCTGCGATGCGACGGCCGCCTGGTGGACTGGTACACCGAAGGCGCCCGCGTGGAAATGCAGGGCAAGGCGCTCAACTGGGGCCCGGAGTACCCCGGCACCGAGCCGCCCGTGCTGCTGCAACCGACCCGTAGCCGCTCGATCGGTCCGATGAAAGACCCGGCCTACCAGTGATGCAGCCCAGTCACCGCGATGCACTGGGCTGGCGCCGCGTCTTCGCGGTGTTCGGCCCCAGCACCAACACCATCGTCGAGCCGGAGTTCGCCGCCATGCGACCGGCCGGCGTCACCAACCAGTACCGCGACCTGTACATCGAGAACGCCAAGGCGCTCAGCGACGAAGCCTTCATGGCCGGTGCCGAGTTGATCGACGCCGCCGTGGAGCAAGCGCTGCGCACCGCGATGACGGCCGAGCCCGACTACTACGTGATGGGTGTGTCGGCCATCAGCTTCATCGGCGGCGCGCCCGCCTGCGAGCGCCTGCTGCAGCGCATTCGCGACCTCACCGGCAAGGACGTGAGCGTCGGCTCGATGAGCTGCGTGGAGGCCATGAAGGCCTACGGCAACATCCGGCGCATCGCCGTGCTCTCGCCCTATTACCCGGCGGCCAACGCGCATGTGAAGCACTTCTTCAGCGACCACGGCTTGAGCACCGTGCGCGACCTGCCGCTTCGCTGCACCAGCTGGACGAACATCAGCCGCGTCACCGAGCGGCAGATCGCCGACGCGCTCAAGCAGCTCGACGGCGACGACATCGACGCCATCGTGCAGGTGGGCACCAACCTGCAGATGGCCCGCATGGCGCCCTACGCCGAAGCCTTCCTGGGCAAGCCGGTGATCGCCATCAACACCGCCACCTACTGGCACGCGCTGCGCCGCAATGGCATCCGCGACGCCGTCGACGGCTTCGGCTCCCTGCTGCAACACATGGACCTGGCCTGACATGAATCGGCCCCTCGCCCAAACTCGCCGCGCTGAACGCGGGCGAGTCCGGTCGGTCCCCCAAGGGGACGCGCCTGCACGCGGCATGGAGCCGCAAGCAGGCGCAGGCGGGCCGGCTTGGGGCGGCCCGGCGCTCGGCCCGCAACGCCCCGTTTTCATGCGTCGCGGGTGCCGCGAATCTGCAATGGACAACTGACATGGAACAGAGCAACAAGACGGCACGCGAGATCTGGAACGAGCTGAAAGCCAACCCGACGCGCGCGCGCTTCGGCTTTGGCCTGAAGGCCGCGCTGGTCAACATCGACTTCCAGTGTGCCTACACAAGGGTTGATGAATTCAAGACCGCGTACGAAACCGATCCGCAGCAGATCCAGTACGTGAACCAGCTCGCGACTGCCTTCCGCGCCAAGGGCTGGCCGGTGGTCTGGACGCATGTTGCATATGCCGACTCGGGGGAGGACTGCGGCGTCTGGGGCACGCGGACGAACACGCCGGACTCGCTGCAGAACATCAAGCATGGCTCTCGCCGAGCCCAGTTCGACGAGCGCTGCGACATCCGGCACGGCCTCGACATGGTCTATTGCAAGCGAATGCCCTCGGTGTTCTTCGAAACGCCCCTGCACTCGCTCTTGACCTTTCATCGGGTGGACACCGTGGTGCTGACCGGCGGGTCCACCAGCGGCTGCGTGCGCGCCAGCGCGGTGGACTCCCTTTCGCGCAGCTTCCGCACCATCGTTCCTGAGCAGTGCGTGGCCGACAAGCACGAGAGCTATCACTTCGCCAACCTGACCGACATGCAGCTGAAGTACGCCGACGTGCTTGACGTTCAGCAGGTGCTGGACTGGCTGAAGGCCTGAGCCCATGAAAGCCGATCCAGGCGTCTACGCGCATCGGCCGTATCGGGGCCGACCCAAGATCGAATGGCCGGGTGGGAAGCGCGTCGCCTTCTGGGTAGCGCCCAACATCGAGTTCTACGAACTGCAGCCGCCCGCCAACCCGCATCGCGCGGCCTGGCCGCATCCCTACCCGGCCGTGCCCGGCTACAGCATCCGGGACTGGGGCAACCGTGTCGGCCACCAGCGTCAGATGGCCCTGCTCGACAAGTACGGTATCCGAGGCTCGATCTCGTTGAGCGCTGCCCTGTGCGAGCACCACCCCGAGATCATTGCCATGTGCAAGGAGCGGGACTGGGAGTTCTTCAGCCACGGCATCTACAACACGCGCTACGTGTACGGCATGAGCGAGGCCGAGGAGCGGGCGATGCTGCTGGACTCGATGGACACCATCGAGCGTGCTTGTGGTCGCCGCCCGGCCGGATACCTGGCGCCGGCGCTTTCGCACAGCGAGGTCACGCTCGACCTGTTCGCCGAACTAGGCGGGCTCTACACCTGCGACCTGTTCCACGACGACCAGCCGACGGCCGTGGACGTGCGCGGCGGGCAGCGCTTCTGCTCCGTGCCGTACTCGCTGGAATTGAACGACACGATTGCCTACGTGGTGAACAAGGTCGAGCCGCGTCGCTACGGCCAGATGATCTGTGACGCCTTCGACCAGCTGCGCCTGGAAGGCGGCACGGTGATGTGCATCCCCACGCACAACTACCAGGTGGCGAATCCGCATCGGCTGGCTGCCTTTGAGCGGGCGCTGGACTACATCACGTCGCATGACGATGTTTGGGTCACGACGGGGCGTGAGATTGCTGAGTGGTACTTGGCTTCGTCTGCCGAAGCTGGAGAGTTGAAGTGAGAGCCCTTGGGGCGCTTCGCCCCCAAATCCCCGCGGGCTCTTGCATAGGGAGCACTCCATGAGCCAACCGCCCTACCCCATGCGCCGCTACGGCATGGACCACGAGCGCTACACGTGGTCCATGCTCCAGGACCGGCCGCCCATCCAATGGCCCGGCGGCAAGCCGCTGGCGGTCTGGATCAACGTTTCACTCCAGCACTTCCCGCTGAACCCGGCGGCCAAGGTCAAGCTGCCCGGCAGCATGACCATGCCGTATCCCGACCTGCGCCACTTCACGCTTCGCGACCACGGCAACCGGGTCGGCATCTGGCGATTGCTGTCGGAGCTGGACCAGGCCCAACTCCCCGCCAGCTTCGCCATGAACGCCGAGCTGGTGCTGCGCGCGCCCGAGCTGCTGGCCGAGATCCGCCAGCGCGGCGCCGAGCTCATCGGCCACAGCTGGAACATGGACACCCCGCATGCGGGCTCCCTGGACAACGAACGAGCGCTCATCCAGCGCAGCCTGGAGCATCTTGGCGGCGGCATCAGCACCTGGCTCAGCCCCGGCCGCCTGCAAACCGCGCACACCCCCGAGTTGCTCCGCGAACAGGGCATCACCGCCTGCGCCGACTGGGTGAACGACGAACTGCCCTACCGCTTTCACACGCAGCAGGGCGATTTGTGGAACCTGCCCCTGCCCACCGAGACCGAGGATCGCTTCGTCATCCTCGACAACCTGCACAGCGAAGCCAGCTGGGCCGAGCAGGTCATCGACGCCTTCGAGTTCCAGCTCGCCGAGGCCCGGGCCGCTCATGCCGGGCGGCTCTTCAGCCTCTCGCTGCATCCCTGGGTGACCGGCCAGGCGCACCGCGTCAAGCACCTGCGCCGCGTGCTCGCGCACATCGCCGCGGCGCGTGCTGATTGCTGGTTCTGCATGCCGCGCGATCTCGTCCAGCACATGGAATCCCTCGCGTGATCCTCGTCTCCGAAGTCGGTCCGCGCGACGGACTGCAGTCCATTTCCACCGTGATGCCCACGGCGGCCAAGTTCGCGTGGATCGACGCCCTGGTTGCTGCAGGCGTTCGCGAGATCGAAGTCGGCTCCTTCGTGCCGGCCAAGCTCTTGCCGCAGCTGGCCGACACCGCCGACGTGGTCGCGCATGCACGCCGGCATGCAGGCCTCACCGTGGCCGTGCTCGTGCCCAATGCGAAGGGCGCCGAGGCGGCGCTTGCTGCGGGTGCCCACAAGCTCACCCTGCCGCTGTCCTGCAGCGAGACGCATAGCCTGAAGAACCTGCGCAAGACCCACGCCCAGGTGCTGGACGAAGCACGTGCCATCGCCGCCCTGATCGCTGCGCAGCCCATCGGTCAACGCCCGCACTTCGAGGGCAGCCTGTCCACCGCCTTCGGTTGCACGCTGGAAGGCAGCGTGCCCGAAGCCCAGGTGCTGCGTTTGGGCGAGGCGCTGCTGAAAGCCGGCTGCGACGAGGTCGGCCTAGCCGACACCACCGGCTACGCCAACCCCACCCAGGTGCGCCGCCTGATCCGCCAGCTCTGGGACGCACTGGGGCAAGACAAGCTCACAGGCATCCACCTGCACAACACGCGTGGGCTGGGCCTGGCCAATGCCTTGGCCGCGCTGGACACGGGCCTGAGCACCTTCGACAGCAGCCAGGCCGGCCTGGGCGGCTGCCCCTTCGCGCCGGGCGCCAGCGGCAACATCGTCACCGAGGACCTGGTCTTCATGCTGCAGAGCATGGGCCTGGACACCGGCATCGACTTCGACCGCCTCATGCAGGCGCGCCAGGTGCTGGCGGCCGCGCTTCCCGGTGAGCCGCTCTACGGCATGACCCCGCAGGCAGGACTTCCCAAGCCATGACACCCTTGCAAGGCCTCAAGGTCATCGAGTTCACCCACATGGTGATGGGCCCGAGCATGGGCCTCATCCTGGCCGATCTCGGGGCCGAGGTGCTGAAGATCGAACCGCCGGGCGGCGACAACACGCGGCGCCTGACCGGCTCGGGCGCCGGCTACTTCGCCATGTACAACCGCAACAAGGCCAGCCTGCAATTGGACCTGAAGACCGAAGCCGGCAAGGCGGCGGCGCTGGCCCTGATCGACGGCGCCGACATCGTCATCGAGAACTTCCGTCCCGGCGGCATGGCCGCGCAGGGCCTCGGGTACGAGCAGTTGTCGGCGCGCAATTCCGGCCTCATCTACTGCAGCGGCAAGGGCTTTCTGTCCGGTCCCTACGCCCACCGCACCGCGCTCGACGAAGTGGCGCAAATGATGGGCGGGCTGGCCTACATGACCGGTCTGCCTGAGCGCCCGATGCGGGCCGGCGCGTCGGTGATCGACGTGGGGGGCGCGATGTTCGGCGTCATCGGCATCCTGGCCGCGCTGCACGAGCGCCAGCGCACCGGCCGTGGCCAGGCCATCACCACCTCGCTGTATGAGACCTGCGCCTTCTTCGTCGGCCAGCACATGGCGCAAACCGCAGCCACCGGCGAAGCGCCACCGCCGATGTCGGTGCGCCGGTCCGCCTGGGCGGTGTACGACGTGTTTGACTGCGCCGACCCCGGCGAGAAGGTCTTCGTGGGCGTGGTCAGCGACACGCAGTGGCGCGTGTTCTGCGAGGCCTTCGCGCTGCCCGAGCTGGCCGCCGATGCCAGCCTGGCGCAGAACAACGAGCGTGTGCGACAGCGCGAGCGCATCCTGCCGCTCATCCAGGCACGCTTCGCTCAGCTGACCAAGGCCGAGCTGATGGCCAAGCTGGAACACAGCGGCCTGCCCTTTGCCCCGGTGGCCAAGCCGGCGCAACTGTTCGACGACCCGCAGCTCCGGGCCGGCGGCCTGCTGCCCATCACCCTGCCGGGCGGCCAGCGCACCGCGCTGCCGGCACTGCCGCTGGAGATGAACGGCCAGCGTGGGCAGCTTCGCCACGACCTGCCCGCCCCAGGCGACGGCGGCGACGCCTGGCTGCGCGCGGCCGGCATCGACCCCGACTCGGTGCGTTGCTGATGGTGGCGCCGCAGAGCCTGTTCGACAAGCTCTGGCAGGGCCGGCGGGTGGCCAGCCTGCCCGGCGGCAGCGACCTGCTGCATATCGACCGCGTGATGCTGCACGAACGCACCGGCGGCGTGGCATTGGCCGCGTTGGCATCACGCGGCCTGAAGCCGCGCCGGCCCCGCCAGGCCTTCGCCACCTTCGACCACATCGTCGACACCTTTCCGGGCCGGGGGGACCAGACCCTGATGCCCACCGGCCAGGCCTTCATCACCACCACGCGACGCGAGGCACGGGCCGCCGGCATCCAACTCATCGACCTGCCCGACCCCCGCCAGGGCATCGTGCACGTCATCTCGCCGGAACTGGGCATCGTGCTGCCCGGCGCCACGCTGGTCTGTCCGGACAGCCACACCTGCACGCAGGGCGCTTTTGGCGCGCTGGCCTGGGGCATCGGCTCCAGCGAAGCCGAGCACGCGTTGGCCACTGGTGCCTTGCGTGTGCGCCGACCGCCCAGCATGCGCGTGTCCTTCAGCGGCCGCCTGCCCAAGGGCAGCACGGCCAAGGACATGGCGCTGGCGCTGATAGCCCGCCACGGCGCCGGCGGTGGCCAGCGCTGCGCCATCGAGTTCGCCGGCGAGGCGGTTCGCGCGCTCGGCATCGAGGCGCGGCAGACCCTGTGCAATCTCGCCGTCGAATTCAGTGCCTGGGGCGCCTGCATCGCGCCGGATGACACCGTCTTCGGCGCACTGCACGGCAAGGCCTTCGCCCCTCAAGGTGCCGCCTGGGAAGCCGCCCTGCCGCATTGGCGCCGCCTGGCCAGCGACGCGGACGCGTCCTTTGACCACGAACTGAGCCTGGACGTGAGCCGCCTGGCTCCGCAGTTGAGCTGGGGCACCAGCCCTGGCCATGGGGGCGACATCGACGCAGCCGTGCCAGCGCCACGTGACGACAGCGAACGGGCCGCCCTGGACTACATGGGCATCGAGCCCGGCCGCCCCCTGCTCGGCCTGCCCATCCAGGCCGCTTTCATCGGCTCCTGCACCAATGCCCGCCTGAGCGACCTGCGTGCCGCCGCCGCCCTGCTTCGCGGTCGGCGCATCGCGCCGGGCGTGCGTGCGCTGTGCGTGCCGGGCTCGGGCAGCGTCAAGCGCGCGGCCGAAGCCGAGGGGCTGCACGAGGTCTTCCAGGCCGCGGGTTTCGAGTGGCGCGAGGCTGGCTGCTCGCTGTGCTTCCATGCCGGCGGCGAGCGCTTCGAAGCGCAGTGGCGCGTGGCCTCCACCACCAACCGCAACTTCGAAGGGCGCCAAGGGCCTGGTGTGCGCACGCACCTGGCCAGCCCCATCACCGTGGCGGCCAGCGCACTGGCGGGCTGTCTGGCAGATCCCCGCCCCCTGCTGCCATGAACCCGCCCTTCCACCAGCACGAGGGCCTGGCCGTGGGCCTGCTGCGCGACCACATCGACACCGACGCCATCATCCCGTCGCGCGAAATGAAGGGTGTGGGCAAGACCGGGCTGGCCGAAGGTCTGTTCGCCAACTGGCGCTACCGCGACCCGGCCACGCGCGAGCCCGAGCCCGGCTTCGTGCTCAACCAGCATCCGCAGGCGAGCATCCTGCTGGCCGGTCGCAACTTTGGCTGCGGCTCCTCGCGAGAACACGCCGTCTGGGCGCTGAAGGAATGGGGCATCCGCGTGGTCATCGCACCCAGCTTCGGCGCGATCTTTTTCGACAACTGCATCCGCAACGGCCTGCTGCCCCTGGTGCTCACCGCGCCGCTGGCCACGCCCCAGCGCCTTCGCATCGACCTGGACGCGCTCACCGTGCAGGAAGCCGACGGCAGCCTGCACCGTTTCAGCCTGGACGACGAGCCGCGCGACCTGCTGCGCAGCGGCCTGGACCCGGTGGCCCTGACCCTGGCCCAACAGGGCGATGCCCTGGCCGCGTTCGAAGCCCATGACCGCCAGCAGCAACCCTGGCTCTACCTGTGACTGCCCTCGCCCCCGGCTTGAATCGCCCGCACATCGAGTTCCTGCAAGCCCAGCACCTGCCCTGGCGTCGCCTGCCGCCTGGCGCAGCGCGGCCCGATGCGCAGTACAAGTTCCTGAGCCGCGACGCCGCCACAGGCGCCTGCAGCTGCCTGATCCGCTACCCCAAGGGCTGGATGCGCGAGGGCGACGAAACCCTGGCCGTGGCCGAGACGGTCTACGTGCTCGAAGGATGTTTCGAGGTGGACGGCCACCCAATGAGGGCTGATCACTTCGGCCACTGGCCCGCCGGTTGTGCCCGCCAAAGCCTGAAGGCGCCCGAGGGCGCGGTGGTGCTGAGCTTCTTCGATGCTGCCCCTGAGTTCGGCCCTGTCGACCCCGCCGCACAGCCCCTGCTGACCGACGTGCTGCACATGGCGTGGGACATGAAGCTCAACGACCCCAAGCTGGCGCACCTGGGTTTGGCTCGCAAGAACCTGCTGGCCGGCGCGGATGGTTCGCGCACCTTTCTCTCCATGATGCTTCCGCACGCCGAGCCGCTGGGCTCACGTGGACCGCGCGAGAGCCATCCGGTCGTCGAGGAGTGCTACGTGCTGGCCGGTTCGCTGGTCGGTCCGCACGGCGAGATGCAGGCAGGGGCCTACTTCTGGCGCCCGCCCGGCATTCCCCATGGCCCCTTCGGCACCCGCTGGGGCTGCGTGGCGCTGATTCGCTTCCTGGGTGGCAACCATGTGAACGTGTGGAGCGAAGACGAAGCCCCGTTTCGCTTCGACGCTCCCTACGCGCCGGTGCTGCCCGCTGAGTTGGAAGGGCTGCGCGCCTTGGGGGCGGTGGAAGGCGCGCCAAGATATTGAGCGTGCGCGCCCTGGGCCTGGACCGCACCGATAGAGTCAAGGCGTGCGTCTCCTCTTCACCCTGCTGCTGGCCGCGGCCTTGAGCCCCACCTGGGCTTGCTCGCGCATGCTCGTGGTGCCCTTGGCCCAAGCGAATCGGGAGACCTCCGGCTATGACTTCGCCGAGGTGCTCCGCGAGCAGGGCCTCAAGCGCGGCTGTCGTTTCGAGTTCCCGGTGGTGCCCAGGGCCAGGCTTCAGATGATGTTGAGCACGGGCCAGGCGGACCTGATGATTCCCGCCACACGCACTGCCGAACGCGACGCCCTCGCCCGCTTCGTGCCGCTGCTGTCGATGCGCCCGGAATTGGCGTGGGTGCCTGGCCGCGGCGCCATGCCCGAAAGCCTGGCGGCTCTCACAGCGCAAGGGGCCGTACGAGGCGCGTTCGTGCGCGGCCAGTCCTGGGGACCCAGCTACGAAGCCATGATCGACACGCTGCGCCGCGCGAACCGGGTCGATCTGGTGGCCGATTTGGCCACCGTGCTGCGCATGTTGGCAGCCGAGCGCGCCGAGTTCACGATCTCGATGCCCGGCATCCTAAAAGCCGCGGCGGCGCAAGATGCCTCGTTGACCGCGGTGGTGAACCAACTGCAGTTCAAACCCCTGCCGGATCTGGCCCCTGTAGAGACCGGCATTTACCTTTCGCGGCGCAGCCTCAGTGAAGCTGAACAGGATGCGCTTGCGGCTTGGTTGAAGGAGATCTTCGACCCGGCCACGCTCCAGCGCGTAAGGGGAGGCAGAGCGGGCCAATGAGCGCGTCACATCCGCGCGCAGTTGAAGCGCGGCAGCCCCGTACCGGCTCAAGCATCTCCCTCTCGTAGGCGCCGCCAAAGCGTCGTTCGGCTCACGCCCAGCAACTGCGCCGCCAATTGACGGTTGCCCCCGGTGCGACGAAGGGCTTCCTGGATGGCGGCGTCACTGGGCAAGCCGCTGAGCGAGAGCGGAGCGTCTGGCGGGTGGCTGGCCTCTGCAGCGATGCTCCCCTGCAGCGGTGGCGCCTCGGACGCACGCAGCTCCGGCGCTTCCAGCAGAAATTGCTGCACGTCGATGCCCCCCAACTCGCGCGCGCCGCTGACGAAGACGGCAAAACGCTCCATCAGGTTCTCCAACTCGCGGATGTTGCCCGGCCAGCGGTAGGCCAGCAGAGTGGGCAGCAAGGGCTCGAGCAGGCGGCGGCCCTGGGCCGCCTGGCCCAGTTCGCGCAGCTTGGCGTCGAGCAAGTGGGCGGCCAAAAGCGGCAGGTCGGCCCCACGCTCGCGCAAAGGGGGCAGCGCGATGTGCAGGATGTTGAGGCGGTAGTAGAGGTCGGCGCGGAAGCTGCCTTCGGCGATGCGCTCCGTCAGGCGCTGATGGGTGGCGGCGATGACGCGCACGTCGATCTGCACCGGTTGATGCGAGCCCAGGCGCACCACCTCGCGTTCCTGCAGCACACGCAGCAGGCGGGTCTGCAGGCTGATCGGCATGTCGCCGATCTCATCGAGGAACACAGTGCCGGTATGCGCGGCCTCGAAGAGACCCGGCTTGCCGCCTTTGCGGGAGCCCGTGAAGGCGCCTTCCTCGTAGCCGAACAACTCGCTCTCGAGCAGGCTCTCAGGGAAGCTGGCGCAGTTCAAGGCCACGAAGGGGCCAGCGCGGCGCGCGCTCTCGTTGTGGATGGCCTGGGCGAAGAGTTCCTTGCCGGTGCCGGTTTCTCCGGTGATGAGCACGGTGCTGTGCGTGGCGGCACAGCGCTTGGCCACCTGCCGGGCAAAGGCCAGCGGTGCGCTGCTGCCGGCGATGCCGTCGAAGCGGTGGCGCGCCGCGCGGCTTTGCGTGCGGCGCTGGGCCCGGATGGCCGAGTCGGCACGCTGGATGGCGGCGGTCTCGCGCAAGGTGATGAGCGCACCGGTGAGCAGGCCCCGCTCGCGCAGGCTGCTGCGATTCATCAGATAGGTGCCGCGCCGCAAAGCCAGCACGACTTCGTCCGGACCTTCGTCGACCTGGCCCGCCAGCACGGCGGCCAGACTCAGCTCCTGCGCCACATCGGGCAGGCGCTGGCCGATCACGTCCCGGTCCTGCAGGTCCAGGATACGGCGCATCAAGGGATTCAGCGCCGTGATGCGGTGCTGGGTGTCCACCGCCAGGATGGCTTCGTGCAGGTGCGACAGCACGGTGTTGAGTTGCTCGAAGCGAGCGGCCTGGCGCAGCACGTTCTCGCCCAATTCCACGGCCTTCTCCAGCGCCCGCTCCACCGACGCGGCGGTGTAGTACAGGACGCCCCGCAAGCCCAATTGCTCCGCAATGCCGACGATGAGGCTGGAGCCCACCACCACCTGGATGCCCTGGTCGCGCAGCCGGAGCACGCATTCGCGCGCTTCGGCCAGCGTGGTGTAGCTGAGTTGCTCCAGGTCCACCTGCAACAGGCCGCGCACCGGCTCCAGTTCGCGGATGCTGCCGGCGTACACCACCAGACCGAAGCGACGGCTGATGCCACTGGCGGACTTGAAGGCGTTCAGCAGATCGAAGCCGGTGACCTCGATGCTGGCCACCGGCAGGTCCACCTGCGAGCGCAGCACGGCGGCGTTGTAGCCGGCACTGACCAGCACATCCACTTGCCCCTGCTGCTGCAGTTGGCGGCCGCGGAACACTGCGTCGTCCAGCACGTACTCGTCCACGGCGATGTCGGCGCGGTCGCGGAAGGCCTGCTCCGCCTGCAACACCAGGCCCGTCAACGCCTTGTAGGTGAGCACGCAGATGCGCGGCTTGCGGCTGGGGCTGGGGTGATAAGGGAAAACCATGGCGGCTCGCAGCAAGAGGGCGGATCGGCATGCTACGGATGAAACATCGAACGTTCCATTCGGGCTTGTCTTGTTTCAACTCGGCGCGTCCGCGCAACAAAAAGGTCTGGCAAGCCAATTGCTACCTATGGAGACCGGCCTTGAGCCTGCTCAACGACCTCTCCGTGGAGACCCTGATGAAACACCGCGCCCAAAGCCTGAACCCGATCGCGCTGGCCGTGCTGGCTTGCGTTTCCCTGCTGACCGTGCCGGCTCAGGCCCAGCAGGGCCAGCAGTTGGAAAAGGTCGTGGTCACCGGCTCCAACATCAAGCGCCTGGCCGCCGAACAGGCCACGCCGGTGCAAGTCATCGACCGCGCGCAGCTGGCCAACCTCGGGGCCACCAACGCCGGCGAAGTGCTGCGCGAAATCAGCGCCAACACGGCAGGCAGCTACAACGAAAGCGCCATCAACAACCAGAGTGGTGCGGCGGGCGTCTCGCTGCGCGGCCTGGGCCAGAAGAGCACCTTGGTGCTGATCAACGGTCGGCGCATGGCCAACCACGCCATCGCGCAAAACGGGCAGGACACATTCGTGGACCTGAACGCCATCCCGCGATCGGCCATCGAGCGCATCGAGGTGCTGAAGGATGGCGCGTCGGCCATCTACGGCTCCGATGCGATCGCCGGGGTGGTCAACGTGGTGCTGCGCAAGAACATGCAGCAGGTCGAGGTGGGGGCCAGCACCGGCAAGGCCACGCAAGGCGGGCTGGCCGAACACACCTTGAATGTCGCGGGCGGCTTCAGTGCCGGCAACTTCCGCGCGCTGGCGGTGGTGGACTACTTCCACCGCGACATGCTGCTGATGTCCGATCGCCCCTGGCTGAACGGTCTGGACTTCCGTTTCCTGCCGGGCGGCACCTTCTTCCCAGGCGCCAGCGGTGGCACCTGGCAGCGCTCGGCGGTGTTCGCCGCCGCGCAGTTCCCGCCGGGAGGCTTCCAGTTGCGCCGCCAGGCCATCCCCAACTGCCTGGGTGACAGCAAGTCCATGGATGCGCTGATCGGCGCCGGCGTGTATTCGGGCACCGCCTGCACCTACACCGTGGACAAGTACCTGACCGCATTCCCGGATGCCGATCGACTGGGCGGCATGGCCAGCGCCACCTACGACCTGGGCGGCGGCACGGAGTTGTTTGCCGAACTGGGCATGTCCAAGAACGAGAGCAGCTGGATCAACCAGCCGCAGACCCTCACCAACCAGACGGTGGTCTTCACGCCAGCCACTGGCGGCTTCGCGGCCTACAGCAACATCATCCCGAACATCCCGGCCCATGCCGCGCTGTTCGCCACCAACACCCTGGGCGGCAACGGCACCACGGCGCGCTTCAACACCACGTTCTTCGATGTGGGTGCCCGCACCTTTGCCCTGACCACCGACACCGCGCGCCTGCTGGTGGGTGCGCGCGGCCACGTCGGCAGCTGGGACTGGGAGGCGGCGGTGGGCAGCTCGCGCAGCGAGGTGGTGAGCACCACCGGCAACCAGGTCGATGCACAAGTGCTGCGTGGCTTCATCAACAACGGCGGCTACAACTTTCTGGCCCCAACCCCGGAGCAAACCGCTGCGCTGCGCGTGAGCACGACGCGCAATGCCAACTCTCGCCTTCACTTCGCCGACCTCAAGCTCAGCACCGTACTCGGCCAGTTGGCAGGTGGCGACATCGGCTTTGCCGCCGGCCTGGAGGCACGGCGCGAAAGCATGTCCAGCACCCCTGACGAGTTGGCGCGCCAAGGCCGCCTGCTCGGCACCGGGTCCAGCCAGTACGCCGGCAGCCGCCGCGCCGAGGCCGCCTACGCTGAAGTGATTGCACCGTTCAGCAAGCAGTTCGAGCTGCAACTGGCCGGCCGATTCGACCGCTACAACGACTTTGGCTCGGCCTTCAGCCCGAAGCTGGGTGCCAAGTTCACGTTCAACGAGCAGGCGCTGCTGCGCGCCTCGGTGGCCAAGGGCTTCCGCGCGCCGACCCTGGTGGAGAACAACAACTCCTCCAGCCTGGGCTTCTCCTCCGTGACTGACCCGCAACGCAACAACGCCAGCACCGTCGTCGGTGTGCTCCTGGAAGGCGCCAAGGACCTGAAGGCCGAGCGCAGCCTGTCGCGCTCGATCGGTCTGGTGCTGCAGCCGGTGCGGGACCTGTCGCTGGCCATCGACTACTACAAAATCCGCCAGAACGACCTGGTCAGCACCAATGGCGAGCAGTTCATCGTGCGCAACCCGGCGCTGTTCCCCGGCCAGGTCGTTCGCGACCCCGTCACCCAGACCATCCTGGTGGTGAAGGACCGCTACACCAACCTGGCGTCGATCGAAACCGAGGGCCTGGATCTGGAAGCCGCCGCACGCCTGCCGCAAACGGACATCGGCCGCTTCACGCTGCGCGCATCGGCCACGCAGCAATTGGGCTTCGTCTATCGACCCAAGGCCGATGCAGCTGAAGTGGACTACGCCGGCCGAAACGATGGGCCCTATGGCGCCATGCCCCGCCTGAAGCTGCGCCTGGGTGTGGATTGGCGCCTGGACGCCTGGAGCGCCGGCCTGAGCCTGAACCACACCGGCGTCTACGAGCAGCGCAACAGCACGGCCGCGGGCACGCCCGCCAGTGTGGATGCGCTGACCACGGTTGATCTGTACCTGGCCTATGCCTTCGGCGCCAACCTGAAGCTCTCGCTGAACGTGAAGAACCTGGCCGACACCAACCCTCCCTGGGACACCGCCACCGGCCTGGGTTACGCCAGCGGCCAGTACGACCTGCGTGGGCGCTACCTGCGCGCCGGGCTGGAGTTCAAGTTCTGATGTCCATGCGCACCACGCTGCTGCTCCTACCCCTGCTGGCCGCCTGTGCCAGCCCCTCTGCGGTGGCGCCCTTGCAGGGCGAGCTCGCGCGCTTCAACGCCTGGTTTGCCGGAGAGTTCAACAACCACGAGCAGGTCTGGCAGCAGCGCATCGATGCCGCCAAGCCGGGAGCGCCCGCAGACGCTGAGAAGACCGCGCACAGCCATTCGGTGTTCGCGCCCGTGGCCCTGCCGCAGCTGGGCCAGCACATCTACTACGTGCAGCAAAGCCTGGACGGCGACCCCACCAAGGTTTATCGCCAGCGCCTTTACCGCATCACGGCCGACACCGCCGAAAAAGCCGTGCGCCTGGAAATCTTCAGCTTCCCCGACGCCAAGGCGGTGCTGAACGCGCACCTGAAACCCGAGTTGTTGGCTGGACTCGATCCCACCACGCTGCGCCCGGCCAAAGGCTGTGATGTGCTGTGGCGCTTCGAGGCAGGGGCCCAGCGTTTCGTGGGCAGCGTGGGCAAGGACAGTTGCAGCTACATGAGCCCGCAGCTAAAGAAGCGCATCATCGTCAACGACACCCTGCAGCTCAGCGCGAGCGAGATCTGGATCAACGACCAGGCACGCGACGAGCAAGGCAACCACGTGTTCGGCAGCAAGACCAACACCCCGGTGAAAGCGCGCAAGGTGCGCTACTTCACGGGCTGGGCGTTCGGCAAGGACGAGGCCGGGCGAAAGTTGCGCGGCGAGCGCGCGCTGCTGCTGCACAACGAAGGAGCGACGGTTCCGCTCGTGTACGAGGACGATGGCAGCATCAGCCCCTACAAGATCGAGCTGGCGCAGCTGACCTACCAGAACACGACACAGCCCATCCTGAAGCTCGCGCTGCTCGATGGGCGCACCGGCAAGAGCGCCGCCTACACATGGGCAAACACCGAGGCCACGCGCATCGGCCTGAACCTGGGTTGGGTTCAGTTCGGCTTGACGCAGAAATCCACCGACATCGCCCTGGGCACCCCGCCCGCCAAACCATGAAACGACTCGCTGCCCTCATGCTCATCGCCGCCCTCGCCGGCTGCGCCAGCACCCCCACATCCCATGAACTCTCCGAGTTGCAGTCGCACCTCAGTGGCTTCTTCACAAGCCGCGCGCAGGCGCAGGCCGACAAGGATTTCTTCAACATCGAACTGCGCATCGTGCCGGTGTGGACCACGCGCAGCGACGGGCCCTGGCTGTACGTCGAGCAGGCGGCCGCCGACACGCCTGACAAGCCCTACCGCCAACGTGTTTACCGGCTGGAGAAGAAGGGCGACCAGTACCTGAGCCACATCTACGAGTTCAAGGGCGATCCACTCAAGCAGGCCGGTCAATGGAAGCAGCCTGTGCCCTTGGCGGCGCTCTCGCCTGCTGATCTCGTGCTCAAGGACGGCTGCGCGGTCATCATGAGCCGCGCAGCCAGCGGCAGCTACAGCGGCGCCACGGCCGACAAGGCCTGCCCCTCGGTGTTGCGCGGCGCGAAGTACGGCAGCTCCAAGGTGACGCTGGACGCCCAGGTGCTGGACAGCTGGGACCAGGGCTTCGCCGAGGACGGCCGGCAGGTCTGGGGCTCCACCAAGGGCGCGTACCGCTTCGTGAAGGTGTCGGCCAAGCCATGATGAAGCACCTGCTGCTGGCCGCCCTGCTGGCTGCCCCCCTGACAAAGGCCGCACCGCTCGACAGCCCCGAGGGCGGCCTGGAAGCCTTGATTCGCATGCGCGCCAGCATGGATGGCACCGAGGTCTATGCCGACTGGCGCACCACGGCCTGGGCGGTGGTGCCCGGTCAGCGCATGCGCCCGCTGTTCCGCCTTGACGGCTTCAACGTCGCACGCATGGAGAAGCAGCCGGATGGCAGCTGGCGCATGATCAGCCGCGAGGTCGCCTACTACCGCGATCTGGCCAGCGGCGAGGTGCTGCAGGAGTTCGCCAATCCCATCACCGGCGAACGCAACCGCGTGCTGCAGGTGCTGAACGACCCTGTCAACCTAGCCTTTGCTGCGCCCGGCGCCCCCGGCTCGCGCCGCGTCAACCTGCAGCAACAGGGCGAGAACATGGTGCTCAAGCAGGATGTGCCCCTGGCCTATCCGAACCCGATCACGCCCAAGGACTACCCCACCGAGAGCACCGGCGAGACCTACATCGCCAGCGAGCACTTCACCTACTACGCGCGGCGTGCCGACCTGGAGGGCAGCGCCCCGAGCGTGCCCACGCATTACGGCTGGACGCGCATCGGCCCTTGGCTGCCCTGGATGAAGATGGGTCAGCAGCCGGGCTTCATCCTCTATGTCGGCCATGGCGCCAAGCTGGCGGGCGCACAGCAGCTCGACCCAGTGGTGCGCGCCTACACCGAGAAGCACCACCCCGAGTACATGAACGCCCCGAAGGCCTGGAGCCAACCCAACGAGACCAGCTGGACCTACTACCGCAAGCAGAACCCGCCTGCGGCCAGCAAGTGATGGCCGGCATGCGTGCCCTGCAGGGCATCACCGTCCTGGACCTCACGCACATGCTGTCCGGGCCTTACGGGGCCATGGTGCTGGCTGACCTGGGGGCCCGCTGCATCAAGGTCGAACCGCCAGGCGCCGGTGAAGGCACTCGCGCCTTGCTGGCCAAGGACAGGGACTTCAGCCGCGACGGCATGGGCGCCTACTTCCTGACACTGAACCGCGGCAAGGAGTCGATCTGCGTGGATCTGAAGTCCGAGGCCGGCCGCGAGGTTTTCTACGACCTGGTGCGCCATGCCGATGTGGTGATCGACAACTTCAGCGTCGGCGTCACCCAGCGGCTGGGCATCGACCACGAATCGCTGGCCAAAGTCAACGAGCGCATCGTCACCTGCTCGATCAGCGGCTTCGGCGCCACCGGCCCCGATCCGCATCGCCCCGCCTTCGACCAGGTCGTGCAGGCGATGGGGGGTGGCATGAGCATCACCGGCTTTGCCGACAGCCCGCCGGTGCGCAGCGGCATCCCCCACGGAGACCTGGGTGGCGGGGTATTCGGCGCCATCGGCGTGCTTGCTGCCTTGGTCAACCGGCAGCTCACGGGCAAAGGGCGTCATGTCGACGTGTCCATGCTCGACGTGCAGGCCTCCTTGCTCAACTACATGGCCACCATGTACCTGATGAGCGGGCAGGTGCCCGATCGGATCGGCAACAGCCACTTCGTGCACGTGCCCTACAACAGCTTCAGGACGGCTGACGGCTATGTCATCGTGGCCTGCATCGGCGACGCCTTCTTTGAGAAGTTCGTCGAGATGCTGGGCCGAGACGAACTGCGCGATCCCGAACTGCGCAAACAGCCGGTGCGCTTTGCCGCGAAGGCGCAGATCGAAGCCGTCATCCACGAAGAGTTCGCCAAGCAAGGCAATGAGTACTGGCTTGCCCGCCTGCGCGAAGCGCGCATTCCCTGCGGCCCGGTCAATGACTTTGCCGCTGCCCTCTCCGACCCTCAGCTGCTGGCACGCAACATGGTCATCGAAGTCGAGCTGCCCGGTGGTTCCAAGGTGCGCATGCCCGGCAATCCGGTGAAGCTGGAGGGTTGCGACGACCCCGCACAACCCAGCCCGCCCCCTCGCTTGGGTGAGCACACCGATGCGGTGCTGGGCACCCTGCCCGGCTATGACAAGGCGCGACTGGCCTCCCTGCGCGAGCGGGGGGTGATCACTTGAGCGGCGACTTCCTGCTAATCAACGAAGTCGGGCCGCGCGATGGCCTGCAGAACCAGCGCATGGCCGTGGGCGTGGACGACAAACTGCGCCTTATCCAGGCCCTGGTGGCTGCGGGCGTGCAGGCCATCGAAGCGACCAGCTTCGTGAGCCCCAAGGCGGTGCCACAAATGGCCGACGCCGACGCCCTGTTTCCTCGCCTGCCGGTGGGGCCACGCTACTCCGCCCTGGTGCCCAACGAACGCGGCCTCGCCCGCGCACTGGCTGCCGGCGTGCCGGAGATCGCCGTCGTGCTCTCGGCCACCGAAACCATGAACCAGCGCAACATCCGCATGAGCCTTGCCGAGGCGCAGGCTGAATGCGAGCGCACGCTGGCCGCCGCGCGCACCGCCCAGCTGCGCACCAAGGCCTATGTGGCCGTGGCCTTCGAGTGCCCTTACGAAGGCCCGGTGGCTGCCCGCCAAGTGCACGCGCTGATCGACGCCATGGCGTCTGCAGGAGCGGACACCGTAGTCATCGCCGACACCATCGGCGCCGCCGCGCCGAAGGCCGTGGACACCCTGCTGCGCGAGGCGCTGAGCTCCCATGGCGCGGAGCGGCTCGCAGCGCACTTCCACGACACCCGTGGCATGGCCCTGGCCAACGCCTGGGTGTGCCTGGAAGCCGGCATCCGCCAACTCGACAGCAGCCTGGGCGGCTTGGGCGGTTGCCCCTTCGCACCTGGCGCGGCAGGCAACCTCGCCACCGAGGACTTACTGCTGCTGGCCTCGCAAAGCGGGCTCAGCACCGGCATCGATCTGCCCGCGCTGCTGCAGGCCATCGAACTGGCCGCCGAGTTGACCCAGCAGCCCCTGGGTGGCCGCAGCCACCGCTGGCTGACCCGGCAGAGGGCGGTGTGAGCACGCTCGGCCATGCCTCGCTGGGCCTGGGCCAAACGCCGGCGCTGCTGGTCATCGACGCCACGCTGGGCTTCACCGACCCGGCCAGCCCCTTGGCGTGTCCGGCGGACGCCGCCTTGCAGCACATCGAGCAGTTGCTGACGGCGGCCCGTGCGCGAGGCTGGCCCATCGCATTCAGCAGCAACGCCTACGCCACGCCCGACGAGGCCTCGGTGTTTCGCGCCAAGCTGCCGGTGCTCAACGAACTTCAAGCTGGCGGCCGCTGGGCCGAGATCCATCCGCGCCTGACACCTCGCGAAGGCGAACTGCTGCTGCGCAAGACGGTGCCCAGCGCCTTCTTCGACACCCCGCTGCGCGCCTGGCTGGCCAAACGCCGGGTGGACAGCGCCCTCCTCTGCGGCATTTCCACCAGCGGCTGCGTGCGCGCAAGCGCCGTGGACGCCCTGCAATGCAATCTGCGTGTAGTGGTGGCCGGTGACGCCTGTGCCGACCGCGACGCCCTGGCCCACGACTACAACTTGCGCGATCTCGGCCTGAAGACCGGCGACGTGCTGCCCACCGCCACCCTGCTGACCTGGATGAACTCACCATGAAGACCTTGCGCCCATGGACCATGATGGTGTTTGCCATGCTGATGCTGCTGGTCAGCAACGGCATGGTGCTGTCGGGCCTGTCGGCCTTCGACAAGGCCCTGATCACCGAGTTCGGTTGGAGCCGCGGGGCGCTCAAGGCCCGCGACCTCATCACCCTGCTCGCCACCGGCTTGGTGGCGCCCTTCATCGGCGCGGTCATCGACCGTGTCGGCGTGAGGCGCCTGATCCTCCTCGGCGCCGCCATGCTGGCAGCCTGCTACTACGCCTACTCGCTGATCCAAAGCCCGCTGCACGCCTATCTGATCCACCTGGCGATGGCCGTGGTGTTGGTCGGATGCGGGCTCAACGTGGCGGTGATCCTCGTCTCCAACTGGTTCGAAGCAAAACGTGGCACGGCCCTCGGCATCGCCATCTGCGGCACCAGCTTCGGCGGCATGCTGTTCCCGCCGGTCATCACGGCGCTGACTGCCGGCCAAGGCTGGCGCGCTGCGTTCGTCACCCTCAGCCTCGTGCCGGTGGCCCTGCTAGTGCTGGCGGCTTTCGTGGTGAAGAGCCGCCCGGCTGATGTGGGCGAGCAGGCCTATGGCGCAGGCACGGGGAAGTTGCCACCGCAAAGCACCATCGGGGTGAGCTACGCGGAGGCGCTGCGCACGCCGACCTTCTGGATCCTGTGCTTCACCGCCTGCATCACCTTCTACGCCATGATGTCGGCGATGGCTCACATGTTCCTGCACATGCAGGATCTCGGCTTCGACGCCCCGACGGCCGCCAAGTCCCTCAGCCTGATGTTTGGCCTCGCGCTGGTCGGCAAGTTCGGCTTCGGCCTGGCCTCGGACTACATCAACCAGAAAGCGGTGTTCCTGGCCAATCTGGCCGTGATGTTGGGCGGTGCCGTGGCCCTGGCCACCCTGCAGAAGGACTGGGTCTGGACGGCCATCGCGCTCTACGGTCTGGGCTGGGGAGGCATGTACACCATGCTGCAGCTGCAGGCCGTCAACGCCTTCGGCCTGAAGGCTGCCGGCAAAATCCTGGGCACGCTCGTGATGGTGGAGGCAATCGGCGGTGGCGTCGGCATCTTCCTCACCGGCGTGCTGTTCGACCGCCAAGGAGACTATCAACTGGCGTTCGGTCTCATCTGCGGACTGCTGGCCGCCTCCCTCTTGGCGTCAACCCGCATCACGAGCGCGCAGACTCGCACCTGATTCACCATGACAACTGGCCAGGCCGTTCGATGCCGGCCGTGCTCGAACGGCGACCGAACGGCAACCGTACGAGCACCAAAGCAAAAGGCCCAGCATCTTGCGATGCTGGGCCTTAGCCTTTTTCTCTATGGTCGGGGCGGCGGGATTCGAACTCGCTACCCCTTGCACCCCATGCAACACAAGAAAGCGATTCCAGCGACCACAACAGACCAGCAAGCTGCCGTCTAGTCATGTTAATCAATTACTTATGACTTATTCACCTCCAGATGAGGCCACAGCCGTACACTTGAAGCCTCGGTGAATTCGGCACCAGATCGGCACGAATTCGGCACCGAGCTAACTTCGGAGCGCCGAATGGCCATCACGGACAAGGAAATGAAGGCGCGACCAGGCGCCAAGGATGTGTGGCTTCGCGAGTCCCTGGGTTATGGCCAAGGCGCCTTGCAAGCACGCATCACCCGCACTGGCGAACGTCGCTTCTACTACCGCTACGTCGAAACCTCTGGCAATGAGGCGAGGCTGCTGATCGGCCCCTATTCGGCCGATGGCGCCAGTGGCTTGACCCTAGCCCAAGCCCGGGACAAAGCCCGGGAACTGAGCACGCTCTACCGCAGCGGCGTTCGGGATCTTCGCCAGCACTTCGAAGCCCAGGCCGCCGCCGATTCCGCCCGCCTCGAAGCCCAGCGACTGGCCGCTGAAGCCGAGGCCCGCCGCCTGCAGGCGGAGGCCGACGCCGAGGCGCTGGCCTCATCACGCAGGCTCACAGTCCGGCAACTGTTCGACCGCTGGCGAGCCACCGACCTGCAGCCCCATGTCGGCGCAGATGGCAAGCGCGTCGGCCGGAAGGACGGCGGCGCCTTCGTCGCAGCCCAGTTCGAACGCCATGTGCTCCCTTTCATCGGTGACCTCGCGGCGTCCGATCTGACCCGGCAAGACTTGCTCGCCATCCTGGACGCTCGCAAGGCCGCTGGCACCCTGCGCACGGCAAACATGCTGCTCACTGACCTACGCCAGATGCTGGCCTTTGCCGTCGAGCGAGCCATCGTCGCCAGCAACCCGCTGCAGGGTATTCAGCGCCGAAAGATCGGCGGCAAGGACACCGAGCGCGAGCGCGTGCTGTCGGATGCCGAACTGCGCCAGCTATGGGCTGCCCTGCCCTCCGCGCGCCTGAACCCGCGCAGCCGTTGTGCACTGGGCCTCATCTTGGCCACCGGCGTCCGTGTGGGTGAAGCCACCGGCGCCACCTGGGCTGACGCGCACACCAGCCGAGATCGCACGATCCTCCTGCGGGCGGTGGCCGAAAGTGCCGACACCAAGTTCGGCATCGTCGACATGGCAGCACGCACCTGGCATTTGCCCGACACCAAGAACCAGCGCGAACACACGATCCATCTCAGTGGCTTTGCCCTCACCTGCCTGCAGGAACTGGCTCAACTGCGCGAGCTGGACGAGAGGGGCGAGCCGTCGCCTTGGCTGTTTCCCGACCGCAGCCGCCTGCAGCCGGTCTGCGTGAAGAGCCTTGGCAAGCAGATCGCCGACCGCCAGCGCCCTGCCGACAAACGCATGAAGCACCGCGCCAAGAGCACCGAGGCCCTTTTGCTGGACGCTGGCCCCTGGACCTTGCACGACCTGCGCCGCACGGCGGCCACCATCCTCGCGCGACTTGGCTTCAGCACCGACGTGATTGATGAGTGCTTGAACCACAAACTGCAAAGCAAGGTCGCACGAATCTACATCCGGGATCGGCGCGAGGCTGATCAGCGTCGCGCGTTCGATGCATTGGGTGCGCATCTTGATGACCTTTTGCTCAAAATCGCATCAACCCCAAACGTCCATCGCTTGGCCGTAGCCAGCTGATGGACATCAACGCGCGGAATCACCCCCACGGGGATCGCATCGACGATTGGCCCACGGTCGGTCACTCCTGCGTGTCCACTTGACTACGCGGCGACGTTGTCAGGCTCGGCTTGGGCTCCTTCACGATGCTGACGTCGAGCGGCGAGTACAAAGATTTGGCACACGCCAGTGCACCGCGCGATCAGCTCTTTGTCTCGAAGCCAGTCATGAATTCCTTTGTTACCGTGGAACATGTTGTTTCGCACCCGATGCGCCACAAAGACGGACATCTCCCGGATCCTGGATGCTGAAAGGCTGTCAAACGGAAGGCCCAGGCAGTTGGTGACGGCAGCCCTCGCCTCTTTGCTGGTGCTTGCAGTGGGGGCCAGACGCTCGAATTGACTACTTTCGGAATACCGCTCGTGGAACCACCTCGCTGCGTCCGTTAGCTGAAGAGCTTCCTCCTCGCTGATTTCGGGTAGTTGTTCGCTCTTGCAGTGCTTGCGAGCCTCGAAATAGCCGGCACAGCACTTCGATTCAAAGAGCGACCAGGCCACCAAAAAATGTAGAGCCTCATGGCTACGTAGAACGGCCTTCGCGGTGAACTGATCTTGGCCGAGCACTTGCCCAAGCCAATCCTCGAAGCTGTTCATGTTCAAGCTCCTTTAATGTGGCGCCGACCAACTTCCGGCGATCCAGCGCATCGTGTACCAAGAACAAGATCATTGCGCTCTGCGCCCCTAAACGGTAGGGCACATGGCCATCCAGCGGCCAGCTCTTTACCCTCTGGCCGCCTGCGCCAACTCGCCCGCACGTTCCTTCACCAACAACTCATACACCACGTCCAAGAACGCCCGCCGGGCCTCGTCATCGGACAGCAGCCGCGTCGCCAGCGTTTGGTGCGAGGTCATCGCGCCCACGATGGCCTGCACGGCCTCCGCAGGCAGCTTGGCTTTCATCGCCTGCTCGCGCGGGTTGTTCTGCACTTGGTCCATCACCACCGAGTTGCTCCGGAGCTTCTCTGATACGTGCACGGCGAGCGCCACCTGGTCCTGGTCGCTCACGTCCTTGCCAAACGCACGGTTGAGTTTCTCGATCAGCTCCGACAGGTAGGCCTTCTCGCGGTCTTTCGCTTCGCGCAACCCGTTGTCCGTGATCGGATGAAGTTGGTATTCCTTCTGGTCCTCGCGAACGCCTTGGATGCCTCCTGCGCGGCGGAGCTTGTAGTGCGTCATCGCCAGCCGGCCCAGGTCCACCTGCTCCACCGGCACACCATTCAGGCGCTTGGCCAACAGCCGAGCGAAGCTCGCAAAGCCCTCCAACAACGGGTCGGCGAAGTCCACCAGTTGCGCCACGTACTCGTAGGTGCGCACGAACTTGTTCAGCCCTTCCCGGAACACCACCAGCTTGTCGCGTTCGATGGTCAGCTCTGCGCGCTGGGCATCGGCATGGGCTTTGCCGGTCTCGTCTTGCTCGGCTTCCGCCTTGCGCCAGGCCGCCTCCCACTGGCCGATGGCATCCGTCAGCGCCTTCAGCTTGGTATTGAACCGATCGGTGGGGGCCTGCGTCAGCGCATAGAGCCTCTGGTGAGTCACCTGGCTGTCCACGATGGCCTCGGAGAACCGCTCCACCTCTGCGGTCTCGTAGAGCAAGGTCGCGTCCAGCTTGCTCTTCAGGTCGTAAACAATGTTGGCGTCCTGAATGCTCGACACCTGTGCGTCCCGGTAGAAGGTGCGGAACGCCGCCAGGATCTCCTTCGGGTCGTTCGCGAAGTCGATCACATACGTCCCGTGGTCGTCCTTTCCAGGGTAGGTGCGGTTCAAACGCGACAGGGTCTGCACCGCCTCCACGCCGGACACCTTCTTGTCCAGGTACATCGCCACCAGCTTGGGCTGGTCGAAGCCGGTCTGAAACTTGTTCGCCACGATCAGCACTTGGTAGTCACTGGAGTCGAAGGCCTTGCGCATCTCACGCCCGCGCAGTCCCGGGTTCATGTTGGTCTCGTTGAAGGCGTGCGTCGGCGGGAGCGACGGCTCCTCCACTTCCTTGTTCGGCACGTCGCCGGAGAAAGCGACCATGGGGTGAACATCGTCGTAGCCCTGCCGCTCGCAGTAGGCTTTCAAGGCCAGGTGGTACTTCACCGCCGCCGCGCGGGAGCCCGTGACCACCATGGCCTTGGCTTGCCCCCGCAGCAGGTGGGCCACGTTGGTCCGGAAGTGCTCCACGATCAGCTCCACCTTCTGGGCGATGTTCGTGGGGTGCAGGCTCAGCCACTTCGCCAGCTTGCGCCGCGCCGCCACGCTGTCCACGCGCCGGTCCGCGCTCCCTTCAAAGTCGCTGCCGATGCGGAAGGCAAGCTTGTAGCTCGTGTAATTGCGCAGCACGTCGAGGATGAAACCCTCCTCGATGGCTTGCTGCATCGTGTAGTTGTGAAACGGAACGGGCGGGTTGTCGTCCGCCACCGGCCGGCTGCGGTCGCGCGGGCGGCCGAACAGGGACAAGGTGCTGTGCTTCGGCGTCGCGGTGAACGCGAAGTAGCTAGCGTTGCCAGGCCGGCTTCGCGACGACTGCCAAACGGAGAGCCGCTCCTGCGCGGAAAGCTTCTCCCATTCCTCTTCGCTCTGGCCCGTCAGCACATAGCGCAGGTCGTCCGCCGTGCTGCCGCTGGTGCTGGAGTGCGCCTCGTCGATCACCACCGCAAAGCGCCGCTCGCGCAGGCTCTTCTCCGTCAGGATGGCCTTCTGCGCATGCGGGAAGGTTTGCAAGGTGCACACGATGATGGGCGTGCCCTCCAGCATGGCCTGGGCCAGCTGCTGGCTCTTGGGCAGGCCCGAGCCGTCACGGTCGATGGCCTTAACCACCCCGGTCTGGTGCTCGATCTGCGCGATCGCATCCTGCAACTGCTTGTCCAGCACCGTCCGGTCGGTGACGACGATGACGCTGTGGAAGTACGGCTCGCCATGGGGTTGGCGAATGCGGATCAGCTCGTGCGCGGTCCATGAGATGGTGTTGGTCTTGCCCGAGCCCGCGCTGTGCTGGATCAGGTAGGGCTGGCCCACACCCTCCGCCCGCACCGCCTCCACCAGGGCCGAGACGCCCTCCCATTGGTGGAAGCGCGGAAAGATCAGCGCCTCCTTGAAGAAGGTCCGGCCGTTGGCGTCCTGCGCCTCTTTGCGCTCCAGCAGCACAAAGCGATGGAACACCCGCAGCCAAGCGTCGCGCTGCCACACCCGCTCCCAGAGGTAGGCCACGGGGTAGCTGCCGTTCTCCCCGGGCGGGTTGCCGGCCGCGCCATCATTGCCCCGATTGAAGGGCAGGAAGAAGGTTGAGTCGCCGGCCAGCTTGGTGGTCATGCGCACGTCGCTGTCACTCATCGCGAAGTGCACGACGGCGCCCCGCTTGAAGGTCAACAGAGGCTCAGGCTTGCCCGAGGCCTTGCTCTTGGGCGGCCGGTCGTCCCGGTACTGCGCCATCGCCGCCTCCACGCTCTGCGTGAAGTCCGTCTTCAGCTCCACCGTCGCCACCGGCAAGCCGTTGATGAACAGCACCAGGTCGATGCGGTCGGCGGTGTCTAGTGAATACACCAACTGCGGCACCACGCGCAATCGGTTGGCCGCGTAGCGCCGGGTCACCGTCTCATTGCGTGCATCCTCCGGCAGGGC
>JAFLDE010000020.1 GCA_017302655.1 Burkholderiales bacterium
TTTGCGGTAACGCCAGTAATACGACGTGGGAGCAATTTGCCCTGATCATTGATGAACCGTTGGAGCAGTTCTACGTTTTTGTAGTCCACAAATTCAATTTCCCCGAGGCGGCCATCGAGCGTGCGTTGCTGGGCGTCACGGCGTTCGTGCCAGAGCGCCACGTCGCCGCGCGGCCATTGCGCGGCCTGCTGACGGGCCAGGCGTTCGGCGGCAGGCGGCAGGTCGCCCAGCCAGCGTTCCAGCGCCTTCACGTAGCGGTCGCCGCGCTCCTCGTCGTCGCGCTCGTCCTCGCGTTCGCGCCATTCCTGCTGCTTCTCGGCCATGCGCCGGCGCAGCTGCGCCCACTGCATCTCGCTCAGGCTGGCCAGCAGCGGTTGCGCCAGCGGCGCGGCGCGCTCCAGGCAGCGGCGCAGCGAGTCATCGAAGCTCTTCTCCAGGCGCAGCAGCTCGGGCTCGTCCAGGCCACCGTCGAGCAGGGCGTCGGCCTGCGCGAGCAAGGCCTGCCATTGCGCCAGTTCTTCGCGGCGGTGCCAGTCGTGCCATTGGCGCAGGGCGGTGTCGAGCTGGCGGCCTTGCGCGCGGTCGAAATCGAGGTAGCCGCCGATCCACCAGTTCATGAGCCGGGGCAGCTGCCCGTAGCCCAGGGTCAGGCTGGAGCAGCCGGCCACCAGCAGGCAGGCAAGGAAAGCGCTCAGGCGAGGCAGCGAAGGCATGAGCGCATGGTGCCAAGAAAAAAAGCCCGACGCCGCAGGCGGGTCGGGCTTGAAACAGGTGCCGGGGAGACACCTGGGAGGACGATGGGTCGTCAGACAGTGGACGCGGCGCGGCGCGTGACCACCACCGTGGGCAGGCGCACCGGCTCGGCGGCTTGCTTGGCGCTCACCACCACCAGGGGCAGGCGCACCACTTCGGCGGCGGGCTCGGCGCGGATGTCGGCCAGCGCCGCGGCGCTGGCGATGGCCAGGCCAGCCATGATCACCGGGCTCAGCCAGTTGTTCAGCAGGTCGATGGCGGGGCGGGGGTTGTAGCGGCGGGTGGTCATGGCGGCTTCCTTCTTGCTGTGCATTTCCGTTGTCGATGGCTGCACTGTGCGCAAAGCCGTTCCAAGCTGCGAGCGCCGTGCGATGAGCAGCGACCTCGGGCGATGAACTGCTGGAAAACCCGGATGGCTGGATCGGGCCTTCGCCGATCAAGCCGCCGCAGGCAGGTCGAGCAGCGCGGTGCCGAAGGGGTTGTCGACCTGGATGCGCCACTGTCCGTCGGCGCCACGCGCCAGCACGTCGGCCGAGCGGGCGCGCATCTGCATGGGGCTGCCATCCGGCGCCTGGCCGTGCATCTCCCAGTCGCTGTGCAGCAGAGCGATGTCGGCCGTGGCGGCGTGCACATGGGCGTGCAGGCGCATGCGGGGCTTCAGGGCCATGAGCGACTGCAGCGCCGGCCGGATCTGCGCCTTGCCGTGCAGAAGTTGGCCAGGTTCGGGGTAGAAGGCGGCGTCATCGGCGTAGAGCGCCATGGCGGCATCGAGGTCGCCGCTTTCGAAGGCGCACATCAGCGCGGCCACGGTGGCTAGGAGCCTGTCGGGCTTTGGCACGGGCGCGCGTTGGGCGTGCAAGGGGGCTGAGACAAGGCGCAAAGCACAGCCGTGGCGCGGGCCACGGCGAGCATTTGCAACGCCGGATCAGCCCCCTTGCACGCCCAACCCTGTGGGCCGGGGCGACTTGCGGGGCCATGCGTTGTTGCCGGCTCGTAGTTGGCACTCATCCAACGCCTCGCCGGCGTCTAGCCTGGCCCCGCAACTCGCCCCGGCGCGCGCCCGTGCCAAAGCCCGACAGGCTCCTGGGGCGGGGTGATCGGTGGGGAGGATGGGTTGAGGCATGTCAGCGCTCCGGTGAAGGGAGCCGCATGCTCGACTGCCGGGCTGTCAGGAACTGTCAGCAGTGCGTTGCATGCCATCCAGCCACTCCCGCATCAGCTGCTGGCGCGGGCGCGGGTAGCGCTCGGGCAGAGGCTCGCAAGCACGCATGCGATCCAGACGGAAGTGTCGACATTCGGTGCGCAGCTCGCACCAGGCGCTGAGCACGCGGCTTTGCTCGAAGAAGCCCAGCGCGAAGGGCCAGACGATGCGCTCGCTGAGCTGACCTTGGGCGTCGCGGTAGTCCAGGCGCAGCTTGCGCTGCGCGCGGATGGCGCGGCGTATCTGCGGCAGCAGCGCGGGGTCGAAAGCCAGCGGCTGGCCGTCGGGCACGAGCAGCGGGTTGTGGTCCAGCTCGAAGCGTTCGGCCGCCGGCAGCACGGCGCGCACCTTGGCCAGCGCATGTCGCGCGGCCTCGGCGAGCGGCGGGTCGCCGCTGCGCTCGATGACCCACTGGGTGCCCAGCGCCAGGGCTTCCAATTCCTCGACGCTGAACATCAGCGGCGGCAGGCTGTGACCGGGCCGCAGCACGTAGCCGATGCCGGCCTCACCTTCGATGCGCGCCCCCTGCTGCTGCAGTGTGGCGATGTCGCGGTAGAGGGTGCGCAGGCTGATGCCAAGGTCCTGCGCCAGTTGGGCGCCCTGCACCGGTGTTCGGCGCAGCCGCAAACGTTCCAGCAGGGTGAGCAGCCGCTCGGCCCTACTCACTACAGCGCTTGCGCAGGTGCGCCAGGGCCTCCTCGACCTGATCGACCAGCACCAGGCACAGGTCGCCCGCCTTCACGGAGGCGAGCGCGTGGTCGATGGCGACGAACTCGCCGCGGATCTCGTCCACCTGCTTCGTGCGCGTGGCGCCTTCCAGGCCCTTGCGCAGCAGGGCCACCACCTCGCCGTCCTCGCGGCCACGCTGGCAGGCGTCCTGGTAGAGCACGACGTGGTCGAAGGCGGCGCCGAGGATCTGCGTCTGTTCGGTGATGTCCTGGTCGCGCCGGTCCCCGGCACCGCTGATGACGACCACGCGCTGCTGGGCCGGGATGGCGTCGACGGCGCTGACCAGCGCACGCATGGCGTCGGGGTTGTGACCGTAGTCGGCGATCACCGTGGCGCCCTGGAAGTCCATGACGTTGAAGCGGCCGGGAGCGTTGTCGGCGTCGGCATTGAAGCTGGCCAGGCCACGGCGGATGACGTCGGTGGGCAGGCCCACCGCCCAGGCGGCACCCACGGCGGCCATGACGTTCTCGACCTGGAAGCCGAGCTGGCCGTTGCGGGTGATGGGCACGTCGCGCAGCGGGATGCTCTCGCGCGCATTGCCCTCCACGGCGACGATGTGGCCGTCGTCCACGAACACGCAGCGGCGACCCTGGGCGCGGTGTGTGGCCATCAGCGGCAGGTGGCGGTCGGCGCAGAAGAAGATGACCCCGCCCGGGCACTGGCCGGCCATGCCCGCCACCAGGGGGTCGGCGGCGTTGAGCACGGCAAAGCCGCCCGGCGCCACGTTCTGCACGATGACGCTCTTCACGCGCTGGATGTCCTCCACCGTCTCCAGGTAGTTCAGGCCCAGGTGGTCGCCGGTGCCGATGTTGGTGACGACGGCGACCTGGCAGCGGTCGAAGCCCAGGCCCTCGCGGAGGATGCCGCCGCGCGCGCACTCCAGCACCGCCGCCTCCACGTCCGGGTGCATGAGCACATTGCGCGCGCTCTTCGGCCCCGAGCAGTCGCCGCTGTCAATCTGCCGGCCGTCGACGTAGACGCCGTCGGTGTTGGTCATGCCGGTGGTCAAGCCGGCGGTGGTGAGCAGATGGGTGATGAGCCGTGTCACCGTGGTCTTGCCGTTCACGCCGGTCACGGCCACGAGGGGAATGCGGCCGTCGGCGTTCTTGTCTGGGCCGTAAATGCTCTTGATGATGGCCTTGCCGACGTTGCGGCCCTTGCCGTACGAGGGCGAGAGGTGCATGCGCAGGCCGGGCGCCGCGTTCACCTCGACGATGCCGCCGCTCACCTCTTCGAGGGGACGCATCACCGTCTCGGCCACCACGTCCACACCGCAGACATGCAGACCGACGATCTGCGCGGCTGCGATGGCGCGCTGGGCCACCTCGGGGTGCACGTCGTCGGTGACGTCGGTGGCGCTGCCCCCGGTGCTGAGGTTGGCGTTGTTGCGCAGGATGACGCGCTGACCCTTGGCCGGCACGCTGTCCGGCGCAAGGCCTTGCTGCTTGAGGCGCTCGAGGGCGATGTCGTCCAGGCGCATCTTGGTCAGCGAGGTGGCGTGGCCGTCCCCGCGGTTCGGGTCCTTGTTGACCTCGTCCACCAGCTGGCGCACGGTGGAGACGCCGTCGCCGCTGACCTGCGGCGGGTCGCGCCGCGCGGCGGCCACCAGCTGGTTGCCGACGACCAGCAGGCGGAAGTCGGAGCCCGGCAGGTACTTCTCGACGAGCACGGTGCCGATCTCCTCGGCGGCCTTGTAGGCCAGCTCGAAGTGCTCGCGCGTGCTCACGTTCACCGTCACGCCCTTGCCCTGGTTGCCGTCCAACGGCTTGACGACCACGGGCAGGCCGATCTCCTCGGTGGCGGCCAGCCAGCCCTCGTCCACGTCGTCCACGGGCCGGCCGAAGGGCACGGGCACGCCGGCCGACTGCAGCAGACGCTTGGAGAGGTCCTTGTCCTGCGCGATCGATTCGCTCACGGCGCTGGTGGCGTCCACTTCGGCGGCCCAGATGCGGCGCTGCTTCACGCCCCAGCCGAACTGCACCAGCGAGCCTTGCGTGAGACGGCGGTAAGGCACGCCGCGCGCCACGGCAGCGTTGACGATGCTGCCGGTGGAGGGGCCCAGGCGCACGTCCTCGTCAATCTCGCGCAGCCGCTTGACGACCGCTTCCGCATCCCAGTCGCTGCGGCCGTCCAGTGCGGCGCGGATCAGCTTCTCGGCTTCCTGGCAGGCCAGGCGACCGACGTCTTCCTCGCTGTACTCGACCACCACCTGGTAGTGGCCGGGCGTGCCGGTGCGGTGGGTGTGGCTGTAGGTGACCGGACAGCCGGCCTGCGCCTGCAGCGCCAGCGCGGCCTGCTCCAGCACATGGGCAAGGCTGACCGGCATGCGCTGCACGGTGGCGGGGCGCAGCGCGCCGATCTTCGGGAAGAGCGCGCGCAGACGTTGCTCGAAACCGTCGAGTTGCTGGATGTCGCGTTCGTTGGCCTCGCAGACGCAGACGGTCTCGATGGCGGTATGGCGACTCCAGAGGTTCGGGCCACGCAGGGCACGCAGGCGTTGGACGTCCATGGGGGTGGTTCTCAGAGCGTGGGAACGAAGGTGTCGAGGCCGGCGGCAATCAGCTCGGGCGAAATGCCCAGCGCCCAGGCGGCCGCCACAGCGGCCAGCACGGCGGGAGCTTCACAGGACTGCCCGGCTTCGCTGAAGCGCTGCAGCAGCGTGTCGACGTTGGCGCACGCCTGCTCCCCCTGGTTGCTCAGCAGCCAGGCCCGCCCTTCACGCAGCAGCACGGCGCGACCACCACCGTGGCGGTGGGCCTGCAGCGGTGCCACGGCGGCGTCGCGGCTGTAGAAGATCACCTCGCCATCGCACAGCTCGGCCATTTCGGCCACCTGCTCGTCCTCGGCATTCAGCACGGCGGCGCCGTCGCTCAGCACCACGTCCACCTGAGTGCGCAGCACCTTGAAGAGCTGAGCCACCTCTCGCACGTCATGGTCATGCAGGCTGTCGTCCAGACGCAGGTCGGTCACGATGCCGACCGCGCAACGGTCGTAGGCCAGGCCGTCGTCGAGCACCGAGCGGGCGTCGTTCTCAGCCACCACGGCATCCACGCGGCGGTTCATCAGCAGGCGCTGCGCAGCGTCATAAGGCTTCCTCACCCGCTGTTCCACCCGCCGTGGACCCAGGAACAGGCCGGCGCTGCAAGCCAGGCCGACCTGTCGACCGTGCAGGTGCAGCAGCCAGGCCACCAGACGGGCGACTGCGGTGGTGTCCTGCCGCCCGATCACACCGACGATGGGCACCCGGCCGCTCTCGTCCTCGGCGAACAGGTGGTCGACGATGGCCTGCCCGACCGGCTGGGGCGTTCCCTCGGCCGGTTTCAAGTGCATGAGCAGGCCCGGCCCGGCGTTGACCTCGACGATGGCACCGCCCTGTGACTCCAGCGGCTGGCTGATGTTCTCGCACACCAGGTCGATGCCGGCGATGTCCAGACCCACCGTGCGGGCGGCCAAGCCGACCTGGAAGGCCACCTCGGGATGCACCTCGGCCGTGCAGTCGATGGCCACGTTGCCGTTGCGCTGGATGAGCACGCGCCGGCCGTGTTCAGGCACCGAATCGGGCGACAGACCCTGGCGGCGGAGCTCCTGCAGGACCACCGGGTCCTCGCCGGGGATGACGCGGTTGAGCGGGAAGTCCTCGGTGAGGCCTCGACGCGGGTCGGTGTTGATCTGGCTGTCGATGAGTTGCTGCACGCTGTGCCGGCCGTCCGCCAGCACCCAGGCGCTTTCACCACGCGCGCAGGCCACCACCTGGCCGCCGACGACGAGCAGGCGATGTTCGTTGCCGGGAATGCAGCGCTCCACCAGCACCTCCGAACCTTCGGGTTCGGCCAGCAGGAAGGCAGCGCGCACTTCGGCCTCGGTGCCCAGGTCGAGGCTGACGCCGCGCCCATGGTTGCCGTCGCTGGGTTTGATGACCACCGGCAGGCCAAGATCCTGCGCGGTCTCCCAGGCCTCGTCGGCGTCCTTGACCGAGCGCCCGTGCGGCACGGGCACACCCACGGCGGCCAGCAGCTCCTTGGTCAGGTCCTTGTCGCTGGCGATGCCTTCGGCGATGGCACTGGTGCGGTCGGTCTCGGCGGTCCAGATGCGGCGCTGCCGGGCTCCGTGGCCGAGCTGCACCAAATTGCCATCGTTGAGGCGGATGTGCGGAATGCGTCGGTCCGTGGCGGCTGCCACGATGGCGGCCGTGCTGGGGCCAAGGTAGCAGTCGTCAATGACCTCGCGCAACCGACCCACGGCGGCGGACACGTCGAAGGACCCAGGGACATGCGTGTCGTTGATGGCGGCCATCAGCAGCGCGTGGCCTTCCTTCAGCGCGGCGCGTGCCACCTGCTCATCGCGGGCGCGGAAGACCATGCGGTAGACGCCATGGCGGCTGGTCGAGCGCGTCTGGCCGAAGCCGGTGGGCATGCCGGCCAGGTTGAGCAACTCGATGACCACATGCTCCAGAACATGGCCCATCCAGGTGCCTTCGGTGAGCCGCTGCAGGAAGCCGCCGCGCTCGCCCACGCCGCAGTGGTGCTCGATCAGATTGGGCAACCAGTGCGTGAGCCGCTCGTTCAGACCCGGCAGCAGGTTGGACGGGTAGTCCTCCAACTCGCCCAGGTCCAGCCAGACCTCCAGGCAGGAGCGGTAGGTCCAGATGTTCGGCCCGCGCAGGTAGTTGATGCGCAGCAATTGGATGTCGTTCTTGGCTTGCATGGGTTCTGGCCTCGGATGCCGCGCATTCTGCGCTGAGCCATGAGGCACCGCTGCGACGGAGGGGCGCGCTGCGGGCACGCACAATCCGCGCCCATGGCCATCGCTTGGATTCCCGACGCCGCCCGCCAGTCGCCGCTGTGGGCGGACCTGCAGACCCAGCTGTCGGCGGGGGAGTCGCTGCTGGCCGCGGCGCCGCTCGACCTGGCCAGCGACCAACGCTTCGCCGCCGGCCTGCTGGCGTGCAGCGCGCACCGCCTGTTCGCCTGGGACGCCGCCGCCGCGCGCTGGCAGCACTGGCCGCTGGCCGGCTTGACGCTGCGCACGCAGGATGCCGGCGGCCTGGCACAGCTGGAGCTGATGGGGCCGCAGCACCGCCTGGCCTCGTTCCCCCACACGCTGGCCGTGCAGACCGAACTGCTGCGCCTGGTCGAGGCGGTGGAGACCCTGCAGGCCGGCCGCCGGCTGGAGGATGTGGAAGAGGACGAGTCGGAACAGTTCGACCACGAGCTGCTCACGCCACCGTCCACCTGGGTGCTGCTGCGCCTGGGCCGTTTCGCCAAGCCTTACCAGGGCCAACTGCTGCTGGGCTTCCTGCTGATGATGGGGGCCACCGGCGCGACCCTGGTGCCGCCCTACCTGACCATGCCGCTGATGGACAAGGTGCTGATCCCGTTCCAGAACGGCCAGGCCATCGACACCATGCTGGTGGGTCTGCTGCTCGCCGGTCTGTTCGGCGCGGCCCTGGTGAGCTGGTTGCTCGGCTGGGCCAAGACCTACATCCTGGCGCTGGTGAGCGAGCGCATCGCCGCCGACCTGCGCACGGCCACGTTCGAGCACCTGCTGGGCCTGTCGCTCGAATACTTCGGCAACAAGCGCACCGGCGATCTGATGGCGCGCATCGGCTCGGAGACCGACCGCATCTCGGTCTTCCTCTCCCTGCACGCGCTGGACTTCATCACCGACGTGCTGATGCTGGCCATGACGGCCATCATCCTGTTCAGCATCCACCCCGGCTTGGCGCTGGCCACCCTGGTGCCCTTGCCTTTCATTGCCTGGCTCATCCACCTGGTGCGCGACCGCCTGCGCACCGGCTTCGAGAAGATCGACCGCGTCTGGGGCGAGGTGACCTCGGTGCTGGCCGACACCATTCCCGGCATCCGGGTCGTGAAGGCCTTTGCCCAGGAGCGCCGCGAGGCGCGCCGCTTCAAGGAAGCCAATGCCGCCAACCTGGCGGTGAACGACAAGCTGAACAAGACCTGGAGCCTGTTCGGCCCCACCGTGGGCCTGCTCACCGAGTTCGGCCTGCTGGTGGTCTGGGCAGTCGGCATCTGGCTGATCAGCCGGGGCGCGGTGACGGTGGGCACCTTGACCGCCTTCCTGGCCTATATCGGCCGCTTCTACGGCCGGCTCGATTCGATGAGTCGCATCGTCTCCGTCACCCAGAAGGCGGCGGCCGGCGCCAAGCGCATCTTCGACATCCTCGACCATGTGTCCAACGTGCCCGACCCGGTGCAGCCCGAGCGCTTCGAGAAGGCCAGCGGCGCCATCCAACTCAGCGGCGTGAATTTCCGCTACGGCAGCCGCGCGGTGATCAAGCGCCTGGATCTCGACATCCGGCCCGGAGAGATGGTGGGCCTGGTGGGCCACAGCGGCTCCGGCAAGAGCACGCTGGTGAACCTGATCTGCCGCTTCTACGACGTCAGCGAGGGCTCGATCAAGGTCGACGGCGTGGACCTGCGCCGCATCGCGGTCAGCGACTACCGCCGCCACATCGGCCTGGTGCTGCAGGAGCCCTTCCTGTTCTTCGGCACCATCGCCGAGAACATCGCCTATGGCAAGCCGGGGGCGACGCGCGAGGAGATCGTGGCGGCGGCGCGAGCCGCGCACGCGCACGAGTTCATCCTGCGCCTGCCGCATGGCTACGACAGCCTGGTGGGCGAGCGAGGGCAAGGACTTTCCGGTGGGGAGCGCCAGCGCATCAGCATCGCTCGCGCGCTGCTCATCGACCCGGCCATCCTCATCCTGGACGAAGCCACCAGCGCGGTGGACACCGAGACCGAGAAGGAAATCCAGAAGGCGCTGGACAACCTCGTGAAGGGCCGCACCACCATCGCCATCGCCCACCGCCTGTCTACGCTGCGCAAGGCCGACCGCCTGGTGGTGATGGACCGCGGCGAGATCGTCGAGCTGGGCCCGCACGATGAGCTGATCGCCCGGCAGGGCCATTACTGGCGCCTGTGGGAGGCGCAGGCGCGGCGCGTGGACGAGTCGGAGGACGCGAGCAGCCAGGGCGGCCTGATGGTCGTCGCTCCCAACCCGCATCAGCACCAGCAAGTGGCCGTATGAGAGGCGGTATGAACCTCAGCCAAGATGAATTCGGCCGCCTGCTGTTCGACGGCGAGCCTGTGAACCCGGTGCGCGCCCACCCCATCAGCGCGCCGGAGGAGGGCATCAGCCTGACCGGCGCCGACGGCCACGAGCGCGCCTGGCTGCCCCGCCTGGCCGAGGTGCCCGAGCCGGCGCAGGGCCTGCTGCGCCGAGCTTTGAGCGAACGCGAATTCCATCCCACGCTCACCCGCCTGGTGTCGGTGAGCACCTTCAGCACGCCCAGCCTCTGGACGGTCGAGACCGACCGAGGCCCGCTGCAGTTCCATCTGAAGAGCGAAGAGGACATTCGCCGACTGGGGGGGCCGGGTGAGGGCCGCCTGCTCATCACCACCAGCCACAGCCTGCAGCTCTACGTGGCCGACCGCTGGGCGCTGGACCGTCATTCACGACGACTGTTGGAGCGATTCCTGTGAGCTGTCTGCGCCCCTTGCTGCTGGCTGGCCTGATGGTCGTGCCGCTGGCTGCCCAAGCCCTGTTGCCTGAAGGCTGTGCCTTGGAGGGCGAGTTGCCCCCCGTGCCCGGCCTTGAGGCGGAGGCGCACTACGCAGCGGAAGTGGAGCTGAAGGACGGGCGTCCGCGGGCCGTCACCGTGCGGGTGATTCGGCACATGGTCGATCGCCGTGGGCAGCGTGCCGTCATTTCCGACATCGACATGCGGCTGCGGCGTATGAACTGCCCGGGCGTCGAGCGCGTCGTGGTCGAGGCGCGCGTCGGCGCGACAGGGGGCCGCATCGTGCCGGTGGGCTTCACGCGCGCCGCCACTCCCTGACGCCTGGCACCCTGCGCTTGGTCATGACTGACCAAGCGGGAAGGCCGTGACCTTTTCCGTGCGGGCGACGCCGGTTGGAGCATGGCGTTGCGGATGGCCATCCGGCCCTCCGTGACCCGCTGTCACCAGGAGTGCTCCCATGAAGTTGAACCGCCTGCCCCTTGCCTCCGCCCTCTTGCTGGGCGCCATGCTCACCCCCTTGCCCGCACTGGCCCAGGAAGGCGCAGCGCTCGGCCGCGTGGAGGTGTCCCGCGGCACCCTGCGCCACGACGTGGCCCGCAGCTGCCCGGCCGTCGCCGCCACCTTGCAGGAGGGCATGGACCGCGCCGTCAGCGTGCACCAGATCGAAGGCAGCTACCGCGTCGAGTTCGAGCTGAGCGGCCGGAACATCGTCTCGGTGCGCACGCCCTTTGCGCCGCGCGAGTACCGCCAGGCCCTGCGTGGCGCGGTGCGCAGCCTCGCCTGCCAGGACGCCGCCGCACAGCAGCAAGCCCAGCGCTTCGGGTTCATCCTGGACGTGAAGGCGGAGCCCGCCACGCCTCAGGAGCGCATGGCTGCCGCTGCTCCGCGCTATTCGGTGGCGTTGCGCGCTCAGCCATGAGAGCTTGTGAACCAATCCCTGCCGCCCGCTCATGCCGCCCGAAAGGCGCAGCACCGCGTTGCAAATGCTCGCCGTAGCCCGCGCTACGGCTGCGCTTAGCGTCTTGTTCCGCACCTCCCGGACGGCCTGCTCGGACGCCCGGGGATTCATGCACAAGCTCTGAGACCTCTACCTAGCCGGCGCGGGTCGGCAGGGCGCCGGTCTGCATAGACTTCGGCGCCATGCCGTCCCTCCTGCTCGGCGCGCTCAGCTGCCTGCTGCTCGCGCTCAATACCCTGTTCTGGGCCACGCCCCTGCTGCTGCTGTCGCTGTTCAAGCTGCTGCTGCCGGTGGCCGCCGTGCGCAAGCCCATCGACCGCGCGCTCAACGCGCTCGCCACCAACTGGATTTCCTGCAACAGCGCTTGGCTGGGCTGGACCGGTCGGCATGCCTGGGACGTGCAGGGCCTCGAAGGCCTGGAGCGCGGTGGCTGGTACCTGGTGAACTGCAACCACCGCTCCTGGGTGGACATCTTCGTGCTGCAGCGGGTGTTCAACCGGCGCGTGCCCTTCCTGAAGTTCTTCCTCAAGCAGCAGTTGATCGGGGTGCCGGTGATCGGCCTGGTCTGGTGGGCGCTGGACTTCCCGTTCATGAAGCGCCACAGCGAGGCCGAGATCCGCAAGAACCCGGCGCTGCGACTGCAGGATCTGGAAACCACGCGGCGTTCCTGCGAACGCTTCGCCCTCATCCCGACCAGCGTGATGAACTTCGCCGAGGGCACCCGCTTCACCGCCGCCAAGCATGCGAAGCAGGCTTCGCCCTTCCGCCATCTGCTCAAGCCCAAGGCGGGCGCGCTGGCCTTGGCGCTGAACGTGATGGGCGGCCAGTTCCGCAGCCTGCTCGACGTCAGCCTCGTCTACCCCGACGGCACGCCCAGCTTCTGGGACCTGGCCTGCGGGCGCGCGGGCCGCATCGTGGTGCGTGTGCAGGAGCGTGCGCTGCCGACCGAGCTGCTGGGCGGCGACTACAGCGGAGATCCCGCCTACCGGGAGCGTTTCCAGCAGTGGCTGGGCCAGCTCTGGCAGGAGAAGGACGCGCTCATCGAGCAGCTGCTGCACGAAGCGGGCACAAAAAAGCCGGCCTGAAGAGGCCGGCTCGCGGGTGGGCAGCCGCAGCGCTTACTGCGCAGCCAGCTTGCCCTTCTTGTAGCTGAACACATGCTCTTCGGCGCCCGGCTTGCCGGCGGCCGTGGGGTTGGCGGCGAGCATGCGGGCCGGATCCAGGCTGGCCACATAGGCCTTGTACTGGCCTTCGCTGCAGGGCAGGTTCTTGCCGGCGCGGGCTTCACCGCGCAGCTGGCCCTTGTGGTAGGCGAAGGTGTATTCGTTGGCGGACGGCTTCACCGCCACCTTGTGCTGCACGGCGCACTCGGCGCGCAGCTGGGCGTCAGGTCCGGCGGCCAGGGCCAGGGCGGGGGCGGCGAGCAGGGCGATCAGCAAAGTCTTCATGGCGGGTCTCGGGTGAAGCAGTGAGAAGGCCGCAAGCTTACGCGCCCGCCGTCTGGCGCGCATCGGGGGCCATCCGGTGCCCCCCCTCAAACCGGTGGGCGGTCGAGCGTGAGGAATGAACGGTTTCAGACTGCCGTGGCGTCCACCCAGCGCCAGGCGCCGGGCGTCAAGTCGGGGGGCAGGGCCAGACGGCCGAACTGTGGCCGGTGCAGGGCTTCCACCCGATTGCCCACCGCCGCCACCATGCGTTTGACCTGGTGGTAGCGGCCGCTGGTCAGCGTGAGGCGCAGCAAGGTCGGCTCGGGCAGCTCGGCCGCCGTGGCGGCCACCGGTGCTGGGTCGTCGTCCAGGACCACCCCGGCCAGCAGGCGCTGGCGGGCGGCCTCGTCCATCGGATGCTTGAGCCTCGCCTCGTAGACCTTGGGCAGCTTTTTTTTCGGGTGTGTCCAGCGGTGAATGAGCGCGCCGTCATCGGTGAGCAGCAGCAGGCCGGTGGTGTCCTCGTCCAGACGGCCGACGGGTTGTACGCCGCGCACGCGCAGGGGGCCGGGCAGCAGGCTGAGCACGCTGGGGTGGTGCTTGGGCTTCATCGAGCACTCGTAATGCGGCGGCTTGTGCAGCATCACCAGGGCCTTCTCGCGGTAGGGCCAGGGCTGGCCGTCCAGCTCGAACTCCAAACCCTCGGGGTCGACCTCCTCGTAGGGGTCCGTCGGCGTGGCGCCTGCGATGCGCAGGCGCCCCTGGACGATCAGCCCCGCGCATTCGTGCCGGCTGCCGAAGCCCTGGCTGAAGAGCAGTTGTTGCAGTTGCATGCTGCGTTTCTACACCGGGCAAGCCTTGGCGGGCCTCGCGCCATCGTCTGGCGGCTCGCCTTCGAGCGCAGCGGCAGAATCCTCCGTCTGCCATCCATCCAGGCTTCGCCCATCATGAACCTTCCCGGACTCGACTTCCAACTTGGCGACGACATCGATGCCCTTCGCGACGCGGTGCGCGCCTTCGCCGAGGCTGAGATTGCCCCGCGCGCCGCGGCCATCGATCACAGCGACCAGTTCCCCATGGACCTGTGGCCCAAGATGGGGGAACTCGGCGTGCTCGGCATCACCGTGCCCGAGCAGTACGGTGGCGCCGACATGGGCTACCTGGCGCACATGGTGGCCATGGAGGAGATCTCGCGCGCCAGCGCCAGCGTCGGTCTTTCCTACGGCGCGCACAGCAACCTTTGCGTGAACCAGATCAAGCGCAACGGCAACGATGCGCAGAAGACCAAGTACCTGCCCAAGCTGATCAGCGGAGAGCATGTCGGAGCCCTCGCCATGAGCGAACCGGGCGCCGGCTCCGATGTCATCAGCATGAAGCTCAAGGCCGAGGACAAGGGTGGCTACTACCTGCTCAACGGCAGCAAGATGTGGATCACCAACGGCCCTGACGCCGACACCATGGTGGTCTATGCCAAGACCGAGCCGGAGATGGGCGCGCGTGGCGTCACCGCCTTCATCGTCGAGAAGGGCATGAAGGGCTTCAGCACCGCGCAGAAGCTGGACAAGCTGGGCATGCGCGGCAGCCACACCGGCGAGATGGTGTTCCAGGACGTCGAGGTGCCGGCCGAGAACATCCTGGGCGGCTTGAACCAGGGCGCGAAGGTGCTGATGAGTGGCCTGGACTACGAGCGCGCGGTGCTGGCCGGAGGCCCCATCGGCATCATGCAGGCGGTGATGGACAACGTCGTGCCCTATGTGCACGACCGCAAGCAGTTCGGCCAGAGCATCGGCGAGTTCCAACTCATCCAGGGCAAGCTGGCCGACATGTACACCGTGCTGCAGGCAGGCCGCGCTTTCCTCTACACGATCGGCAAGAACCTCGACAAGCTCGGCAGCCAGCATGTGCGGCAGGTGCGCAAGGACTGCGCTTCGGTGATTCTGTGGACCGCTGAGAAGGCGACCTGGATGGCTGGCGAGGGCATCCAGATCTTCGGCGGCAACGGCTACATCAACGAGTACCCGCTGGGCCGGCTGTGGCGCGACGCCAAGCTCTACGAGATTGGCGCGGGCACGAGCGAGATCCGCCGCATGCTGATCGGGCGCGAGCTCTTCGCCGAGACGATGTGATGCTGATGCTCGCGTTCGGAGGGCTGATGGTGCTGCTGGGCTTGCTCAGCGGCGGCGTGCTGCTGGCCACCGCGGCGGGCTGGTCGAACTTGCAGCCGGGCTGGACCGCCTGGCTGGCCTTTCCGGGCCTCACGATGCTGGGCTACGGCTTCTTCGCCGCGGCATCGGGCGACGCGCTGAGCGCCCAGCTGGCGCGGGCCTTTGGTGCGCTGTGCACCTTGCTGGCGATGGCGGCCATCGCCGTGCTGGTGCTGCGGTCCTTGGGCATCCTGGCCTTCGAGGGCGGCACGCTCAGGCTCTGGTGGGTGTTCGGCTGCGGACTGGTCCTCGGGCCGCTGGGGTGGCTCGGGGCCAAACTGCCCAAGGCGGCCTGAGTGTCGGGCCCGGCCCGCGCGGGCGTGCTCATCTATGCCCTTGATCTGGAAACGCTCGCCGGCTTCTACGCGCAGCTGCTCGGTGCGCAGGTTCTCCACCAGGATGCCGAGCACCAGGTGCTGCAGTCACCTGACGCGCAGCTCATCGTCCATGCCATCCCAGCGGCTTACCGAGAGGGCCTCATGATCCAGACGCCCCCCGAGCCGCGCGAAGCGCAGGCCATCAAGCCCTTCTTCACCGTGCCGAGCCTGGCCGAAGCGGAGCGGCTCGCCGAGCAGTTGGGCGGGCGGGTCTGCGGCCCTCTGTGGCCGGGGCCCGGCATGCGGGTGCGCAACGTGTGCGACCCGGAAGGCAACATCGTCCAGTTGCGTGAACTCACTCCCTGACCCTTGGACCCTGCGACCCTGGCGCCCCGGAGACGAGGCGGCCTTGGCCCGGGCCGCGAACGACGATCGCATCCTGCGCTGGATGAGCGACACCTGGCCCGAGCCCTACACCGTGGCCGACGCGGCCTGGTGGGTGAACGAGGGCAGCCTGGCCGGCAGCACCTGGGCGCTGTGCTTAAAGGACGTGCCGCAGGGCGGCGTGGGCGCGCACCCGCAAACCGGCTTCCAGCGTTGCAACGTTGAGGTCGGCTGGTGGCTTGCGCCCGCGCATTGGGGCCAAGGCCTCGTGCCTCTGGCCGCGCGCTGGCTGGTGGAGCAGGCCTTGCTGAACCCCGAAGTGACGCGCGTGTTCGCGCCCATCCATGCGGGCAACATCCCGTCTGGCCGTGTGGCCGAGAAGATCGGCATGCGGCTGGAATCCGTCCAACCGCGCAGCGCCATCAAGCGCGGGACGGTCATTGACCGACACCTGTACGCCCTCTATCGAGACCCCCCCTGATGAGCAGCAGCAAGGAACTCGGCGAGCTGTTCGCCAACAACCGCCGCTGGGCCGCCAGCCTGGAGGCACGTGAGCCGGGCTTCTTCAGCAAGCTGCTGGCGCAGCAAACCCCGCAATACCTGTGGATTGGCTGCTCCGACAGCCGCGTGCCGGCCAACGACCTCGTCGGCCTGCTGCCCGGAGAGCTGTTCGTGCACCGCAATGTGGCCAACCTGGTGGTGCACACCGACCTGAACGCACTCTCGGTCATCCAGTACGCGGTGGACGTGCTGAATGTGCTGCATGTCATCGTCGTCGGCCACAGCCAGTGCGGTGGGGTACGCGCGGCCCTGGCCGGCCAGCGAGCCGGGCTGGTGGACAACTGGTTGCGCCATGTGCAGGACGTGCGCGACATGCACGCCGGCCTGCTGGCCTGCATTCCCGATGGACCCAAGCGCCTGGACGCGCTGGTGGAGCTGAACGTGCTGGAGCAGGCGCGCAATGTCTGCTTCACCACCATCGTGAAGGACGCTTGGGCGCGGGGGCAGTCGGTCACTGTGCATGGCTGGGTGTACGGGCTGCACGACGGCCATCTGCAAGATTTGCGCATCACGGCCAGCTGCCTGGACGACGTGCTGCCGGCCTATTCGCGCGGCTTGGCCGCACTCACCGCACGCTACCTGGAGAGTGATCTCTGATGTTTCCGCACCAGCTCAACGACCCGCGTGCCCACGAGATCGCCCAGGCCCTGCTGGGTGGCTTCAACCGCCACTACCGCCTCTTCCGCGAGACCACGGCCCGTGCCAAGCAACGCTTCGAGCTAGCGGACTGGCATGGCCAGCAGAAGGCGCAGGCCGAACGCATCGCCTTCTACGACACGCGGGTGGGCGAGGCCGTTGAGCTTCTTGAAGCCGGCTACCAGGCTTCGGAGTTGCCCATGGAGGTGTGGCAGCAGATCAAGCTGCACTACATCGGCCTGCTCACCAATCACCTCCAGCCCGAGCTGGCCGAGACCTTCTTCAACTCGGTGTGCACGCGCATCCTGCACCACAGCTATTTCCACAACGACTTCCTGTTCGTGCGGCCGGCGGTCAGCACCGAGTACATCGAGAACGACGAGCCTGCCGCCAAGCCCACCTACCGTGCCTATTACCCGGAGCCCGGCAAGCTGGGCGAGACCTTCCGCCGCATCGTCACCAACTTCCAGTTGAAGACGCCCTTCGAGGACCCGGAGCGCGACGTGGCCCGGGTGGCCGAGGCGGTGGAGCGGCATCTGGGCGGCAAGAAGTGGCGCACCAACTTCCAGGTGCAGGTGCTCTCCAGCCTGTTCTTCCGCAACAAAGGCGCCTACGTGGTGGGCAAGATCATCAACGGCTTTCATGAGACGCCGTTCGCCTTGCCCATCCTGCATGTGGAGTCGACGCCGACAGCAGCCCGCTCAGGAGGTGAGCGTCGCGGCGAGACCGGGAGTCCGCCGTCCCGTCTGGTGATCGACGCCCTGCTGTTCGGCGAGGAGGACCTGCTCGCGCTGTTCAGCTTTGCGCGGGCCTACTTCATGGTGGACATCGAGGTGCCCTCGGCCGCCGTGCAGTTCCTGCGCAGCCTGATGCCCAGGAAACCGCGCAGCGAGATCTACAGCGCCGTCGGCCTGCAAAAGCACGGCAAGAACCTGTTCTATCGCGACCTGCAGTACCACCTGCGCCATTCCAGCGACAAGTTCCGCATCGCACCCGGCATCAAGGGCATGGTCATGCTGGTGTTCGACCTGCCCAGCTTCCCCTTCGTCTTCAAGATGATCAAGGACTTCTACCCGCCGCAGAAGGACACCACGCGGGAGCAGATCCAGGGCAAGTTCCTGCTCGTGAAGCAGCACGACCGCGTCGGCCGCATGGCCGACACCCTGGAGTACAGCAACGTGGCCTTGCCGCGCCGCCGTTTCGAGGAAGACCTGATCAAGGAACTGCGCCACTACTGCCCCAGCCTGCTCGACGAAAGCGACCCCGACGACATCGTGCTCAAGCACTGCTACGTCGAACGTCGCATGATTCCGCTCAACCTCTACCTGCAGGACGCCACGCCGGCCCAGGCTGAGGCAGCCGTCATCGAGTACGGCAACGCCATCAAGGACCTGGTGGCCGCCAACATCTTCCCCGGCGACATGCTGTGGAAGAACTTCGGCGTGACGCGCCAGGGCAAGGTGGTGTTCTACGACTACGACGAGATCGAGTACCTCACCGACTGCAACTTCCGCAAGGTGCCCGCGCCGCGCAACGAGGAGGACGAGATGTCCGGCGAGATCTGGTACGCGGTCAACAAGGGCGATGTCTTCCCGGAAACCTTCGGCCCTTTCCTGCTCGGCCACGACACCGTGCGCGCGCCCTTCCTCAAGCACCACGCCGACCTGCTCGACCCCGCCTTCTGGCAGGGCTGCAAGCAAGCCATCTTGGCTGGGCATGTGCATGACGTGTTCCCTTACGACGCATCGCGCCGCTTCGCGCGTTAGCATCCTGTCTCGCGTTGCAATTGCGACGCACGGAGCCACGTCATGAAAACCGCCTCCCTCCCTTCGCTGCGCGTCACCCCCGAGTTCCGCGAAGCCGCCGAGTCTGTGCTCAAGGAAGGCGAGACCGTCTCCATGCTGATGGAGACCGCCATGCGTGGCGAGGTGCAGCGCCGCCAGGTGCGGGCGGAGTTCCTGCGCCGGGGCATCGAGTCGCTGGAGGAGTACCGGCGCACGGGGGTGTCGTACAGCGTTGAAGAGGTGTTCGGCGAACTTCGCGAGCGCGTCGAGGCCAGGCGGAAGCAGCTGCTGCGCCAGGAAGCCAAACAGAGCGCCAAGCGGTGAAGGCTGCCGGCTTCGCCGTGCGCTTCACGGCGCAGGCCCGAGCCGACCTGCAGCGCCTGCTGGACTTTCTGATCGACCGCGCTCGCCAGGCAGAGGACCTGGGGGTCGCGTTGGACACCATCGACGCGCTGGAGGTCGAAATCCGGCACCGCCTCGCATCCACTCCCTATCTGTACCGGCATCCCGGTCCCGGCTCGCAGCTTCGCGAGCTGGTCATCCCGGCAGCGGGTAACGGCTACCTGGCGCTCTACGACATCACCGACGCTCGGCAGGTCACCGTGATCGCCGTCCGCCACCAACTCGAGGACGACTACCTATGAACTGGCCCGCCGACCTCTGGGAACAAGCCAGCTACATCGTCACCGTCATTGGCCTGCCTTTCGCCATCTGGGTCTTCCTCAAGCAGGAACGTGCCGAACGTGAGAACGAGGAGGAGGAGGCCTATCTGCTGCTGGCCGACGCCTACGACGAGTTCCTCAAGGTGGTGTTGGCCCACAGCGATCTGCAGTTGCGCACCCAGACTGCGCTCGAGAACCCCACACCCGAGCAACGCGAGCGCATGCAGGTGATCTTCGAGATGCTGATCAGCCTCTTCGAACGCGCCTACCTGGTGGCCTGGAAGCCCGAGATGAGCGAGAGCGAGAAGCGGCGCTGGAACAGCTGGGACGACGCCATGCGCGAATGGTGCGCGCGCGACGACTTCTTCTTCCTGCTGCCGCAACTGCTGCGCGGCGAAGACGCCGCCTTCGCCGCGCACCTTCAGCAGGTTGCCAAGGAGGTGCGCGGCACCGGCCTGGTGCTGAACGCATGAAGCCCCGGCGGCCAACTCCCCTAGCCCACGTCATCGGTCTGCTGGCCCAGTACCTGCTGCTGACGGCGCTGCCGAGCGGGGGGCTGGCTCAGCCCGTGCAGGCGGGCCCTGCCTACCGATGGAATCACAGCCCTTCGCTGGACATCCGCGAAGGGCAGGCGCCTGGCACCAAGCTCCTGCACCGGCTGGGCCAGGGCCAGCGCGTGGTGTTGCTGCGCAGCGTGGGCAGTCAGTGCGAGGTGCGGGAGGGCGACCTCCCAGGGCGGACACCGCCTCCAGGGTTCGCGCCGCCCCTGCAGGGCTGGGCCACCTGCGCGAGCTTGGCCGCCCAGCCGTTGCCCATGCCGGATGAACGCTGGGTGGCCAGTGGCCCGCTGCTGGTGCGCACGCAAGCGACGGCGGATGCGCCGGTGCAGGCGCGTTTGCAGCAGGGCAGCCGGGTTCGATTGATCAAGCCGGGTCCGGAAGAGGGCTATTGCGAGCTTGGTTTTGGGGGGTTCTATGGCCCCGCGCCTGACTCGATGCGCGGCTTTGTGGCCTGTCGCTTCTTGAGCCCGCGCTGGGTGGCACCAGCGCGCGCGGGCGAAGCGGGCGTGCCGGCTGAGCGGCGCTGGGCCGCCGGGTCCGGGGTGCTGTTGCGGACGGCGGCGCAGCCCCAGGCCGAAGTGCTGGCGCGCCTGCCGCTGAACACCGAGATGAATCTGCGAGCCCAGCCTGCGCCGGATGCCAGCTACTGTGCGGTGCAAACCCAGATTCCCACGCAGTCACCACAGGACGGTTTCGTGGCCTGCAAGCTGTTGGCGCGTTCACCCGTGGCGCCGGAGCGCATCGGCGTGAGCGCCTGGGAGCGCTGGGGCGTCTCGGAGAGCAACCTCGAGTACAACCCGAGGCAAATGTTTGCGCTCGAACCCTCTTGGGACTGGATGGCGCATTACGAGACCCAACAGGGCCACGCTTGCGAGGGGGCACATTGCCCACCGCGCGATGCGGATTTCGAGGTCGAGCGCGCTCGCATGCGCCAGCTTCTTCATGGGCAGCTGGTCGCCGAGCGCGAACCGCCGCCACCGCTGCCCAGCCTGACCGAGGTCGATGGCAGGGCCTGGACGGAACGGGGCTCGCCGGACTTTCCGCTGGAAGGGCCGATGGCTGCCGCCCGCGTGAAAGCCTTTCTCGCCGCCTTGCCGTTGCAGCCTCCGGCGCCGTCCTGGTTCCGCTCGGAGGCCGAACTGGCCGATCCCGCCACCCCGCTGGCGCAGCTGGCCCATCGCTTCGACGCGCAGCAGCGCTGGTACGTGGGGGCGCTGCTGAACCCGCAGGATTGGGCGCATGCGCGCGTCGAGCGCCTGACCCAACCCCTGGTGCGCGTGGAGTTGCTCAGCGATGGCCGGGTGCGCGCCCGGTCGCAGCTGCCGCAGCAGGTGCGGGGTGCGTGGCGCCCGGACGTGGACTACCTGTGTGAGGACTGGCCCGGCGAAGGCTTTGCCTTTGGCGACCTCGATGGCGCCACCGCCCAACGCAACGGCTGGCAGGCCTCGCCCGCCGGCCCGCGCCGGCTGTTCTGGTTCTACAGCAGCCGTCCCCCAGCCGCGGCAGCCAAGGCCCTGGGTGCCTTGGAGCGCGTGGCGCTCAAGCGCGAGCAGCATGGCTTCACCCGCCTGGAGTGGCGTCGCTTCGATCTGGATGGCGATGGCCTGCCCGATCTGCTCTGGGCCGAGGCCACTGGCCGCGCCCCTGGGCACCTGGACGAACGCCCCGCCCACGATGACCCCTGGGTGCGGCTGCTGTTCGTGAACCTGGCCGGGCAGTGGAGGCTGCTGGGCAGCGATGTGATGTCCTACGGCTGCGGCTGACACGGAGCGAGGCGATCGATGCAAGAACTGACGTTCCCTGCCTTCGACAACCCAGCCCAGTTTGACGCCTTCCACGACGACCCCGCCGCCTGGCGACCGCTCATGGAGGCACTGGTGCGCGCGCAAGGCTGGACGGGCGACTGGCAGCCGGCCGGCGAGGGCACGGTGCTGGTGGCGCTTCTAGGGCAGGTGGAGGTGCTCAAGCTCTACCCGCCCTTCCTTCGCGACCACTGGGCGTTCGAGCGCGGACTCATGCCACGCCTGCACGGCCGGCTCTCCCTGCCCACGCCCGAGCTCCTGGCCAGCGGGGAGGCACAAGGCTGGTCCTGGACGCGCATGAGCTTCCTGCCCGGTCGGCTGATGGAAGCAGTCTGGGCGCAGTGGGAAGAGCCGCTTCGCCTGCGTGCCTTGCGCCGCATCGGCGAACTCATTCGCGAGGTCCACGCGTTGCCGGTGGGCGCGCAGGCTTCGCTGGCCCCCAACTGGGGAGACTTCATCGCCCGGCAGCGCGCGGGTTGCTTCGCGCGCCAGCAGCGCACCGGGCTGCCGGCGCACCTGTTGGCCGAGCTGCCAGCCTTCCTGGACGGCCCGATCCCGAGTGGCCCCGATGTGCTGCTGACCGGCGAGTACGCCCCCATGAACCTGCTCGTCGACGAGGCCGGCGAGCTCAGCGGCATGTTCGACTTTGGGGACGGGCTGGTCGGCCCTTCCGCCTACGACTGGCTGGGGCCGCTGACCTTTCTGGCCGCCGGCAGAGCGTCGCGCGTGCAAGCCTTGTTCGACGGCCTTGCCATGCCGCGCCCCGCGCCTGACGCGCTGATGCGTCTCTTCCTGCTGCACCGCTACAGCTGCCTGCGCATCCAGCTTCGCGATGTCGAAGGCTGGCAGCGTGAACAAAACCTCTCAGCGTTGGCGCAGCGGCTCTTCGGCTGAGTTCGCCGTTCATCGCCACCGCTGTCGATTCGGCGCTGGCCAGATGCCGTCCGGCCTTCCCGTGGCCACAGTGCGCCCATCCCAACCCACCCCATGACTGCCATGAAGACCCTGATCGCCACCCTCGCCCTCGGCTTTGCCGCCTTCGCCCAAGCCGGCCCGCAGGTGAAGGTGGTCGGCGAAGGCCGACCCGTGCTGATGATCCCCGGCCTGGCGAGCGGCGCCGAGGTATGGACCGAGGCCTGCGCCGCGCTGCAACCCGGCGTGCAATGCCATCTGGTGCAACTGCCCGGCTTCGCCGGCAGCGCGCCGGTACCGAACGAGCCCTACCTGGAAGCCCAGCGCGATGCCCTGCGCGCCTATTTGAAGGACAAGGGTCTGAGCGGCGTGGACATCGTCGGCCACAGCCTGGGCGGCAACTTGGCGCTGATGCTCGCCGCCGCCGAGCCGCAGCAAGTGCGCCGCCTGGTGATCGTGGACAGCCTGCCCTTCCTCGCCGCGCTGCGCAACCCGGCGGCTACTCCCGAACAGGCGAAGCAAATGGGCGCCGGCATGCGTGCGCAGATGAAGAGCCAGGGGGACAAGCCCATGCCCGAGGCCCAGCACAAGGCCATGGCCCAGGGCATGACGCGCTCGGCCGAAGGACAGCAGACCCTGGTCCGCTGGGGCCTGGCCAGCGACCCGGCCACTGTCGCGCAGGCCATGAGCGAGATCTGGGGCGGCGACTTCCGCCCGCTGCTGCCGAAGGTTGAGCAGCCCACCCTTCTGCTGGGCTCCTGGGCCGCCTACCAGCCCATGGGCGCCACGCTGGAAAGCACCCGCGCCCTGTTCGAGCGCCAGTACCAGGGCTTGAAGCACTTGCGCATCGCGATGAGCGAGAAGGGCTTCCACTTCCTGATGTGGGACGACCGCGACTGGCTGGCCGGCCAGCTGCGTGAATTCCTGCGCTGAGCCTGATCTCACCTTGAGCCGGCCGGCCGCAACAATGCGCCGGCGATGAAGCTCAAGAGAAGCACGATCCGGCGAGCCGCCGCTGGCCTGCTCGCCGCCTGCCTGAGCGGGTGGGCGAGCGCGGCCTCCGAGACCGCCGTGGCCGATTCCCCACCGACCGAGCTGCGGCTGGGTTTCACCCGCAGCTGGGCCATGCCCTGGGGCGAGGTGGTGGGCGAAGAGGTGCGCGCCGGCATCCACCGTGACATCGGCGAGGCGCTGGCGCGCCGTCTTGGTTTGCCGTTGGTTTGGGCCCGGGTGCCGCAGCAGCGCGAGATCGCGCCGCACTCCGCTGAGCACATGCGCCGGCACGCGGACCTGGGCTGTGGCATGCACCCGAGCTGGTTCCCCAACGCCGCGCATCACCAATGGAGCCCGCCCCTGTTCGACATCGGCGACCAACTCGTGGGTCGCCAGGGGCAGGCGGCACCGGCCACCGTGAAGTCCTTGCCGAGCGGCACCCGCGTCGGCACCGTGCGCGGCTACCACTACCCGATGCTGCAGCCGCTCTTTGACAGCGGCCAGCTGCGGCGCGACGACGCCCCCGACCAGGCCGCCGCGCTGCGCAAGCTGGTGCGTGGGCACACGGCGGTGGCCGTGGTCAGCCAGCAGTCGCTGCACTGGTTCCAGCGCCAGCACCCGGACGCCCGACTCGCCGACTGGCGCCTGCCCGTGCAGGCCGCGCAATACCACTGCGCCATCCCCAAGGGCTCGCCGCTGCAGCCCGAGCCGGTCTGGCAGGCCTTGGAGGCCATGAAGCGCGAGGGCGAGTTGGCGCGCATCCTGGCGCGCTATGCGCCGGGCTGACGGCGAACCCCATCGGCGCTTCGATCCGCCCTCCGTTCACCGAGCCGCCGGCGCGTCTTGCCGTGGACGCAGCTCCAGCCGCAGCGGCGCCAGCGGTCGTAACGTCACACGCAGGCGGGGTACCGGTGGTGCGTCGCCGCTGAGCGGGTGCAGGGCGAAGCGCTGCAGCAGTTGCGCCGCGACCAGTTGCATCTCTTGCATGGCGAAGTGCTGGCCCAAGCACACGCGTGGCCCCACGCCGAAGGGCAGGTAGGCACCGCGCGGCGGAGGCGCTGCGCCCGGCAGGAAGCGCTGCGGCCGGAACCGCTCGGGCTCGTCCCACAGACTGGGATCGTGGTGCAAGGTGTGCAGGGTGAAGCGCAGCAGCAAGCCAGCAGGCAAGGCCAGGCCCTGCAGCTGGATGGGTCTCAGCAGCCGGCGCGTGAGCAAGGCTGCAACGGGCGGGTACAGACGCATGGCCTCCTTCAGGCTGGCGTCGAGCCGGGGCAGCGGGTCCTGACCGCTCGGCGCGCGACCTTGCAGCGTGCCGTCCACCTCCTCCCGCAGGCAACGCTGTTCGGCGGGATGGTTCGCAAGCAGCGCGCTCCACCACAGCAGGGCGGTGGCACTGGTCTCATGCCCGGCTTGGAAGCTGACCATGCATTGGTCGCGCAGTTCGGTCTCGCTGAGGGATTCACCGTGATCGCTGCGTGCCTGGCGCAGACCGGCGGCCAGGCTGCCCGCGCTGGGGTTTGCCAGGCCGTCGCGGATCAGCCCGCGCAGCCGCTTCAGCGCGCTCCGCTTCGCAGCCTTGCCCGGCAGCGGCAGCCAGTCGGGCAGGGTCACGGGCCAGAACATCTCGCGAAAGCCGGCCTCGCTCAGCGTCTGCACGTCGGCGGCCACCTGCGCGCCGTCGCGCCCCAGCGCTTGACCGAAGAGGGCGCGCAGCATCACGTCCATGGTGATGCGGCTGAACAGCAGACCCACGTCCTGCACGCCGGCAGCGCTGCGCAGGTGCGCCTCGGCGGCCTCGCCCATCAGGCCCGCGTAACTTGGTACGCGGCGCGACGAGAAGGCCGGCATCAGCACGCGGCGCAGGCGTTGCCAGCCCGCGCCTTCGGCCACCAGAACCGACTGCCCCATCACTTCGGCGAACACCTCTGGCCCCCGCTCCCAGCGGACCAAGGCCTCGTGGTGCTCGACCAGCAGTTCGCGCAGCAGGGCGGGGTCGTACACGTCGAGCATGCGCTCGCGCACGACCTGCGTGCGCACCAGGGTGCCGTGCGTGCGCCGCAGTCCTTCGGCCTGACCCAGGTAGTCCCGCGCCATCTCGCGCAGCAGGGGCAAGCCCCACCAGCGGGTTCTGGGGCCGGGCAGGTCTTGCCAGCGGCACACGCTCGGCATGGGCTTGGCAGTGTCGACATGGGGTGATCGCATGGCGAGCATGCTCGGCCAAGGTCGTCGCCTGCGTCTTGAACGCAGGCGACACTGAGCCGCCATGTCCACTCCCCTTTGCCCCCAGGCCATCACCCGGCTCTGGCTGCCGCCGCTGAGCCTGGCCGGGTGCCTGCGCGCCGGGCTGCTGCGCGACACCCGGGCTTGCGACACGCCGCCGCTGGACAACCACTGGCCGGCTTCCCCCTACGTGACGATCTATCTGTTCATGCAGGGTCAGGGCCGTTGGATGGAGGCGCCGGGCTTCCTGCCTCGGCCTCCCGACTTTGCGCTGCAGCCCCTGATGGTCGGTGGGCCGTTTGCAGGTCCGGTGCGCACGCTCAACGACGGCGCGGTGCATGGCCTCATGCTTTCCTTTCTGCCGGATGCCTTCGCGGCCCTGACCGGGTTGCCGCCCGAAGCCCTGCGCAACCGCTGCGAGCCGGCCACCGCGCGGCTGCCGGCGGACTGGCTCGACTGGCTGCAGCGTCTGCAGCAGATGGCCGACGACGACGCGCGCCTGGCCGAGGTGGAGTGCTTCCTGTCGCCCCGTTGGCAGGCCCTGGCCTGGACGCGCCCGGCCGGGCAGCGCTTCAGCGACTGGACGGAGGCCCTGGCCGTGCGCGCGGCTGGCAGTGCCAGCGGCCGCAGCCTTCGTCAGTTCGAACGCCGCGTGAAGGCCTGGGCGGGGGTGCCGCTGCGCGAGTTGCGCGGCGCCTCGCGCGCCGAGAACGCCTTCCTGCAGGCGGTGGCGGCGGGCGGACCGGCCTGGAGCGAACTGGCCCTGGATCAGGGCTACGCCGACCAGTCGCACCTCTGTCGCGAAACACGGCGGCTGACCGGTTTCAGCCCGTCCGACTTGCGCCGCCGCATCGACACCGACGAGAGCTTCTGGGCTTACCGCGTTTGGCGTTAGAGGCCCTGAGTGGTCGCGCTGCGCCGAGAATTCCGAATCTTTGCTTTGGCCAAATTACAGGAGCCCCGTCATGTCCGACCCCATCGTCATCGTTTCCGCCGCGCGCACGCCCATCGGGGGCTTGCTGGGTGATTTCGCCGGCCTAGCCGCCTGGGAGCTGGGCGCGGTGGCCATTCGTGCCGCCGTGGAGCGCGCTGGCGTGCCCGGGGCCGATGTCGACGAGGTGTTGATGGGCAACTGCCTGATGGCCGGCCAGGGTCAGGCCCCGGCGCGTCAAGCCCTGCGCAAGGCCGGCCTGCCCGACAGCGCCGGTGCCGTGACCCTTTCCAAGATGTGCGGCTCCGGCATGCGCGCCATGATGTTCGGCCACGACATGCTGGTGGCGGGCAGCGCCAGCGTGGTGGTGGCCGGTGGCATGGAGAGCATGACCAACGCGCCGCACCTGATGTTCGCGCGCAAGGGCGTGAAGTACGGCCTTACCCAGATGTACGACCACATGGCGATGGACGGCCTGGAAGACGCCTACGAACGGGGCAAGGCGATGGGCGTGTTCGCCGAGCAGTGCGTGAGCCACTACCAGTTCAGCCGCGAGGCCATGGACCAGTTCGCCATCGCCAGCACGCAGCGCGCCAAGGCCGCAAACGAAGACGGCAGCTTCGACTGGGAGATGGCGCCGGTGACGCTGTCGAGCCCCAAAGGCGAGACGGTGGTGAAGTTCGACGAGCAGCCCTTCAAGGCCAAGCTGGACAAGATCCCCGGCCTGAAACCCGCGTTCAAGAAGGACGGCAGCATCACCGCCGCCACCAGCTCCAGCATCTCCGACGGTGCCAGCGCCCTGGTGCTGATGCGCGAAAGCGAAGCCGCCCGGCGTGGCCTTGCGCCGGTGGCGCGCATCGTCAGCCATGCGGTGCACGCGCGTGCGCCGGAGTGGTTCACCACCGCGCCGGTGGGCGCCATCGAGCTGGCGCTCAAGAAGGCCAACTGGGACGCCAAGAGCGTGAACCTCTGGGAGGTCAACGAGGCCTTCGCCGCCGTGACCCTGGCGGCCATGACCGAGTTCAAGCTGCCGCACGAGATCGTCAACGTGCACGGCGGCGCGGTGGCCCTGGGTCACCCCATCGGCGCCAGCGGGGCGCGCATCGTCGTCACCCTGCTCGGGGCGCTGAAGAAGCGCGGCCTCAAGCGCGGCGTTGCGGCGCTGTGCATCGGCGGGGGCGAGGCCACCGCCCTGTGCGTGGAGATGTGCTGATGCGGGTCCTGGTCATCGGCGCTTCGCGCGGCATCGGCCTGGAGTTCGTGCGCCAGTACCGCGAGCAAGGGCACGAGGTGACGGCCACGGCGCGCGAAGATGCGGGCCTGGCACGGCTGCAGGAACTGGGGGCCAAGGCGCTGGCGTTGGATCTGCTGGACGCACGGCAATGCGCGGGCTTGGCCTGGAAGCTGGACGGCGAGCGCTTCGATGTGCTCATCCTCAACGCCGGCGTGTACGGCGCTGACAAGGCCGCGCCCAGCCCGCCTACGCAGACCGAGTTCGACCTGGTGATGCACACCAATGTGCTCGGCCCCATGCGCGTGCTGCCGGCGCTGACCGACTGCCTGGCGCAAGGCGCGAAGCTTGCGCTGCTGTCCAGCCGCATGGGCTCCATCGGCCTGCGCACCAGCCCCAACGGCTGGCTGTACCGCGCCAGCAAGGCGGCCGCCAATTCGGTGCTGAAGGACGCCAGCATCGCCTTCGGCGGCCGCGCCGTCTGTGTCGCCTTCCACCCCGGCTGGGTGAAGACCGACATGGGCGGCGGCCAGGCCGAGCTGAGCCCGCTGGATGCGGTGCGCGGCATGCGCGAGGTGCTGGGCAAGCTGCGCCTGACGGACAACGGCAGCTTCCTGAATCACAACGGCGAACCCATCGCATGGTGATCGCGCGGTGAGCCTGAGCGAGACCGAAGTCGAAGCCTTCCTGGCCGACTACGCGGCCAGTTACGAGCGACTGGATGGCGATGCAGTGGCCGCGCATTGCGGCCTGCCGCTGGCCATCGCGCTGGGTGGGCGGGTGTTCGGATTTCCAGAGGCCGAGCCGCTGCGCGACAACATGTGCAAGCTATGCGCCGTGTACGCGCAGGCCGGCCTGCAGCGTGCCGCACCGCGTCTGGAGCAGCTCACGCTGCTGGGCGATCACGACGCCTTCGTGCTCGTGCAGTGGCGGCTCACACGGGCGGACGGGTCGCTCATCCAGGCCTTTCGCACCGGCTACCAGCTGCAGCGGCAGCAGGGCGAGATGAAGATTCTGTACGTGACCGCCTTCAGTGAAAGCCTGCACGCCATGAGAGAGGCGACGCCATGAAACCCTGGGTGCGCCGGCTGCTCTGGGGTGTGGCCATCGTGCTCGGTCTGCCGCTGCTGCTGGGCTTGCTGTGGCTGTTGCTGAACCGCATCGATGCCGATCCGCAGCCCTGGCCCGAGGCTCTGGCCCTGCCAGCCAACACCCTGCCGGCCGAGGACAACCCGCTGCTGGACCTGCCGTTGGCGAGCAGCGCCAAGGGCACGCTGGCCTTGGGCGACTGCAAGGCCGATGCGGACTGTTTCGCGCTCTGGCGCACACGGCTGACGCACCTGGCTGAAGTGCGTGCGGCCAACCCTGAGCTGGGCCTCGCCTGCGAAGCTGCGGCGGCGCGCGAGGGGCTGCGCTACGAAGACCCGATGCCGGAGCGCATGACGATTTGGGGGCCGAACCCACGTGTCTTTGGGGCGTCGCAGTGCCACACCTGGCTGCTCAGCCGCGCCTTGGACGCCCTGGTTGCGGGCGATGCCGCCCAGACCCAACACTGGCTCGTGGGGGCCGACCGTGTGGATCGCGCCGTGCTGAGTGGCGGGCGCAGCCTGCAGGCGCACAGGGTGGGCTTGGCCAAGTGGCACCAGAAGCTGGCGGTTTTGCACATGGCGGCGCAGCAGCATCCGCAATGGGCGGCAGCGCTTGCACCGCTGGCCGTGCTCGATGGGCGGCAACTGCTGGCCAGTCAGCAGGCTTGGGTGAGGGTGGAAGCCAACTACGGCCGAGTGGCGGTCGACAGCATGCGGGTGGACGTCTGCCGGGGGCATGAGGCATCGTGGTTCGCGTGGTGGAGTTGCACGGTGGGTGCACCCGCCGCTCAGCCCGAGTACCTGACCCAACGCTTCGCCACCCGCTGGGTGCGCGTGCTGACCATCCTGGGGAACGCCGACAGCCTGCCGTCGGCCTTGCCATCCTTGAACGAAGCCTTGCTCGACCACGCGCAGGGCTGGTGGTCGCAGGTGCGGCACACCATCCCGACGATCCTCGACGACGTGGCTCAAACGGCCTGGCCTGGCCAATTCGAGCGCGCTGCCCGAGTTCTGGCCGATGCCGAGGCCACGCATCGCTGGTTGCTGAACCCGGCCACGCCTCGCCCTGCGATATCCATCCGTTGAACCGAGACCTCCGCCATGCTTCTTCCCGAAGATCACCTCGCCGTCCAGGACGCCATCCGCAGCTTCGTGCAGGCTGAAATTGCCCCCCACGCCGCTGCCTGGGACAAGGCGCACCACTTCCCCGCCGAGCAACTCAAGGGCCTGGCCCAACTCGGCTGCTACGGAGTGGCCGTTCCGCCCGAGTACGACGGCGCGGGCCTGGACTATCTGGCGCTTGCCGTCATCCTGGAGGAGATCGCTGCCGGCGACGGTGGCACCTCGACCGTGGTCAGTGTCAACAACTGCCCGGTGTGCTCGATCCTGATGGCCTTCGGCAACGAGGACCAGAAGCAGCGCTTCCTCAAACCGCTGGCGCGTGGCGACATGCTGGGCGCCTTCTGCCTGACCGAGCCGCACGTGGGTTCGGAGGCCGGCGGCCTGAAGACCACAGCCGTGCGGGACGGCGACGACTACGTGCTCCATGGTGTCAAGCAGTTCATCACCAGCGGCCAGAACGGCGATGTGGCCATCGTGATGGCTGTGACCGACAAGGCGGCGGCCAAGCGCGGCATCTCGGCTTTCCTGGTGCCCACGAAGACGCCGGGCTACACGGTCGCGCGCATCGAAGACAAGATGGGCCAACACTCCAGCGACACGGCCCAGATCCTGTTCGAGAACTGCCGTGTGCCCGCCGCCAACCGGCTGGGCGAAGAAGGGCAGGGGCTGAAGATCGCGCTCAGTGGCTTGGAGGGCGGGCGCATCGGCATCGCCAGCCAGTCGGTGGGCATGGCGCGTGCGGCCTTTGAATGCGCGCTGGCCTACAGCAAGGAGCGCACGAGCTTCGGCCAACCCATCTACCAGCACCAGGCGGTGCAGTTCAAGCTGGCCGACATGGCGACGCAGATCGAGGCGGCGCGCCAGCTCATCTGGCACGCGGCCAGCCTGAAGGACGCCGGCAAGCCCTGCCTGACCGAAGCGGCGATGGCCAAGCTCTTCGCCAGCGAGATGGCCGAGCGCGTGTGTTCGGGCGCCATCCAGGTGCTGGGCGGCTACGGCTACGTGAGTGACTTCCCGGTTGAGCGCGTCTACCGCGACGTGCGGGTGTGCCAGATCTACGAGGGCACGTCGGAGGTGCAGAAGATCCTCATCGGCCGCGCGCTCAGCTGACCTCGACCCGGTTGCGCCCCTGCGCCTTGGCGCGGTAGAGCGCGGCATCGGCGCGCCTGAGGGCATCTTCGGGCGCGACATCGTTCTCGTGGGCCATGGTCAGGCCCAAGCTGAAGGTCACCCCCAGTTGGGCCTGCGCGTTGCTGCGCAGGCGCTCGGCCAGCTGAATGGCGGCCTGCAGGTCGGTGTCGGGCAGCACGACGAGGAACTCTTCGCCACCCATGCGCGCCAGCAGGTCTTCGCCTCGCACCTGCAGTTCCAACAACTCGGCGGCCTGCTGCAGCAGGCGGTCGCCGGCGGCATGTCCCTGGGTGTCGTTGACGGCCTTGAAGTGATCGAGGTCGATCATCAGCAGGGCCAGCGGCACAGAGCGACGGCGGTGGCGGCGCCACGCGGTGTCCAGGCGCTCGCTCAGCGCGCGCCGGTTCAGCAACTGCGTGAGCGAGTCGCGCTCGGAGTTGCGCCGCAGCTGGTGCGTGAGCCTGAGGGCCACCAACTGGATGAATCCAAAGCCGAACATCGCACTGCCGGTCAAGTACAGATAGACCACGCCTTGGTTGTAGCCCGTGTCCAGATGCAGTTCCTGGGCCTGCTCCCACTGCGTCAGCTGGCGGATGGCCAGAGCCAGCAGCACCAGGCCGATGGTCAGCATGGGCGGCACCAGGCTCCAGGCGGCGCCGTTGCCGAATTCGCGCCGCAAGGCTGGGGTGATGCTTCGTGCCATCACCAGCATGACCGCCGCCTGGCCGCCGTAGGCCACGGCGGTGCGCAGCGGCGCCCAGTCGATGCTGGGCGGCACCAGCGCCAGCACCAGCAACGGGGGCAGCACCCAGGCCAGTTGCTCGCGCTCGCTGCAGCCGGTGTGCAGGAAGCGCTCGACTCCACGGCGCAGCGTCCAGAAGCCAACGAGGGTCACCACATTGACGCCGTTGTAGAGCCACCAGACGCGTTCCTCCTGCAGGCCTCGCTGGCCGGTGATGAGCAAGCCAATCGAAAGGCAGGCCAGGAAGGCTGCCCAGCGCGAAATGGCGGTGCGTTCCTCGGGCAGAAGGCGCACGGCCAGCCACCAGCCGATGGCGTTGAGCGCCAATTGGTAACCGGCCAGCCAGATCAGCGGTGCGATGCCCGAGGTGTCCATGGGTCCCGCATGCTGCCATGTTCTGCAGGATGGACAGGCCGCCCGGCTTGGCGTAGCTTGCCGCCCTTTCCGTTGCAGCCTCGCTTCCCATGCAGACCCAGCTCTACTTCGCCACCAACCGCGGCCACGAAGGTGCGGATCGATTTGCCCCCGATCGCTACGGCCCGCGCTTCTCCAGCGACGGCATGGAGAACCTGCGTTTCGGGCGTGTGCGCTTTGACGTGGACGAGGCCAAGGTGCTCGAGCTGCTGGCCCGTCGCCGTGAGCACACCGGCGCCGGTGACGGCGAGGCCCTGCAGGACTACTTTGCGCGCTGCGTGAAGAGCAGCCAGCGCATCGAGTGCTACCGCGAAAGCATCCCGGACCCCAAGGTGAACGAGACCGCCCAGGGTGCTGCCGTAAAACTCGGCTCGCAAGCGATGTTCGCCGACCTCCAGGCCGACATGCAGCAGGGCCGCGACCTGCTGGTGCTGGTGCACGGCTTCAACGTGAGCTGGGAGGAGGCGGTGGCCACGGCCGCGGCCTTCGAGGCGGTGATCAACCGCCACGACCCCCAGCTCGACGCCGGTCAGCCCTTCCAGCCCGTGCGCGTGCTGCTCTTCACTTGGCCCAGCGATGGTTCGGCCCTGCCCTGGGCCAGCTACAAGAGCGACCGCGCGGATGCGCGCGGCACCTCGGGGGCGCTGGGCCGGGCGCTGCTCAAGCTGCGCGACCAGCTGCACCTGCTGGGCCGCGAGGTGCGGCAGAAGAGCGTGGAGGTGCAGCAACTGCGTGCGCGCATGGCCGACCGCCCGGCCGCCGAAGTGGAACGCGCGGTGGCGCAGCTGGAGGCCACGCAGCTGTGCGGCCAGAAGTTGCACCTGCTCGCGCACTCGATGGGCAATTACGTGCTGCAGAACGCCTTGTCCCGGGTCTACGAATTCAGCCCCGGCAACCAGCTGCCGCGCATCTTCGATCACGTCTTTCTCTGTGCCCCCGATGTGGACGACGACGCGCTCGAAGAAGGCGGCGGCCTGGCCCGCGTGCACCAGGTGGCGCAGGCCGTGGCCGTCTATCACAACCCCGGCGACACGGCGCTGAAGATCAGCGACTACACCAAGGGCAACCCCGACCGCCTGGGCCAGCGCGGCGCCGCGCGGCCGCAGGCCCTGCACCAGAAGGTCTACCAGGTGGACTGCGCGCCGCTGGTCACCGGGCTCACCCAGCACAGCTACTACACGAACGGGCGGATCGCCCGCGACATCCGGCTGGCGCTCCAGGGACAGACACCCCTCGCCCGCGGCCTGCGTGCCACCGGTCTGGCACCGAACTGCTGGAGCTTCGTGCGATGAAACCGGCCATCGACTTCTGGTTCGACTTCTCCAGCCCCTACTCGTACATTGCCAGCGAGTGGATTGACGCCCTGGCCGCGCGACACGGCCGGCCGGTGCGCTGGAAGGCCATGCTGCTCGGCGCCACCTTCCAGGTCAGTGGCCTGCAGCCGCCGGCCAACTTTCCTTTGAAGCGCGAGTACCTGTTCCGCGACGTGCAGCGTTCGGCCGCCTTCGCCGGTGTGCCCGTCGCCATCCCGGAGTCTTTCCCGATTGCCACGCAGAACGCCGCGCGCGTGTTCTGGTGGTTGCACGGGCAAGACCCCGCCCGCGCCGTGGCCTGGGCGCGCAGCGGACTGCGGGCCTACTTCACCCGCGGCGTAAACCTGTCGGATCCCGCGCAGCTCAAGGCCCTGTGCGCGGAGGCCGGCTTGGACGCCGATGCCGCCGAAGCAGCCTGGAACGCGCCGACATGGAAGGCCGCGCTGAAGGCCGCCAACGATGCGGCCATTGCCGCCGGCGTGTTCGGCGCCCCATTCTTCTTTATCGACGGCGAACCCTTCTGGGGCAACGACCGTCAGGAGCAGATGGAGGCTTGGTTGTCGAGCGGCCCACCCAAAGGCCTGTAGGAATTCGGGTTTCTACTGATGTGCCATAGGGTTTTCACTAATCACAGGCATGATCCTGGCCACACAACGCCAGGAGAACCCCATGAGTGCCTTGACCCGTCGCCCCCAAATCGCCCTGAGCCGCTTCATCCTGCGTGGAGAGCGCGCCCTCCATGCCGGCGCCGGCGAGGCCTTCCTGCTGCTGGGCATTGCCGCCGGCTCGCTGCTGGGCCTGGTCAGCCTGCTGAATCCTTCTCTGTGAAGTTGCTGCCCTGGTGCCGAATCAGCGCTCGCTGGCCCGCTTCTTCTTCCCGCGGCCGCTGAAGAGCTTGTCGTACAGCGCGTTGGGCAACAGGCGCATCAACTTGGCCACCACGCCCATCTGCCAAGGAATGACGCGGTAGCTGGTGCCGGCTTCGATGGCCGCCAGGGCGCGGCTTGCGAATTCCTCGGCCTCCAGCATGAAGGGCATGGCGTAGTCGTTCATCGCGGTGAGCGGCGTGCGCACATAGCCGGGCACGATGGTGACCACCTGCACGCCGCGCGGCCTGCACTCCAGGCGCAGGGCCTCGCAGTAATGCACCACGCCGACCTTGCTGGCGCAGTAGGCGCCATGCCCGGCCAGGCCGCGGATGGCAGCCACGCTGGCCACGCCCACCAACCGGCCCGAACCACGCGCCTGCATGGGCGCGATGAAGGGATGGAAGGTGGTCACGGTGCCCCAGAGATTGGTGTCCAGCACCTGCTTGAAAACGGGCAGGTCCTCGGGCAGGGCGGTGTCCACGCCGATGCTCACCCCGGCGCAAGCGATCACGGTGTCGGGCAGGCCCTGCGCAGCGATGCACTCGCGGCCGATGCGCGCCATGGCCTCTTCGTCCGCCACGTCGGCGGCGTAGACGGCCCAGCTGGCGGGGTCCAGGCCCTGCGAGGCTGCCCATTGCTGCACCGCCTCGACCCGCCGCGCCTGCAGCGCCAGGCGCCAGCCGGCGCGGTGGTACTGCAGCGCCAGCGCCTGCCCGATGCCGCTGCTGGCGCCGGTGATGAAGACCAGCCCTGCCATCTCAACGCCTCCCGGTGCTGGCCGGCAATTCGAAGCGGCTGGGGCCATCGAACAGCAGCCGGCCGCTGCCATGTTCGTAGCGGAAGCCCGCCACCTGCGCGCGGCTGCGCGCGGTGTTCACCTGCGTGGGGCTGCGGCTGGAGAGCCGGTGGCCGTCACGTTCGGCCAAGAGCTCTTGGGTGCGCAACTCCATCAGGGGGGCGCTGCTCGCCGGGTCAGCGCCCGGTGCGAAACGGCGCACCACCACGCCGCCGCGAAGGCGCAACCAGCCGCCTTGCTCCGGCCCTTCGGCGGATTGCGCCTCGGCCAGCAACCAAGCGCCCCGCTCGTCGCGCAGGCGCAGCTGGATGCGGTCGAACTCGACGCGGTCGTCCACCGGGTAATGGCGCAAGGCTTCGCCGCGCAGCCAGGCGCTGGTCTGACCGTCGGCGCCGAAGCGTTGCAGTTCGAACCCGCGCATCTCGTAGTCCGGCGTGCTGCGTTCCACGCGCGCGGCCACCGGCCCCTCGGCCGAAGGGGCCTGGCGCACCAACCAGGTGGTGAAGGCCGCCAGCAGTGCCATCAGCGCCAGCGGCAGGTAGTTGCTAAGCCATTGCTGCAGGCGCCAGACAAAGGGCTGGCGTGCGCGCCGCGACCCACGCTCGTGCTGACCCAGGGGATCGAGCGGCGTGAGCGAACCGGGTGAGCCCGCCGAGGCCAGGGCCGGCGTGGGGCGAGGCGCCGTCATCGGCCGTCCAGGGTTTGCAGGTGTTCGCTGAGCAAGCGCTGGTAGTGACCGGCGGCGGTCAGCAGCAGGTCACAGGCTTCGCGCGCGGCGCCGTAGCCGGCATGGGCTCGCGTCACGTAGCCGGCCAGCGCCAGCACCTCCGCGTGGGCGCCCGGTGGAGCGATGGCCAGCCCTGCCCGCGAGAGCAGCGGCAGGTCGGGCCAGTCGTCGCCCATGGCGGCCACCTGTGACCAAGCCAGGCCGAGGCTGGCCAGCAGGGGCTCGGCCGCGGCCAGCTTGTCCTTGATGCCAAAGAGCGCGTGGCGCAGGCCGAGGTCCTGGATGCGACGGCGCACCGCTGGCGCGTCGCGCCCGGTGATGACGATGGGCTCGATGCCGGCGGTCTGCAGCAGCTTGAGGCCATGGCCATCCAGCGTGCTGAAGGCCTTGAAGACCTCGCCCTGTTCGCCGATGTATATGCGCCCGTCGGTGAGCACGCCGTCGACGTCAAAGATCGCCGCCTTCATGCCGAAGGCGCCCCCTTGCGCAGCCAGAAGTTGTTCGGTGCTGAAGCGGCGCTCCATCAGATCACCTTGGCGCGCAGGAGGTCGTTGCTGCTGACAGCGCCGACCAGCCGGCGCTCGGTGTCGACCACCAGCACCACGGTGATGCGCGCTTCCTCCATCAGGTCGGCGGCATCCACCGCCAGCGCGTGCTCTTGCAGGGTGCGCGGGTTGGCGTGCATGACCTGACTGGCGGTCAAGGGGCGAAGGTCCTGCCCACGCTCCACGAGCCGGCGCAGATCGCCGTCGGTGAAGATGCCGAGCAGATGGTCCTTGCCGTCAACCACCGCCGCGCAGCCCAGGCCGGCGGCCGACATGGTCTTCATCATCTCGGTGAACGGTGCCTCAGGCCCCACACGGGGCAGTGCCTCGCCCTGGCGCATCAGGTCGCGCACATGGGTGAGCAGCTTGCGGCCGAGCGCACCGCCGGGGTGCGAGCGGGCGAAGTCCTCGGGGCGGAAGCCGCGCGCGTCCAGCAAGGCCACGGCCAGTGCGTCGCCCAGCGCCATCTGCGCGGTGGTGCTGGCGGTGGGCGCCAGGTTCAGCGGGCAGGCCTCCTGCTCGACGCGGCTGCTGAGTACCCAGTCGGCGTGGCGGCCCAGGGTCGAGCCCTCGTTCCCGGTGATGGCGATCAGCTTCACGCCCAGGCGCTTGATGACCGGCAGGATCACCGCGAGTTCGTCGCTTTCGCCGCTGTTGGAGAGCGCCAGCACCAGGTCCGGAGGGGTCAGCATGCCGAGGTCGCCATGGCTGGCCTCGGCCGGGTGGACGAAGAAGGCTGGCGTGCCGGTGCTGGCCAGGGTGGCGGCGATCTTGCGGCCCACATGACCGCTCTTGCCCATGCCCATCACGACGACGCGGCCGCTGCAGGCCAGCACGGCCTCGACCGCGCCCTGCATGGAAGCGCCGACCTCCAGCGCGCTCAGCGCCTGGGCTTCGATGCGCAGGGCTTCTCGGGCAGCTTCAATGGCGCGGGGGGCGGTACGGCTCATGCGCCGCAGTGTATTGAAGGGGTCATCCCGGCTTGCTCTGAACGCTGGCACGGGCGACCATGGCGGCATGCCTGCTCTCCCAGTTCCCGACGCATCCGCCTGGCGCGACCGCAAGCGCTATGCATGGCTGCTGTCTGCGCTGTTTCCTGGTCTGGTGCTGCTGAACCTGTTGCGCTTCTCGCAGTCGGGGGCGCTCTTCTGGCTGTACCTGAGCCCGCTCATCATGTACGGGCTGATCCCGCTGCTCGACCACTGGCTGGGCGAGGACCGCAGCAACCCGCCCGAGGAGGCGGTGGCGCTGTTGGAAGCCGACCCCTGGTACCGATGCCTGGTGGCCTTGTTCGTCCCCTTTCAGTTCCTGCTCTTCGGCCTGGGCTGCTGGTTGGCGGTGCAGCATGCCGGTGAGCTCTGGGTCTGGCTGGGCCTGGTGCTCAGCGTGGGCGGCATCAACGGCGTGGCCATCAACACCGCCCACGAACTGGGGCACAAGCACGCCGCCTGGGAGCGCTGGCTGGCCAAGCTGACGCTGGCGCCGGTGGCTTACGGACATTTCTTCGTCGAGCACAACCGCGGCCACCACCGTCGCGTGGCCACCTTCGAGGACCCGGCCTCCAGCCGCCTGGGCGAGAGCTTCTGGCGCTTCCTGCCGCGCACGGTGCTGGGCAGCGTGCGCAGCAGCTGGCAGCTGGAGCGCTCGCGCCTGCAAGGGCACGGCCTGGGGGCCTGGCACTGGCGCAACGAGAACCTGCAAGCCTGGGGCATGACCGTGCTGCTCTGGGGCACTCTGCTGACCTGGCTGGGCGCCTGGCTGCTGCCCTTCCTGCTCCTGCAGGCGCTCTACGGCTTCTCGCTGCTGGAGGTGGTGAACTACATCGAGCACTACGGCCTCAAGCGCGGCCTGGACGCGCAGGGGCGGCTGGAGCGCTGCCGACCTGCCCATTCCTGGAACAGCAACCACGTGGTGAGCAATCTGTTCCTTTACCAGCTGCAGCGCCACTCCGACCACCACGCCCACCCGGCGCGGCGCTACCAGGCCTTGCGCCATTTCGACGAAGCGCCGCAACTGCCCGGCGGCTATGCGTCCATGCTGCTGCTGGCCTATGTGCCGGCGCTATGGTTCCGCTGCATGGATGCCCGCGTGCTCGCCCACTACGGAGGCGACGTGAGCCTAGCCAACGTGCAACCTGGCTCGCGCTGGACCCGTGAAGCGCTTTGAAACCAACGTTCAAACGCGGTCAAGTCCGATGCCCAGGCTTGGGGTGACACTGCCGCCCCTATGCAAAGTTCTCCGCACCGCTACTCGGCCGTCGCCATCGCACTGCACTGGCTGATGGCGCTGGGCCTGATCGGCGCCATCGGCGTCGGCTGGTACGTCAGCGAACTGCCGATGTCGGTGCAGCGGCTCAAGCTGATCAATTGGCACAAATGGTTCGGCATCACGCTGCTGCTGCTTGCGGCGCTGCGCCTGGTGTGGCGCGCCACGCATCGCCCGCCGCCCGAGCCGCCGATGCCGCGTTGGCAGGCACAGGCCGCACAGGGCGTGCATGGGCTGCTCTACGCGCTGATGCTCGCGGTGCCGCTGATCGGCTGGGCCTACAGCAATGCCGCCGGTTTCCCGGTGGTCTGGTTTGGGGTGCTGCCGCTGCCCGGTTTCGTGGGCACCGACAAGGCGCTGGCCGAGACCCTGAAGGGCGTGCACAAGATCGCCGCCTGGACCTTGGCTTTGCTCATCGTGGCGCATGTGGGGGCCGCGCTGAAGCACCAGTTCATCGATCGCGACCGCCTGTTGGCCCGCATGGGCCTGGGCAAGGAGTGAGCATGTCTCGATTCGTTCTGGCTGCGCTGCTGCTCGCCGCCACGGCCGCCCAGTCTCAGACCCTGCAGCCCGCGGGCAGCGAGATCGTCTTCGTCGGCAAGCAGATGGGCGTGCCGGTGGAGGGGCGCTTCCAGCGCTTCAGCCTGCCTGGCTTCAGCTTCGATCCAAAGAAGCCCGAGGCCGCCAAGGTGGCCATCCAGATCGACCTGCGCAGCGCCAGCATGGGTGCGGCCGACGTGGAGGCCGAGCTGGCCAAGCCCGAGTGGTTCGACAGCAAGCGCCAACCAAACGCCTCATTCACCGCGCAAACCGTGAAGGCGCTCGGCGGCGGTCGCTTCGAGCTGCAAGGGCCCTTCACGCTCAAGGGCATCAGCAAACCGCTTACCGTGCAGTTGCAACTCTCGCCGGCCGGGCTGGCCAGCGGCCAGTTCGTGATCAAGCGCGGCGACTGGCAGATCGGCGCCGGCGAATGGGCCGACACCGCCATCGTGGCCGCCGAGGTGCAGGTGAAGTTCAAGTTCCAGTTCAGCGGCATGGCGCCGCTCTAAACCCAAAGGAGATCTGATGAAGAAGACCTTGATCGTGGCGGCCGCTTTGGCTGCTGCCGGTGCTGCGAGCGCCCAGTCGGCGACCTACGCCATCGAGCCCACCCACACCTTCGTGACCTTCGAAGTCAAGCACTTCAACTTTGGCTTCAGCACCAGCCGCGGACGTTTCGACAAGAAGGACGGATCCATCACCATCGATCCGGCAGCCAAGACCGGCAAGGTCGAGGTAAACATCGACATGGCCTCCATCAGCACCGGTGTGCCGGCCTTCGACAAGCACCTGAAGAGCGCCGACTTCTTCGACGCCGAAAAGCACCCGACGGCGAAGTTTGTGGGTGACAAGATCGAGTTCGACGGCAGCAAGGTCAAGTCCGTGTCGGGCACCTTGACGCTGCTGGGCAAGACCGGCCCGGTCACCCTGACGGCCGACCAGTACGGCTGCTTCGACCACCCGCGCCTGAAGGTGCAGGTGTGCGCCGGCGACTTCAGCACCAGCATCAAGCGCAGCCAGTGGGGCATGGGCTACGGCCTTCAGGTGCTGCCCGACGATGTGCGCTTGGTGATTCAGGTCGAGGCCGTCAAGCAGCCCTGAGACTTTTTCACGCTGCGCGAACCCCGCCTCGGCGGGGTTTTCTTTTTCCTCGCCGCTTCGGGCGTGTCAGCCTGTCGCCAATCCCTGCAGTCTGTCGTTGGCGTTTGAGGGCGCGTCGCGCAGCGCGGGTAGGAGCGCTCGAGCCTGCCTACAGTGCGCCCCATGCCCGAGAACCCGAAAGCCCCGACCTGGATCACCGACCCGCTCTGGCGCCAGCGCTACGAGCAGTGGACGGCGACGGGCTTGCGGCACTTTCACCGCTATGCCACCTGGCTCGTCGGCCTCAGCTGGTGGCGTTTCTCTGCCTATGCCTTGGCCCTGCTCTTCGCCGTGAGCATCCTGCAGGACCTGCCACCCTTCAGCTGGCGCGTCACCGAGTACGTGGAACGCACCGAGCCGCTGGAGCCGCCGCCCAAGCCACCCGAGCCGGAAGAGACCGCTGAGCCCGAGGACACGCCGGAAGCGGAAGAGAAGCCGGACGCACCCTCGGAGCCGGCATCGGCCGCCAAAGGCAAGAAAGAGTTCGAGATCAGCATCGGCGAGACAGGCATCCGCATCGGCCGCAAGGGTGAACCCGAGGCAGGTGTGCGGGTTTCTCCGGAGGGCGTGCACATCCAGGCCCCGGGCGCCAGCGAGCCGGCGCTGTCCATCCAACTGCCCGCGCAGGTCACCGAGGAGATCCGCCGCGAACTGGAGCGCAAGGCCGAGGAAATCCAGAGCCAAGCCGAGCAGGCCGCCGAGCGCGCCCGCGAAGCCGAGCAGGCGCGCAAGGAAGTGGCTCGCGAGCGCCAGGCCTGGCAGAAGCAGTACGAGCGCGAGCTGCGCGAGTGGAAGCGCCGCCAGGGCGAGATGGTCAAACGCACCCGTGTCGTGCGCAGCGGCGACCTGCTGTGGAACCTGGCCGTGCTCTGGGTGCTGTTCAGCGCCATCGTCAAGGGCACCTACAAGGGCCGCAAGCTGCTGGAAGAAAAGGCTGCCGCCGCCGAGGAGAACGCCGAGGCCGAGGCGTTGCGCCGCCAGCTCGTCGAGGCGCGGCTGAACACCATGCAGGCGCAGGTCGAGCCGCACTTCCTGTTCAACACCCTGGCCAGCATCGACCACCTCATCGAGGTCGACCCCAAGCGTGCCAGCCAGATGCAGAAGAACCTCATCGCCCTGCTGCGCGCCAGCATGCCGACCATGCGCGAGGCCTCGGGCCAGCAAAGCGTGCGCGACCTGCGCCGCGAGCTGGCCGTGGTGCGGCCCTACCTGGAGATCCTGCAGGTGCGCATGGAGGAGCGTTTGAGCACCGAAATCAACGTGCCGGACGGCCTGCTCAGCGCCGAGTTCCCGCCCATGATCATCCAGGGCCTGGTGGAAAACGCCATCAAGCACGGCCTGGAGCCCAAGCCCGAGGGCGGGCACCTGCGGGTGAGCGCGCACATCGAGCACGGCAAGCTCGTCGTCGAGGTTGCCGACACCGGCCTGGGTTTCGGCCGCGCCGACACCCGCGGCACCGGTGTCGGCCTGGCCAACACCCGTGAACGCCTGCAGTTGCAGTACGGCAGCCGCGCCAGCCTGACGGTGGCCGAGAACCAGCCCTGCGGCACCGTCATCCGCATCACCGTTCCCTATCGAAGCACCGAAGAAGGAGGCACCGCATGAACACCTTTCTACGCATCCTGCGACTGAGCGGCTGGCTGCTGCTCGGCCTGCTGCTCGTCAGCCTGGTGGTGGCCGGCCTGCTGGTCGGCCTGAGCCAGGAGGGCCTGCTGCCCTTCCACGATGCCGGCCACTGGCAGGTGGTGCTGGATGACGAAGTCTTCGAGGGCCTGGCGCTGAGCAGCGAGCAGGGCTTCTGGGGCTTCTTCGCCGCCGTCGCGGGCGTCGCCGTGGCGGTGTTCTGTCTGCTCGTCGTGCTGCCGCTGGTGCTGCTGCTCGGTGTGGGCCTGCCGATGGTGCTGGTGGGCTTCGCGCTGGCCGCCGTGGTAGGCGTGCTGGCCGTCCCCTTGCTGCTGCCGGTGCTGCTGGTGGTCTGGCTGCTCAGGCGTCAGCCGGTCGCGGCCAGCGCCTGACAATGGCGCACCAGGTCAGCGCTGCCCAACTGCCAGCCAGCAGCAAGCCGTGGGCGATCGCGAAGCGCGCGTGCAAGGCCGCCCCTTGCGCGTAGTGCTGGCGGTCCTCGCTGAGCAGGAACTGCAAGGCTGAGAAGGTTTGGCCGTACTTGATCAGCATGGCCTCGGTGCCGCTTTGCAGCAGGCTCCAGCCGATGAGCGGCATCAGGAGCAGGGCGAGCAGGCGGCGCAGGGTGCCGCCGCGCCACAACCACGCGGCACTCAGTCCCAAGAGGGTCAGGTAGCCCAGCCAGCACAGGGTGGCGAGCAGGCTGCCGCCGCCTGCCATCAGCTCGACCAGGTTGTCGGTGTTCGCGCCCCAGACGACCACGCCGTGCCACAAGGGCAACACCCAGACCGCGTGCAGTCCGAGCAGCCAGCCACGCCGGCCCGACCACGCGCCGGCCAGGCCGAGCGCCAGCGCCCACAGCAATCCCACCAGCAGGACCGCCAGCCGAGCAAACAGTTCCGCCGCATCGCCGACGCCCAGTGTCGGCGTGCCCACGACGTCGTGGAGGCTTTCGGTCGGTGCCCACAGCAGCAGCCAGAGCGCCAGCAATATCGCCAGCGTCGGCAATTGCCAGAGCGAGGCACGCACCGCGCCCAGCCGCGCGGGATCGGCGCGCTGCGCGAGCCATGCAGCGGCAGCCGGCAAGGCCGCCATGCCGAGCAATAGCGCGGGAGCGGCCATGCCTCCAAAGCCACCAAACAGCTCGCGCACGTTGTAGGGCAGGCCGGGCAGATGATTGAGCCCAAGGGAAGCCAGCAATGCCAGGCTGAGCGCTGCCCAGGCCCACACCGCCGAGACTCGGCCAGGTCTCTCCGCCTGGGTCTGGGTCGTTGCAGGCGTCCGAGCCCCGAGGTGCAGGTCACCGCCATGCCACTGCGCGATCCCGGCTGCGGCAAGCAGCGCCAGCACGGCGTCGCCGCTGTCGCTGGTCTGCCCCCGCAGGCCCAACTGCAGACACTCGATCAAGGCCGCCGTGGCCGCGCAGGGCAAGCCGAGCCACAGCGCCCGTTGCAGGGCTGACCCCTTGGGCTGCAGCGCCCAGCGCCAGGCCAGAGCCAGCGCCGCGAAGGCGAACACACGGCGCAGCAGGCTGGTGAGCAGGCTGAGTTCCTGGCTCAGCGTGTAGCTGACAAATGGCAGCCAGCTCTGCGCAGCCATGCGGGCGCGCAGTTCGGCACCGCTGCCCACCGCCTGCCAAGGCCAGGTGGCCAGCAGCACCAAAGCCAGACTGACGGCCAGTGCAGCGGCCCAACGCAGCAGGGGCTGGTCGTTGTTGAGCCCGCGCAGCGCGTCAGGGACGGCATGCCGCTGGCTCAACTGATGCGCGAAAGCCAAGCCTGCCACCGCCGCCATCAGGTCCGTCACATCGGTGATGCGTGACATGACCAGCAACTGCGCCAGCTCCAAGCCCACGGCCAGTGCGAAGAGGCCCAGCAGGACGCGCCAGCCGGCCCGGGGGTAAGCACGCGCCGCCAGCCAGCCGGCCAGCGTCCACAGACCGATGTCGAGCAGGCTGCTTGTCAGCTCGGTCCATGGCGAGCGCGCCCAGCCCTGGAAGGGCAGCAGCCGCACGCCACCTTCGCGCCATTTGCGCAGCAGCTCGGACAGGCTGGTGGTGAGGTCGAGCGGCATCAGCGCGTAGAGCGCCAGGCCGGCCAGGTAAATGAAGAAGCGTCGTCGCCAGGCCTGCTGCTCGTGCTGGCTGCGCTGCCAAAAACTGTGCGGAAGCAGGCAAGCCGCGGTGGCGCCGCACGCTGCGCCGATGGATTGCGCGAGCACGTCGGACAGCGCCGGGTTGCGCCCGCTGAAGAACATCTGCGCCGCTTCCATGCACAGCGCCAACAGGGAGCATGCACACCACACCAGCGGCGCGGCCCAGGCCCGGCGGCCGCCCTGCAACAGCAGCGCCAGCGGGGCGGCAAGCAGCAGGTTGGCGGCAAAGTCCGGCCGCGAATCGATCAACAGGGGCCCTTGCAGGAGCGCCACGAAGGCCTGAAAGGCCTCCGCGGGGTCGCGAGCCTGCCAGCGAAAGGGCACCAGGCTTCCGTAAATGGGGAAGGCCAAATAGGCGAGCGCCGCCCAGCCGGCCCAGCCCGTACGCTGCGAAGTCCTCATGCAGGCAGTATCCCGGCCCTTCGGGTGAAGTCCTGGTAGCGGGCCACTTGTGCTTGTCAAAGCACGCTGTGGGGCTTGCAACAGCTTTGCTTCGGCGCCTGGGGCCTGGTTCCAGGGCCTCACGCGCGTGTGATTCATCGGTCAATAGACCCTACATTGCGCGCTGCCCAAGGAGATGCCATGACCGAGTCGACCCCCATCCGAGCCCTGCTGGCCGACGACGAACGCCTGATGCGCGAGCAATTGCGGGCTCGCCTGGCCGAGGTCTGGCCTGAGCTGGAAATCGTCGCCGAGGCCAAGAACGGCCTGGAGGCCGTGGAGCTCTGCAAGCTGCACAAGCCGGATCTCTGTCTGCTCGACATCCGCATGCCCGGACTGACCGGCGTCGAGGCGGCCAAGCAGATCGCGCAACTGGAGGAGACCGAGGACTGGCGCCTGCCGGAAATCGTCTTCATCACCGCCTACGACCAGTACGCGGTCGAGGCTTTCGAGCAGGGTGTGGCCGACTACGTGCTGAAACCTGCCGAGCGCGAGCGCCTGCAGCTCACCGCCGAGCGCCTGCGCAAGCGCTTGGCCGCGCGCCGAGGGGGCGATGACCCAGGCAGCGCCGAGGCCGCTGGCGAACGCGCCGTGCCCATCCAGCAGCTGCTACACCGGCTCTCGGCGCTGCAATCGGGCGGCCAGGCGCCGCGTTACCTGGAATGGATCCAGGCCAGCGTCGGCCAGGAGATCCGCATGATCCCTGTCACCGAAATCCTCTTCTTCATCTCCGACGAGAAGTACACGCGGGTGCAGACCGAGGGCTACGAGGCGCTCATCAGAAAGCCGATCAAGGAGCTCGTCGAAGAACTGGACCCGCACCTGTTCTGGCAGATCCACCGCTCCACCCTGGTGAACGTGAAGGCGATCAGCGGCATCGGCCGCGACTTCCGTGGGCGGCAGATGGTCGGCGTGAAGGGCTTGAACGAGAAGCTGGAAGTCAGCCGCAGCTATACGCACCTGTTCAAGGGCATGTGAGCCGTCAGGGAAGCGCTGATCAAGGGGCTGCGCGCCACGGCCTTGATCAGCGCTTTCTTGGTGCCGGTTCAGGGCAGCAGCCAGCGCGTGTCGGCCCCAGCCGGCTGCGAGGCGCCTGGCGGCGCTGGCAGGGCGCGCGCCTGCTTCAAGGCATCGGGCAAGGAACGGCCGTCGGGCACCCAGCGCAGGTTGTAGCCACCGCTGACCTGGGTGCCACCCTGCGGGTACCAGGCACCGCTGGTGAGGTTGCGCCGCAGCACGGCCTCGCTGCCGGCGCCACGCAGCACGATGCCGCTGCTGGCCAGCAAGGTGTTTTGCTGCAGCAGGATGTCGCGACTTCGGTAGAGATCGATGGCCGCATCGGAGCAATTGCTCACCACGTTGTCGACGACGCGCGCGTGTTGGTGCTCGAAGCGCTGGTCGGGGTCGCGCAGCCAGCGCGTGGGCGTGCCAGCACCCCCCAGGCCGATGCCGAGTTGCGCGTCCGCCCCTGGCATGGGCTGAGGGCTGCAGACGATGAGGTTGCGCTCCACCAACAGGCCCTCGCCACCGCCCTTGGCGAGCACGGCGTAGGCAGCACCGTCGCCAAGCGGCTTGCCCACGCCGAACACACGGTTGCCGGAGAAGCGCCAGTGCGAACCACCTTGCAGGTGCAGGGCCTGCCCGGCCACGGCGCCACTGGTGGGGGCGTCGAGGACGAAGAGGCTGTCGAGCACGGCGCCGTGGTCAGGCCAATGCGGGTCCCGGCCCGCGACGCGAACCGCCACGCCCAGGTCCTGGAACTGCAGACGTTGAAGCAGCACGTGGTCGGCCTGCCCACCCACCCGCACCCCGGCTTCACAGGGGGCCGAGGCGGCGCAGCGCCCCTCGATGCGCAGGTCTTCCACCAGCCACCAGGCGTTCTGCAGGTCCAGCGCCACGCCCTGGCGCAGCAGCAGGCGGGCACCTGGTTGCCCGCGCAGACGAATGGGTGCACGCTCCCAGCCGTCGACGCGGCTGCGCAGGGCCTCATCGAGCGGGTAGTCGCCGGCTGCGAGCTCGATGGTGTCGCCACCCCGCGCCGCGTCCATCGCAGCCCGCAGGCCCTCTAGGCTGCTCACGGCGTGGTGCACGCCCTCGCCGGGGACGCCAGCGGCAGGCCGCCAAGTCGCCAGCCCGGCCAAATCAAGGGGGTCCGGCGCCGGGCGCAGCCAGCGCAGGGGGGCACTCAACACCGGCGAGCGACGGGTCATCGCGTCGCGCACCGCGCTGAAGGGGGGCAAGGCGCCCAGTGCGCGATCCACCATGGCCCACGCCAGCAGCCCGAACAGGGCCAGGCCCAGCAGGACGATGAACAGCCAGCGGCGAAGGCTCCAGGCGGGCATGGGGCACGGTGCGGATGGTGGGCGGCGGCCCCATGCTAAGCGCGGACCTGCGAAGTCGGCCTGCTCGTTGATCCCGAGGTCGAGTCGGCTGCAGGCGGGCCGACACTTCGGCTGATGCGTGCGCTCTGGATCGAAGACCACCCCTTGATTGGCGACTCCCTTCAGCTTCTGCTCGGGGTGGTGCTGCCCTCGCTGAGTCTGGACAAGGCCCGTGACCTGGCCAGTGCCACGCGCCTGGCTGCGGCCATTCCCTATGAACTGGTGCTGCTCGACTGGTGGCTGGGCGAGAGCGACGGCAGCCAGGCCATCCCAGCCTTGCGGGCCGCCGGTTGTGCCGCGCCCATCGTCATCGTTTCGGGCGACGACCGAGAGCCGGTCATGCGGCAAGCACTGGCACTGGGCGCCGCCGGCTACGTGCGAAAGTCGGCCGAGCCGGAGGAACTGCTGAACACCCTGCAAGCGGTACTGGCTGGCGCTCGGCCCGCGCCGCCCGGGGCGGCGGGCCGAGGGAGCTCCGCGGGTCTGCCACCACTCGACCCGGCCTTGCTGTTTCCGGCGCTTACCGAGCGCCAGCTGGATGTGTTACGCGCGCTGATGCGCGGCCTGTCGGACAAGGAGATCGCGCGAAGCCTGGCCATCAGCGACACCACCGTGAAGACCCATGTACGAGCCATCTTGTCCACGTTGGGCGTCACCAGCCGAGGCGAGGCGGTCTACGCGGTGCAACAGGCTGCCATGGGCTGAGAACCGAACCCAGTCATGAGGTCTGTACGCACCCCCCGCAAGGCGCGCTTCGCTTCTCGACGCCTGAACGTCCTGCGCGGATGCCCGGGATTCCTTCCCCAGCTCTGAGCCCGGCGTGAGCACAAACCAGGGCGCCGAGCAGCGCTTGTTGATGGAAGAGCGGGTCCGGGTCGGCGTTGACCAGGGAAAGCGCATCCATGTCGCCCAGTTCATCACCGACCTGGCACTGAGCGCCTTGCTGCTGCGCATGGATGCCGGCGAAGTGCTTTGGGCCTACCTGCCCTGGCAGGTGCTGGCAGTGCACGGCCGCGTGCAGCTCCTGCTGTGGCTGCGCCGCCGCCCGGATGTGTCACTGCGTCGCCTTTACTGGCTGATGTCGGGCTCGGGCGTGCTGGTGGCCTTGGGCGTCATCATTCTGTTGGTGGGCAGCTTCCAGGTCGCGTCACCGCCGCTTCACCTGCTCATGACCATGGTGCTGTGCGGCATGGCCGCAGGAGCGGTGACCACAGCGGCGGGCGAGGTGTTCGGTTATGCGGCTTTCTCAACAGTGCTGGCCGCGGGCAACACCTTCTGCTGGCTGGTCTGGGGGGGTGAGCTGGGCTGGGTACCGGCAGTGCTGGTGCCCGTGCTGCTGGTGTTGCTGGTGGGTTACGTGCACGAACAGGGGCGCGCGCAGCTTCATCAAGTGCGCCTGCGCGTGCAACTGGACCAAGCCCTGCAGGCCAGCCACCAAGCCAACGAGGCGCGCACGCGATTCTTCGCCGCCGCCAGCCACGACCTGCGCCAACCGCTCACGGCGCTGGGCTATGGCGTCGCCACCGTCGAGGCTTTGGCACAGCAACGGCATGACGCGCTGCTGACCGACGTGGCGCAGGGCCTGCGACGTTCGCTGGCCGAGAGCCAGGCCTTGCTCAACAGCCTGCTCGAGATCTCGCAGCTCGACGCCGGTGCCATCCGCCCGCAGTGGCAGTCGCTCGACCTCGAAGCGCTGATTGACGAGTTGCTGGATTCCTTTGCGGCCGAGGCGGTGCAACGCGGTTTGGCGCTGCGAAGAGAGCTCGATGGCGCGGGCCCCTGGTGGGTGCGCAGCGACCCCGCCCTGTTGCGCCGTGTCCTGCAGAACCTACTGGGCAATGCGCTGAAGTTCACCCCGCAAGGGCAGGTGTGCGTGGCGCTGCGTCGGGACGGCGACACGCTGACCCTCGGGGTTCGCGATAGCGGCACGGGCATCCCGCCCGAGTTGCAAGAGCGTGTCTTCGAGGCCTTTTTCCAAGTCGGCAACCCGGCGCGCAATCGTCAGCTCGGCCTGGGTCTGGGTCTGGCCATCGTGCGCCGTTTGCTTGACCTTCTGGGCCACCCTCTGCAATTGGTCAGCGATGCCGGCCGAGGCAGCGTGTTTCAACTCCAGCTGCCCTCCGCCACGCCTCGGCTCGAAGCATCGCCGGCCAAGGCCGCACGCCTGCCCCCCGCCGTTGGGTCGCGGCGCCTGCTGGTGGTCGACGACGAAGCGCCCATCCGCGACGCGCTGGCGGCCTTGCTGTCCACCTTGGGCTGGCAGGTGCGCACGGCAGCGGGCGAGGCCGAGGCGCTGGCGCAACTGGCGGATGGATGGCACGCGGAGGCCCTGGTGCTGGACCTGCGCCTGGGCGATGGTGTCAGCGGCTTGGACTTGCTCGAACGCTTGCGTGCGCAAGGCTGCATGGCTCCGGCTTGGCTGGTGACGGGCGACACCGCACCCGAGCGCATCCGGCAAGCGCAGCAGGCTGGTCTCCCTGTTCACTACAAACCTGTGGACGGACTGGCCCTGGCCGCCGAGATTCATGCCAGGCTGGCTTCGAGCGACCGGCCCACCCCCACAAATGACGGGCAGGCCTTTCCCTGAGGCGCGAGTGGCCCTGCAGGAATAGGCTGAGGGATGGCCGCGGCTGTCGCCGCTTGGCAAGGGGGTTTGACGATGACCCACGGAGTTCGAGGGATGGCAAGGGGCGCCCGCGTCCTCTTGCTGCTGGCGCTGCCCCTGCTGGCCGCCGCGTCGGGCGACCCGCTTGCCGAAGTGCGCGCGCTCATCGAGTCGGGCCGCTTGCACCAGGCGTCGGCACGCCTGCAGGCGCTGACTTCCGGTCCGTTGGCCCAAGGGGCTGAACAGCAGGCCCTGCGCGCACGCCTTACGCTGCAACTGGGGCGGCTTGACGAAGCCGAGGCCGCGCTGCTCGAAGCAGAACGTCTGGGCGCTGGCGGCAGCTTGCGCGCGCAGCGAGCCGAGCTTGCGCAGCGCCGCGGTCAAGGCGAGTTGGCGCGCACGCAGTGGCAGGCGCTCCAGCAGGATGACTCGGTGCCGCTGCTCGAACGCCAGCGCGCCAACCTGGAGCTGGCGGCGCTGGAGGAGCCAGGCCCAGGCCTTGCGCGACTGCGCGCGACCGAGCCGGGCCTGAGCGACGCCGCCCTGCTTTTGCGCTTGGCCGAACTGGCCCAAGCGGCACCGCTTGCTGACCCGCAGCTCGCCGAGCGCGCACTGCGGCGTGTCCGCGGCACATCGCTGCAGCGCGCCCAGGCCCTGCAGGCCCAAGCCGCATTGGTGGAGGCGAGCGGGCCTGCACGCCGGGAGGAAGCCCTGCGGCTGAACCGCGAGGCGCTGGCCTTGGTGGACACGCTGCCCGATGCCCAGCAGGCTGAGCTGCGCGTATTGCTCGACTGGCGGGCCGCGCGCCTGGAGCCAGGTACGCCGTCCGCGCTCGCCTCCTTGCAACGCGCGGTGGCCCAGTTGGAAACCGTGCGCGACGACTGGCCGCTCAACGACGAGACCGGTCGATCCACGCATCAAAGCCTGTTCCAACCGCTCTACCTGCAGCTGGCCGACGCGCTGCTGCGCCGTGCCGATGGAGCGCAGGGCGAGGAGCGCCAGGCTTGGCTGCGCCGCACGCGCGACGCGCTCGAGCAGCTCTACCAGGCCGAGCTGCAGGACTATCTGGGCGATCGATGCGAGGTCGATGCGGTGAAGGGAGAGGGCGCCAGCAGTGCCCTGCCGGCAGGCAGCGCCGCCATCTACCCACTGCTGCTGGCCGACCGCGTGGCGCTCCTGGTGGAAGACGCGAAAGGCTTGGACAGCTTCGCCAGTGCCGCCAGCCCGCAGGCCGTGCACGAGGCCGCCATGGTGCTGGCCAAGCGCCTTCGGGACCGTGCGCCCGGGTATTTGAGCGCTGCGCGCAGCCTGCATGACGCACTGGTGCAGCCCATCGCCTCCTGGCTGGCAGCGCGCGGCACACAGACTTTGGTCTGGGTCAATGACGGCCCGTTGCGCCTCGTGCCCATGGCTGCGCTCTACGACGGCGAGCGGCATCTGCTGGATCGATACCAGACCGCCAATGTGCTGGGCATGAGCATGACCAATACGCAAACCGCTCGCATGGAGCGCGTGCAGGCCCTGGTGGCAGGCGCCGGCCGCTTCGGTGCCGTGGTGGATCGTTTGGCCAGCGAGACCTGGGCCCAGCCCTTGCGGCGCCAGCTGCTGGGCGCAGCGGCCGAGGCCGAGCCCGGCGCCACCCGCTCCTTGCAGGCGCAGCGCATGCGCGAGGCCTTGGAACTGCCCGGCGTGGCCGAGGAGGTCAAGACCCTGCAGAGACTGCTGCCCGGCCCAGTGCTGCAGGATGCCCGCTTCACCGTGCAGGGATTCAGCGGCCAGGTGCAAAAGGGCGGCCACCGTGTGGTGCACATCGCCTCGCACGGTGTGTTCGGCGGCTCGGCGGCGACCAGCTTCCTGATGGCCTATGACGACCTGCTCACCCTGCCGAATCTTCAGAACCTGCTGCAGTCCGAATCGACGCGTCGGCAGCCGATCGAGCTGCTCACGCTGTCGGCCTGCCAGACCGCCGAGGGCAACGAGCGTGCGCCGCTGGGCCTCTCCGGCGCGGCGCTGAAGGCGCGCGCGCGCAGTGTGCTGGGCACGCTGTGGCCGGTGGACGACGCCGCCACCGTGCAACTCATGTCGGCCTTCTACGCCGGATGGACGGCGCGGCCCGAGCTCGGCAAGGCGGCTGCGCTGCGCGAGGCGCAGCGAACGTTGCTGCGGCAGGCCGACACCCGGCATCCCTACTACTGGGCGCCCTTCGCGCTGATTGGGAACTGGCAATGAAGCAAATTCGTCGCATCGCCCCTCGGCTGAGCCCTCTCGCCCTCCTGCTGGCCGCGGCGCTGGCGCAGGCACAGCAGAACAACCCCCCACCACCGCGACCCAGCAGCATCGTGGTGGATGGCAGCACCCTGGGCACTCAAGCCTTCGCACTGCAAGGCCCGGTCTACTCGATTCCACAGGCATTGGGCCGCCTCAGCGGCGCCAACCTGTTCCACAGCTTCAAGCGCTTCGGGCTGGAATCCGGCGAGTCCGCCACGTTCAGCACGCAGACCGCCGGCATCGCCCACGTCATCAGCCGTGTCACCGGGGGTGAGGTATCGCAGATCAACGGCCGCATCAGCCTGCAGGCGGCGGCGGGTACGCCGGCCTTCTTTCTCATCAATCCAGCTGGCGTGGTGTTTGGCGAAGGCGCCAGCATCGACGTGCCGGGCGCCTTCCACGTCAGCACTGCGCCGCGTCTGCGCCTGGGCGGTGGCGAGAGCTTCGATACCTCCCAGGCCGACAGCAGCTTCAGCGCCGCTGCGCCCGAGGCTTTCGGCTTTCTCGGGGGCGCGCGGGCCGCGGCGCTCCAGTTGAACGGAACGGCGCAGTTGGTGGGCGCCACCGCCCAGGCCTTGAGCCTGAGTGCCGGCGACCTGCTCCTGCAGGGCGACCGCGTGTCCGCCAGCGGCGGACTGCGGCTGGCGGCTGCCGGCGCAGCAGCGGTAGACGTGCCGCTGGTCGGGGACTTGCCGGCTGCACTCGATGGCGGAATCCGCCTGACCGGTGGCGTGCGCGTGGGGGTGGTCACGCCGGGTGCCGCCGAAGCCGGTGCGCTGCTGCTGGGCGCGGGCGACCTGCAGCTTGACGGCGCCGCCGCATTGGTCAGCCAGACCCGCCCGGAAAGCAGCGGCACAGGTGGTGCCATCGACATCCGCCTGGGCCGTGACCTGCGCCTGTCGCAGGACGCCCGCATCGACACCGTGGCCACCGGCATCGGCCCCGGCGGCGCGCTCAATGTGCGGGCGCGCGATGCGGTGCTGGAGAGTGGGGCCTATGTGCAGACTCTGACCCTGGGAGCAGGCGCTGGAGGCGCGCTCGACCTGCAGCTCAGTGGCACGCTGGACGCCAGCGGTGGAGCGGGTCTGTACGGCGCCAGCTTTGGCCCTGGCGCCAGCGGAGCCCTCCGTGCGCAAGCCGTGCACATCCTGCTCAGCAGCGGGGCTTATGCCGAAGTCAACACCGACAGCGGTGGCGCCGGCAGCAGCCTGAGCCTGCTGGCAGACGGCGATCTGTGGCTCACCGGCGGGGCCTTCGTGAAGAACTTCGTCGATGGCAGTGGGCAGGGCGGGGATACCTGGCTGCGCGCCGGGGGCCAGATGCTGCTGCTCGGCGACGCCGGCGTCACCCAGACGGCGGCCGGCAGCGGCGCCAGCGGACGTCTGCGTCTGCAGGCCGGCGACTTGTTCATCGAATCCAGCCGGGTGACGCACAGCAGCGACCGCTTCGGCGGCCTGACCGGGGCCACCGAGCTGCTCGCCGATGGCCTGCTCTACATGGACGCTGCACAACTGCTGGCGACCGTGCAATCGGGCCAGGGTGGGGTGCTGCTGTTGCAGGGCAGCGAGCTGGTGCTGCGCAACGGCTCCCTGGTGCTGAACAGCGCGCAGGGTGAAGGCGCGCGCGCCGGCGACGTGCGCCTGTTGGCGGCCGGTCAGTTGGAGCTCAGTGGCAGCACCATCAGCAACATCGGCGTCACCGGCGGGCAAGCCGGCGATGTGCTGTTGCAGGGGCAAAGCCTGCTGGTGACCGATGCCAGCCAACTGCTCGCTCTGGGCGACCGGCGCGACGGCTTGGACGGTCGCTCTGGCAACCTCACGCTGCGCGCTGCGGGCACGCTCCGGGTGGAGAGCGACAGCTCGCTGAGTGCGAACACCGCCGGCCGTTTCGATGCCGGGTCGATCCGCCTGGAAGGCGGTACGGTGATCCTGAACCAGGCCACGCTCAACAGCGCCGCACTGGCCGACAGCACCGGGCATGCCGGTACCGTGGCTTTGGTGGCCACCGGCCTGTTGGATGTCCAGGGCAGCGGCATCAGCAGCGCCAGCTTCGGCACCGGTAACGCGGGTTTGCTGGATTTCAGTGGCGAAGACGTCCGCATCGGGCCGGGCAATTTCATCAACACGGCCACCGCCCCGGACGGCGGCCAGGGGGGACTGATCCGCGTGGCGGCCCGGCGCGACCTGGCCATCGCAGGCAGCGACACCCGGCTGACCAGCAGCACCTTCTCGGATCGCGGGGCGGCCGGCACGCTCGAACTCAGCGCGGGGCGCGACCTGCTGGTCGAGGGCAGCGTGCAAATGAACAGCTTCACCCAAGGCGCCGAGCGGGCCGGTGCCTTGAACCTGCAGGCCGGGCGCGACCTGACGGTGCGTGGCGCGTCCTTGCTGAGTTCGTTCAGCACCGGCAGCGGCGCTGCAGGGCAGCTGAACTTCCAGGCGGGGCGCGAGCTGCTGCTGACTGCGGGCGCGAACCTGTCCACCAACACCCTGGCCGACGGCTTGGGCGGCGCCATCACCTTGCGCGCGCCCACCGTGCGTGTGGAAGGCGACGCCACGGTCAGCTCCAGCACGCTGGGTGCCACGGGGAATGGTGATGCGGGCAGCGTGCTGCTGCAGGCCGACAGCCGCCTGCTGCTGGATCGCGCCAACGTGAATAGCCTGACCGGCGGCGCGGGTGACGCTGGCAGCCTGCGGCTGAGCGCGCCGGAGATTTTCATCAGCAACCGCTCGCAGCTGTTGGCCAGCGTGTTCCAGGGCGCCAGCGGCGAGGGCGGGGCGGTGCGCGTGCAGGCTGGTCGCTCGCTCACCGTGCAGGGGCAGAGTGTGATCGACAGCAGCAGCTACGGCAGCGGCGCCGCCGGCGGCGTGTTGCTGGAGTCGGGTGGCAGCCTGGACTTGCTCGGCACCTCGGTGCTGAGCAGCCTGACGACCGGTGCAGCGCCGGCTGGCACCGTGCAAGTGCAGGCTGCCGGGCGCTTGCAGATCGCCGGCGGCAGTCGGGTGGAAGCCAGCACCCTGGGCAGCGGGCCGGCCGGCAGCCTGCGTGCACAGGGCAGCGAGGTGCTGATCGACGGCGCCAGCCTGAACTCGTCCACTCTCGGGCCGGGCGCTGCCGGGCAGATCGACGTGGTGGCTCAGCAAGCCCTGTTGATGCGCAACCAGGCCACCGTCACCGCGGTGGCCGGCGAGGACTCTGGCGGCCAGACCGGCAACGTCAACCTGCGTGCGGGCACCCTGCTGCGCCTGGAGAGCCGCAGCCAGGCCAGCACGGCCAACGGCGCCACCGTGGCGAACCCCGGGGCTTTGCGGCCCACGGTGCTGAGCCTGGTCGCGCCGGTGATTGAGTTGGACGGCGCCATCGTCAACGCCACCGCCACCGGCAACGCCAACGCCAGTCGCATCGACATCCAGGCCGGCGAGCGCTTGGACCTGAAAGACAGCAATGTGGCGACCGACGCCAACCGCGGCAACGGCGGCCCGGTGCGCGTGCAGGCCGGGCGGGGCATCCGGCTGAAGGACAGTGCGGTGACCACCTCGGTGAGTGGCGACCCAGGTGGCAATGGGGGCGACATTGAGGTGCAGACCGAGCTGCTGTTGCTCGACAACGGTTTCATCCAAGCCAACACGGCGGCACGCGGCGCGAGTGGGGGCGATGTGCGCATCGACGTCGGGGCCGTGGTGGCGGCCGGCAATCGGCTGATGGTGGGCGGCGACCAGCCCTTGCGCTTCAACCGTGAGGGCCCGCGCATCAACGTGATCCAGGCAGCCGCGCCCGATGGCGTGGGCGGCCGGGTGGCGGTGAGCGGACAGGTCGACCTGGCCGGCAGCCTGGCGCTATTGGAGCGGCAACTGTTCGATCCCGGTGGTCTGGGGCGCAGCCCCTGCGCACGCACCGCCATGGTCGGCGCGGGGCGCGAGAACGAGGCCGATTCCAGCAACGGCGCGGAACTCTACGTCGTCACCGGCCAATCGCCGCGCCAGCTCGACCGCAACATGAGCACCGTCGGCCGCGTCGTGCAGGGCGTCGAATTGCTCAGCAGCCTGCCGCGCGGCACGGGACCGCTGGGTTTCTACGAAAAGGCGGAACAGCGCGTCGCTATCCGCAGCATCCGCCTCGCCGCCGACCTCAAGCCGGCCGAGCGCCTGAACCTGCAGGTGCTGCGCACCGACACCCCGCTGTTCACCGAACTGGTCGAAGCCCGCCGCAACCGCCGCGACGATTTCTACAAGCGCCCGGCCGGTCACATCGACCTGTGCAACGTGCCGCTGCCGGTGCGGGAAGCGCCGCCGCCGGCGGCCAAGCCGAAGCGCTGATCGCCATGCGAGTCCTCGAGGTCGGGCCGAAGCCCGGTCGTGTCTGGGAGCTGGAAGTGTCCGGGCTTCTCAGCCGTTGGCGCCTCGTCGCCAGGTTGTTGCGGATTCCCGACGTCCGCATCGTCGACCGACCCGGCGCATTCTCTTGGCTCCGCGAGGGCGTGTTCTGCGTCTTCGAGTACCAGGGCAGGCGCTTCGTCGCGGAAAAATTCGAAGGCGATGCATTCCAGATCCGCCCTGAAAGACGCGGCTGCATTCCTGAGCTGCAGGCCCTGGGGATGCAGCTCATCGCTCGATCTGCACTCCGATACGCCACCTGACCCTTCGACCAAGCGCCAATCGCGGCGCCCGCACATCGGGGCTAGCATCCGGGGATGCGCATCGCCCTGCTCGCCGATCTGCACGCCAACCGCGAGGCCGGCGAGGCCTGTCTTGCCAGGCTCCGCCGCCTCGGTTTCGATCGGGCGATCGTGCTCGGCGACATC
>JAFLDE010000200.1 GCA_017302655.1 Burkholderiales bacterium
CAGGCGCGGCGCAGCCAGCGCTGCATCGGGGCTTGAGGGCCGGGCGGCGCGCAGCTCGGCGGCCAGGGCCTGCCAGGCCATCTGTCCAGGCAGACGCTCCATGCTGCCGTGCGACGCATCAACAGGGCCGGCAGAAGTCGGCCGGGCCGAGAGGTGCCCGGCAAGGCGCGCATGGCGCGCCCAGAGCGCATCGCGCACCGGGCCGGCAGGCTGCAACGCGGCGCGGCGAGCCAGGGCCTGCAGGGCCACCTGCAGCGCTCCTGTTGCCGCGCTCCCCTCTTCTTTCACGGCTTGTTCGCCTGCCGGGGCCTGGGCGTGGGGGCGATCTCCACCCGGCGGTTCAGCGCACGGCCTTCGGCACTGTCGTTGTCGGCCACCGGCTGCTGCGGGCCGAAGGCGGCGGCGAAGAGGGCGTCAGCGGGCAAGCCCTCTTGCATGAGCTGGCGCACCACGGTCAGCGCGCGCTGGGCCGAGAGCTCCCAGTTGTCGGCCGCGCCGCGCGTGCCGCTGCGCAGCAGGCGGTCGTCGGTGAAGCCGCTGACCATCAGGACCTCGTCGCGCTGCGCCAGGTACTCGCGCAGCGGTGTGGCCAGGCTGCGCAAGAGCGCTTGGCCGTCGGTGTGCAGCTCGGCCGAACCCGCGCCGAATAGCACCGCGCCGCTGATGCCGATGCGCCCTTCCACCAGGGTGATGCGGCCGTCGGCCAGCGGGCCGGCCAACGCGCGCTCCAGGCGCTCGCGGCGTTCCTGTTCGAGCTGGCGCTGGCGGGTCTCGGCGTCGAGCCGGGCGGCCAAGTCGAGCTGGCCGACCAGGGCCGCGCACAGCACCAGCACGAAGGCGCCCAGCACGCCCGCCATCAGGTCGCCGAAGGCGGCCCAGGCCGGTGCACCGACGGCCCCGCCGCCGTCGTGGTCCAACTCATCCATGCGCGACCGCCTCGTGCTGCTTGAGGCCGTCGAGCACCTGCTTCTGGCCGGCCAGGCAGAGCTCGATCAGCTCGCGCGCCTGCGCCACGTAGTAGCCCAGCTGCTCGTCGCTGCGCGACGCCACGCCGGCCAGTTGCGCTTCCAGTTGGCCGAGATGGCGCACCAGCTGCGCGTTCGCGCCCTCGAAACCCAGCACCGCGGCCGTGAAGCCTTCGCCCAGGCTGGCCAGTTCCGCGCTGCCCGCGGCCACCTGCACTGCGGCGTTGGCCAGTTGCTCGCTGCTCGTGCTTGTCTGATGGGCAAAGCGCTCGCCCAGGCGCTCCAGCTGCTCGCTGCTTCGCTGCACCAGCTGGTCGATGGCCTCGCGCTGGCTGCCCGCAGCCTGCTGCAGCGCGGCCATCAAGGTCTCCAGGGTGCGCAGGAGCTCCTCGCGTTCGGCCGCCTGCGCCACATTCCGCGCCTGGTCCTGCGCCAGGCTCTGCGCCAGTTGCTCGCGCAGCGCGCCCACCACCTGCACGGCGGCACGCGGCGCCTCGCCGGCGGCCTGCAGCAGGGTGGCCACCTCGGTGACCAGGGCGCGCGACTGTGCGTCCGTCGCTTCGATGAGAGCGCGCGACTGCGCGTCCGTACGCTCGATGACGGCGCGGGACTGTGCGTCCGTCGCTTCGATGAGGGCGCGGGATTGCGAGTCGCTCGCTTCCATGAGGCTGCGCGACTGCGTGGCCGCGGCTTCGATCACCGCACGCGACTGCGCCTCGGCCTGCGCCTGCATCGCCTGCACACCCGCCTGCCAGCGCTCGGCCCATTGCTGCAACTGGGCGGCTTGCTGCTGCGCGGCCCGCTGCAGCTCCACCTGCCAGCGGGCGAACCGCTCGGCGTCCTGGTCGGCCTGCGCGCGCGCGGCTGCTACCTGCTGCTGCGCCAGCTGTGCTTGAAGGGACTCGCTGTGCGCGCGCAGCTGCTGCGCCGCTCGCGCACCCGCGTCCTGCAATTGCGTGCCGGCCTGGCCGAGCGCCGCCAGCGTGGCGGCCTGCTGCGCAGCCATCTGTTCGCTCTGCGCTTGCTGAGCAGCCTGCAGCTGCGCCGCCAGCTGACCGAGCTGCTCGGCCGAGGCAGCGCTGTGCGCGCCGAGCGCCGAGGCCGCTTGCGCAAGCAGCACCTGCACGCCGGCCTCGACGCGCCCGCTCACGCCGCTGAGCTGCTGCGACAGCTGCGCGCCCACCTCCTGGTGCAGCCTGCTCGCCTCGCGTGCCACGCCGGTCATGGCGGTTTCAGCGGCATGTCGCTGAACTTCGCCTGCCTGCTGGGCGGCTTCGCCCAGGCTGCTGCGCAGGCTGGCTTTTACCGAAGCCGACAAAGCCTGGAACTCGGCCCTCGTATCGGCATGGAAGCGGTGCTGTTGCTGGGCCAGTTGTGCGCCGAGCCGCTCGGCGAACTGCGCCATCTCCCGCACCAGGCTCTGTTGAGTCGCTTGCTGAGCGGCTTGCAAGGCGGTGTGCTGCGCGGCCTGCTGCTCGGCCAGCTGTGCGGCCTGCTCGGCGGCCTGCCGAGCCTGCTGCCTGGCCTGCTCGGCCTCTTCGGCCTGCTGAGCTTCGCGCAGGGCCTGCGCCTGCTCCCGTGCGTGCAATGCCGTGAAGCGGCGCAGCGGCCCGGCAAGTGCCGCATCCAGCTGCCGGGCCAAGGCCGCACGGTCGCGGCGCACCAGCGCGTGCATCAGGCCCAGCATGGCCGAAGCCGCCACGCCCGCCACCGAGGCGCTGAAGGCCAGGCCCAGGCCCTGCACCGGCGCGCCCAGCGCGGCGCGCAGC
>JAFLDE010000201.1 GCA_017302655.1 Burkholderiales bacterium
GGCTATCTGCGGCCGCGCTAGGCCACATGATCCTAGAAGCGGCGGTTGACCGCTCGCCGCCGCATGCAAGTCCCGCGCAGCACAACGAAACGTGCTCACGGCTCCGCACGCCGCTTGGGTGAGAGCGCTACGCGGCCGATTGCACCGCGCTGCGGCACGCTGACAGCGTTGCTTCTCCTGGCGGGCACGAGCCCGCTGCGTCGGCGCGCCTTGCCAGCGCACCGCATCACGGCGCACTCGACCGCGTCCAACTGCCGTTTCTAGGCTCAGCGCGCCAGCGCTTCCAGCTTGGCGCGGTCCAGGTGCCGCTCGAGCTGGCCCAGGGTGGCCGCCACGTCCTTGTTGGACATCAGCTCCTGCATGGCCAGCTGCCCCAAAGTGGTGAAGGCGGTCTGGATGGCCACAGGTCCACCCGCCTGCATGGCGGCGCGGGTCTGTGCAGGGCAGTTGTCGGCCAGCAACCGAGTGAACAGCGCCCCAGCCACGCGCGACACCTCGTCGGCATTGCCGGTCTGCGTGGCCAAGGCCTTCATCTCTGGGTGGGCCGACATGGCCACATAGACCCAGCGCGCGAGGTCCTTGCGGTCCTTGCCCGAGGTGTTCTCGGCCAAGCACTGACCCAGTGCCTCAGCCTGGGGCGAAGCCTGAGAGAGAGCCGACGCGCCGAGCAGGGCGCCAACAAGCACGAGGCGGATGAACTTCACGGCGACTCCTGGGCCATGGGGAAGCGGCGCATTCTGCGGCGCTTGGACATCAAGCCCAGCGGCCATCCTTCACGAGCTCCGCAAACGGCCGCCGGCCGTTGGGGTGCTCCCGCGCGCGCAGGTCCTCGGGCAGCTCGGCGGGGTCGCCGGGGCGGCCCAGGGCGATGACGCAGTCGATGCGCACGCCCTGCGCCGGCAAGGCGATGGCCTGCGCCAGGGCCTCGCGCGTGAAGCCGCCCATGGCGTGCGCCACCAGGCCCAAGGCGTGGGCTTGCAGGGCCAGGCTCATCCAGGCGGCGCCGGCGTCGAAGGCGCTGCCCGGCAACGGCTTGCTCGGGTGCTCGGGCGTGGGCACGGACTCGGTCAGGCTGCAGGCCACCACCAGCGCGCCGGCACGATGCGCCCAGGCCTGGTTGAAAGGCAGCAGCGCGGCCAGCACGGCGCCGAATGCAGGCTCGCCCTGGCGCGCCACCACGTAGCGCCAAGGCTGCGTATTGCTGCTGGAGGGCGCCCAGCGCGCCGCCTCCAGGCAGCAGCGCAGTTCCGCTTCGCTCAGTGTGGGATTCAACGCGCGCGGGCTCCAGCGTTGCAGGAATTGCGGGGCGATGGGGTGCTCGCTGTAGCGAGGCATGGTCATGGCAAGCGTGGCAAGGTCGGAAGGTCGCATTCTGAATCGCGACCGAAACAGTCGCTTGCAGCTCTGGACGCCAGGCCCGGGCAGCATGGCGGGCATGCCGCTCTACCCCCATGCCCCCACCGCCGTCCTGCTGGCGCTGCTGCTTCTGCTCACTGCCTGTGGCGGCGGCCAGAACCCGGGCACACCGACGGCCTCGCCGGACGTGTCGCCCAGCCTCTCGGGCGACGCCGCGCCGGATCGACAGGCGCTCGCCCTCGGCGCCAATCCGCCCCTGGGCGCGCCACCCAAGATGACGCCCCGCGAGGCCGCGCGACTGGCCGATCAAGCCAGCCTCGGCGGCAACGCACGGCTGCTGAGCGACATGCGTCAACTCGGCGCGCCAGCCTGGGTGGCCAAGCAATTGCGCCAGCCGGTCAGCCGCTACCGCTCAGGCGGAAGCGGCAGCGTGCATGTGAACGTGGGCCCGGTGTTCTATTGCGACCGCCCCGGCAGCAGCCCGACCTGCTGGCGCGACGAGTTCTCCAGCGAGCCCCTGCTCTGGGACTTCACCCGCAACGCACTGGGTGGCAGCGACCAGCTGCGCCAGCGCGTCGCCCTGGCCTTGCAGCAGCTCATCGTGGTCAGCGAGTTGGAGGTGCAGGGCACCTATGGCCTGCGCTACCACCACAACCTGCTGCTCGATCACGCCTTCGGCAACTACCGCGAGCTGCTGCGCCGCATGATCCTCTCGCCGGTGATGGGCGACTACCTCGACCACGCCAACAACGACCCCGACGCGCCGAACGAAAACTTCAGCCGCGAGCTGCTGCAGCTCTTCAGCCTCGGCCCCTGCGAGCTGGAACCCACCGGGGCGCTGAAGGGTGGCCGCTGCCAACCCAGCTACGACAACGCGATGGTGCGCAACTACGCCTTCGCGCTGACCGGCTGGACCTACCCGGCCGGCGGCAGCACGCAATGGGGCTGCTGGCCGCAGGGCACGAACTGCACCTATTACGAGGGCGACATGCTGCCTCGCCCAGCCCGCCACCACGCGGCGGCACGGCCCCTGCTGTCGGGCTTCAGCAAAGCCGCCGGCAGCACGCCGCAGCAGGCGCTGGACGCGGTGCTCGACAGCCTGATGGCCCACCCCAACCTGCCGCCCTTCGTGAGCCGGCACCTGATCCAGTCCCTGGTCAGCAGCAACCCCAGCGGCGCCTATGTGCAGCGCGTCGGTCAGGCCTTCACGACCGGCCGCTACACGCACCGCGAGGGCCAGGTCTTCGGCAGCGGCCAGCGCGGCGACCTGGCCGCCACCGTGGCCGCCGTGCTGCTGGACGACG
>JAFLDE010000202.1 GCA_017302655.1 Burkholderiales bacterium
GCGGCGGGCACCTGGGGTCGGGTGTCGTGCAAGGCCAGCGGCTGCAGCAGCTGCTCGCTCACCCAGTCGCCGAAGGGCGCGCCGCCCTGGCGCGCCACCAGCTCGCCCAGCAGCGCCATGCCGTGGTTGCTGTAGTGCAGGTGCTGGCGCGGCGCGTGCAGCGCCTCGGGCGCGCGCGCCAGCAGCTCGGCCCGCGTGGGAAAGCGGAAGGCCGGGGGCTCCCAGTAGGGGAAGGGCGCCTCGCGCGCCAGCCCACCCGCGTGCGTGAGCAGGCTGCGCACCGTCACCGCGCCGTGCGCGCTGCTCGCTGCGGGCAGGCCGGCGTCGGGCAGCAGCAGCGCCATGTCGTCGTCGAGCCGGTAGCGCCCTTGTTCCACCTGGCGCATCACCGCCAGCGCGGTGAAGACCTTGGAGATCGAGCAGATGCCATACAGCGTGTCGCCGCGCGCCGGCACCTGCTGCGCGCGGTCGATGAAGCCATAGCCCCGGCTCCATGCCGGCCCGTCGCCCAGCTGCACGGCGACCGACAGCGCCGGCAGTTGCTGGCTGCGCTGCTGGGCGCCGAGCCAGAGGTCGAGCAGGCGCTGGGCGTCAGGGTGGGGTTGCGCGGCAGCGGACAGCGCGACGATCGTGAGGGCGAGCCCAAGGAGGTGCTTCATGGCTAGGAGTCTAGGAGTCTGTCGGGCTTTGGGACGGGCGCGCGTTGGGCCTGCAAGGGGGCTGAGACAAGGCGCAAAGCACAGCCGTGGCGTGGGCCACGGCGAGCATTTGCAACGCCGGATCAGCCCCCTTGCAGCCCCAACCCTGCGGGCCGGGGCGATTGGCGGGGCCATGCGTTGTTGCCGGCTCGTTGTTGGCACTCATCCAACGCCTCGCCGGCGCCTAGCCTGGCCCCGCAACTCGCCCTGGCGCGCGCCCGTCCCAAAGCCCGACAGGCTCCTAGGAAACCCAGGCTCATGGGCACCCCCCTGGCGGCAATGGAGTTTCCGGGGCAACCCCCGCCCAGCGCGTGCAGCAGCCCGACCTACAGTGCCCGCCATGGTCCTCAATGCAATCTGGGTCGGCTTCATCCTGGTCGGCTTCGTCGTCGCGCTGTTCAAGCTCTTCCAGGGCGACGTGCAGATCTTCACCAAGATCCTCACCGGGCTCTTCGACACGGCCAAGACCGGCTTCGACATCTCGCTCGGCCTCGTGGGGGTGATGAGTCTGTGGCTGGGCATCATGAAGATCGGCGAGCGCGCCGGGCTGATTGCGCTGTTTGCGCGCGGCATTGACCCGCTGTTCCGCCGCGTCTTCCCCGACGTGCCCCGCGGCCACCCGGCCAACGGCAGCATGGTGATGAACTTCAGCGCCAACATGCTGGGGCTGGACAACGCCGCCACGCCGCTCGGGCTGAAGGCGATGAAGGAGTTGCAGGAGATCAACCCCGACAAGGAAGTGGCCAGCAACCCGATGGTCATGTTCCTGGTGCTCAACACCGCCGGGGTGACCCTGATCCCGACCTCGGTGATCGCCATCCGTCAGAGCATGGCGGTGAGCCAGGGGCTGACGAACTTCAACGCGGCGGACATCTTCCTGCCCACGCTGATCTGCACCTTCATCTCGTTCTGCGCCGGCCTCTTCGTGGTGGCGCGCCTGCAGCGCATCCCGCTTCTGAATTTGCCGATGGCGGTGTTCTTCCTCGGCTTCGGCGGTCTGATGGGGGGCCTCTACCTTTGGCTTTCGGGCCTGCCCGCCGACCAGATGGCGCGCACCATCGGGCTCATCGGCAGTCTGGTCATCATCAGCATCATTGCGCTCTTCGTGGCGGTGGGGGCGCTGAAGCGTATCAACGTCTACGAGGCCTTTGTGGAAGGCGCCAAGGACGGCTTCCAGGTCGCCGTGACCATCATTCCCTACCTGATCGCCATCCTGGTCGCCATCTCGGTGTTCCGCACCACCGGCGGCATGGAGTTCCTGGTGAGCGCCGTGGGCGCCGGCGTGGCCGCCATCGGCCTGCCCACCGACTGGGTGGCCGCACTGCCCGTCGGGCTGATGCGCCCACTGTCGGGCAGCGGCGCGCGCGGCCTGATGGTGGACGTGATGACCACCTACGGCGTCGGCTCCTTCCAGGGCACGCTGGCCTGCATCATCCAGGGCAGCACCGAAACCACCTTCTACGTGCTGGCCGTGTACTTCGGCAGCGTGAACATCAACAAGACCCGCTACGCGCTGGGCTGCGGCCTGCTGGCCGACCTGGTGGCGCTGGTGGCGGCGGTGTTCGTGGCGTATGCGTTCTTTGGGTAAAGCCTAGGGCACCTTACCGAGACCGACCGGTTCGCGGTACTGCCCGTCCAGTCGGCCATCCTCGGCATCGATGGCTTGTGCCAAGGCTTGCAGCCGGCGCAGGTCGAGCTGGCCACCGGCGGCCAGTTCGCGCATCAGCGCCACCACACAGAGCTTGAGCTCACCGTTCTCTCGCTCCAGCCTCGCCAGCCGATCCTCATGGCGGGCCTTGTGCTGCCATGAGGCCTGCAGGGCGGCCTGCATGCGCG
>JAFLDE010000203.1 GCA_017302655.1 Burkholderiales bacterium
CCCAGCCCTGCGTGCGGGCCAGCGCGCCGCACAGCAGGTTGTCGCGCGCGCTCAGGCGCCCGACCAGGTGCAGGCCCTGCGGGATCTGCGCCAGCTCGGCGCGGTGTTGGCGTAGCGCCTCACCATGCAGCGGCAGCGCGCGGCCCAGCACGTGCACCCGCCCCTGCCAGGGCGCCGGCGCGTTGCCGCCAAGCAGGCGCAACAAGGTGCTCTTGCCCGCGCCGTTGGGGCCAACGATGGCGACGCGTTCGCCCTCACGAATCTCCAAACGCGGGATGGCCAGCAGTCGCCGGCCCTGGACCTGCAGCTCCAGTTGCTCGATGTCGATCACGGCCAGGCTCATTGAAGCGCCTCACGCGCGCGCCGGGAAAGTGAGTCGAACAGCATCACCAGCCCCACCACCACCAGCAGAAGGGTCGCCAGCCGGCTCCACTGGAACAGCGACACCGCCTCGCTGATGAGCAGGCCCAGGCCGCCGGCGCCGATGAGGCCCAGCACCGTGGAGTCGCGAATGTTGAACTCCCACACGTACAGATGGTGGCCGACGAACTGCGGCGCCACCTGCGGCAGCACGGCGCGGCCGAACACCTGCAGCGGCTTGGCGCCGGTGGCGCGCAGCGCTTCCACGGCGGCCATGTCCAGCGCTTCGATGCTCTCGGCGAACAGCTTGCCGTAGGTGCCCAGGCTGTGCAGCGCAATGGCCAGGATGCCGGCCATCGGACCCAGCCCGACGATGCCGACCAGCAGCAGCCCGAACACCAGGGTGTGGATGGCACGCGTGGTGTCCAGCACCGCGCGGGCCGCTGCTTTAAGTGGCGCTGGCGCGTGCAGATTGCGCGCCGCCAGCAGCGCCAGCGGCAGCGCCAGCAGCGCCGCCAGCAGTGAGCCCAGGGTGGCGATCTGCAGCGTCACCCAGGCGCCGCGCGCCACGGCGGCCAGAAAGCTGCGCTCGACGGCGCGCCGGTCCTCGACGCGCAGCAGCGTGCCGTCCTCGCTGCGGTACTCCAGGCGCTCGGCGCCGAACCAGGCGTCGACGAAGCTGGGTCGTGCGAAGTCCCCCAGCGTGCGCGCCAGGTTCTCCAGCGGGCTGCGGCCCAGGCTCAGTTCGCCCTGCGCGGCCAGGCTGGCCACGCAGGCGGCCAGCAGCAGGAGGTAGCCGAACAGGAAGGCGGGCGCGCGGAGCTTGGGCATCAGCGCTTCGGGCTGAGCTTGCCGGTGGCGAGCCCGGCGTCACGGATCGGTTTGTAGAAGCCGTTGTCACCCTTCACGAAGCCCGTGTAGCGCGGCGGCAGCAATTGCGGCTGCGTGGCCAGCAGCGGACCGACTTCCAGCAGCGCAGCCTGCAGCTTCTGCACGAAGGCGGCGTCGGCGTGCAGCGCGGCGCGCACGGCCACGGCGTCGTTGGGCAGGGGCGGCGACTGCCAGATGATGCGGCTGTGCTCGGCCTTGATCAGACCCTGGTCGATCATCGAGGTGCGGTTGCGGTTGAAGTCGGCGCCTGCGTCGAGCTGTCCGGCTGCCACCTGGGTTTCGATGGCCTGGTGCTTGGTGTAAAGCACGCGGCCGAAGTGCTTTTCAGGGTCGATGCCCTGCTGCATGAAGAAGTGCAGCGGGATCAGGTAGCCCGAGGTGGAACCCTTGTCGCCGAAGGCGAAGCTGCGGCCCTTGCCCTTGGCGCCGATGAGATCCTGCGCGCTGCTCAGGCCCGAGCCGGGGTGCGTGACGATCAGCGCGAAGTACTCGGGCTTGCCTTCGTAGAGGATGGTGGCCACGGCCTGCGCGCTGGCCTCGTGGTTGGCGAGCACATAGCCCCAGGGGCCCATCAGCGCGATGTCGGTCTCGCCAGCGGCCAGACTCCTGGCCAGGCCTTCCCAGCTGTCCACGGTGCGCAGCTGCACGGGGCGGCCCAGGCGTTGCGCCAGGTGCTCGGCCAGCGGGCGGTAGGTGGCGTCATTCTTTTCGCGGTCGGGCTGGAACAGGCCGACGCCGAACACCAGGGGGGCGGGCTGGGCGTGCACCAGGCAGCCCATGGCGAGCAGCAGGGGAGCGAGAAAGCGGCGCAGAAGGGTCATGGGGTCTCAGGGTGCAACGAGGCCAGGGCCTCGGGGTGGAACTGCCGCATGAAGCGGCCGTCAAGGAATTCCTTCCAACGCCCGACCCAGCGGCCTTGCAGCGCCGGCCAACCCGCGCGGCTGGCAATGGCGCGGCCGTCGGGCAAGGCCAGAAGGGCGAGCACGGCTTGCTGCGGGTGGTAGGGCTGCAGCGGCTCGCCGGCCAAGGCGGCGCGCAGATTGCGCGCCAGCAGCGGCGCCATGCGCACCGCGCGCACGCCGGACTTCTCCAGCGGTGGGTCGAGGGCGGCGCTGTCACCCGCAGCGAACACATGGGGGTGCGAACGGCTCTGCAGGCAGGCGTTGACGGCCACGTAGCCGTCGGCGCTGAGCATCAATGGGCTCTGGGCGAGCCAGGTCGGCGGCTGCGCGCCCGGCGCCCACAGCAGGTGGGCGGTGGCGGCGCTGTCGCCCGGCTGCCAGCGCT
>JAFLDE010000021.1 GCA_017302655.1 Burkholderiales bacterium
CTGCGCAGCGCCGCATGGCCGGGCAGGCGGAAGGTGGCCACCACTTCAGCCAGCTTTTGCGCCTGATCGCGCAGGCTCTGTGCGGCAGCGGCGCTTTCCTCCACCAGCGCCGCGTTCTGCTGCGTGGCCTGGTCGAGTTGAGCGACGGACTCGTTCACATTCCCAATACCTGCGCTCTGCTCGCCGGTGGCGGCGCTGATCTCGCCAATGATGTCGGTGACGCGCTGCACGTTGCCGACGATCTCGGTCATCGTGCTACCGGCGTCCGCCACCAAGCGCGTGCCGTTGTCCACCGACTCCACGCTGGCGCCGATCAGGCTCTTGATCTCCTTGGCCGCCTCGGCGCTGCGCTGGGCCAGCGAACGCACCTCGCCCGCCACCACCGCAAAACCCCGGCCTTGCTCACCGGCGCGGGCGGCCTCCACGGCAGCATTCAACGCCAGGATGTTGGTCTGGAAGGCGATGCCGTCGATGGTGCCGATGATGTCGGCGATGCGTCGGCTGCTCTGGTTGATGCGCTCCATGGTGCTCACCACCTCGGCCACCACCGAGCCACCCCGCTCGGCGCTGGTGCTGGCCTGACTGGCCAATTGGCTGGCGGTGCGCGCGGCATCGGCCGTCTGGTTCACCGTGGCCGTCAGCTGGTTCATGGCCGAAGCGGTCTGCTGCAGGCTGGCCGCGGTCTGCTCGGTGCGATGGCTGAGGTCCTGGTTGCCGCTGGCCACTTCCGAGCTCGCGGTGGAAATGCTGTCGGCGGCCTGGCGCACCTGACCGACGATGGATTGCAGCGAGCCCTGCATCTCCGACAGCGAACGCGACAGCTGACCGGTCTCATCCTGGCCCAACGCCTGGAGCTCACCCGTGAGGTCGCCCTCGCGCACCTGCTCGGCAAAGTCCTGGGCCTTGCGCAGCGGCACCACGATGCTGCCCGAGATGGCCCGCCCCAGCACCAGCATGAGCCCGATGCTGATGAGGGTGAGCGCGCCGGTGACCATCACGACGGTGCCCAGCGCGTCGGCAAAGCCTTGCTTGACCTTCTGGGTGAAACCCTGCACCAGGCTGAGCGTTTCCTCAAAGATCTTGTCGGCCTGCACATAGCCGTCGCGGCCGGCGCGCATCAGGGTGTTGGCGGCTGGTACATCGGCTCCTTCGAGCTTGGGCAGCGACGCAGCGATGTTGTCGTGATAGCTCTTGATACCGGTGCGCGCCGTGGCCACCATCTGCTTGACCTTGTCGTCGCGCAGTCGCCGCTCCAGCTCGCCGAAGTCCTTCTCAACAGCCTGGTAGGTTGCCTCCCACTGTGCGACGTATTCCTTCACCTTGGCCGCGTCGGCCACATTGATGACGATGTCCTTCTCGTAGCGCCGCAAGGTGGCCATCCCGGTGCGAATGAGGCCCGCATGCTGGGCCGCTTCGACGACGTGGAAGGCGTACTGCTGGAAGCGCTCCTCCACCGACTTCATCGAGTAGGCGCCGAAGCCGCCGATCACGACGATCACCAGGGCGAAGAGCCCGTAGACGACCGAGAGGCGCTTGCGGATGTTCAGGCTGCGCAGCATGTGTTCTCCATGAGCACTGGGATTCGTGCACTCTAGTCATTGCAGGCCCCGATGCGGCGTACTGCACCCCTAGGGTTAGCCCGAGCCTTCGCCCGGCCACCCATCACAAGCTGCGGCGCACCACGTCCAGCAGTTCGAGCGGGCTGAAGGGCTTGACCAGATAGGCGTCCGCGCCCGCTTGGCTGGCGGCCTCGCGGTCGGCCATCTGCGCCCGGGCGGTCAGCATCACGACCTTGGCGCGACTCAGCACCGGGTCTTGCTTGAGCAGCCGGCACAGCTGCAGGCCGTCCAGGGCGCCGGGCATCATCACGTCGAGCAGGATGAGGTCCGGCCGAACGCGCTGCGCCTCGGCGAGGCCGCGTTCGCCGTTTTCGGCCTCGTGCAGCGCGTAGTCCTCGAACTCCAGCGTCATGCGGATCAGTTCGCGGATCTCCGCCTGGTCTTCAACGATCAACACGCAGGTCACGTCGGTTCCCAAGGTTGCTTGGCCCGAATGATGCGGCATCCACCGTTCCGCAGAAAGCGGCCTCGCTACCATCCGCCCGTCCATGACCGGCCTCTCGCTCGCCCTTCTCTACCTCGTGGCCGCTGTGCTCGGTGTGGTCGCCTGCCGCAGCCTGAAGCTGCCGCCCATGCTCGGCTACCTGGTGGTCGGGGTGCTGATCGGGCCCAACGCCGCCGGCCTGGCGCCCGACACCCCTGGTCTGCGCTACCTGGCCGAGTTCGGCGTGGTCTTCCTGCTCTTCGTCATCGGGCTGGAGTTCAACCTGCCCAAGCTGCGCGCCATGCGCACCCTGGTGTTCGGCCTGGGCTTGCTGCAGGTGCTGCTGACCATCGCCGGCGCCATCCTGGGCAACACCCTGCTGGGCTGGCTGTGGTTGCATGTCACCGGCGAGGCCTGGCGCCTGTCCTGGGCCGGCGCGTTGGTGCTCGGCGCCGCGTTCGCCATGAGCTCCACGGCCATAGTCGTCAAGCTGATGGCCGAACGGCTGGAGTTGGAGAGCGAGCATGGTCGGCGCGTCATCGCCGTGCTGCTGTTCCAAGACCTCGCGGTGGTGCCTCTGCTGGTGCTCATTCCGGCCCTGGGCGGCCCGGCTGACGAGATGGTGCAGGCGCTGGGCTGGGCGGCGGCGAAGGCCGTCGTCGTGCTCGGCCTGCTGCTCTGGGGCGGCCCACGCCTGATGCGCTGGTGGCTCGCGGTGGTGGCCAAGCGCAAGAGCGAGGAGCTGTTCATCCTCAACCTGCTGCTGGTCACCCTGGGCTTGAGCTGGATCACCGAGCACGCCGGGCTGAGCCTGGCGCTGGGCGCCTTCGTGGCCGGCATGCTGATCGCCGAGACGGAGTTCAAGCACCAGGTGGAGACCGACATCCGGCCCTTCCACGACGTGCTGCTCGGGCTGTTCTTCATCACCATCGGCATGAAGCTCGATTACGAGCCCATCCTGCAGCAATGGTGGCTGGTGGGCCTGTTGGCGCTGTTTCCCACGCTGGGCAAGTTCCTGCTCATCGCCACGCTGGCGCGAGGCTTCGGCGCCGCGCCGGGGGTGTCCTTGCGCAGCGGTCTGTATCTGGCGCAGGCCGGCGAATTCGGCTTCGTGCTGCTCGGCCTGGGCGCCGAACAACATCTGGTGGGTCACGAGTGGCTGAGCCCCATCCTCGCGGCGATGGTGCTGTCGATGCTGGCCACGCCCTTCATCGTGATGTACGCCAACCGCATCGTCATGAAGCTCTCCAGCAGCGACTGGCTGATGCAGTCGGTGCAGTTCACCACCATCGCCAAGAAGGCCTTCAAGGCCGATGCCCACGTCATCATCTGCGGCTTCGGGCGCAGCGGCCAGAACCTGGCGCAGATGCTGGAAGGCGAGCGCATCCCCTACATGGCGCTGGACCTCGACCCCGACCGGGTGCGCCAGGCCGCCGCCGCCGGCCGCTCGGTGGTGTTCGGTGACGCCGCCCGCATGCAAGCCCTGATGGCCGCCGGCCTGAACCGCGCCAGCTGCGTCGTCATCAGCTACCACGACACCCCGTCGGCCATGAAGGTGCTTCGCCAAGTTCGCGCGCACGCACCCACGGTGCCGGTGGTGGTGCGCACGCTGGACGACGCCGACCTCGATGCCCTGCGCGCGGCCGGTGCCACCGAGGTGGTGCCCGAGGCCATCGAGGGCAGCCTGATGCTCGCCAGCCATGCCTTGGCGCTGGTCGGGGTGCCGATGCGCCGCGTCATTCGCCTCACGCGCGACGCCCGTGATGCGCGCTATGGCCTGCTGCGCGGCTATTTCCACGGCGCCGACGACGACGGTGTGGAAGACCGAGAGCAGGCGCGCCTGCGTCCGCTCACCCTGCCCGCCGCCAGCCGGCTCTCCGGCCTGCCCCTCGGTGACCTGCTACTGGCCGAGCAAGGGGTGCAACTCGTCTCGCTGCGGCGTGCCGACGGCCATGTGCTCAACAGCCCGGGCGAGGATGCCCTGGTGGCCGGCGGCGACACCTTGGTGCTCTCCGGCACCCCGGAATGCCTGGCGCGTGCCGAGGAGCGACTGTTGCGATGAACAGCCTCAGCCGCTGGTGGCGTGCGGCCTGGCGGGTGCCAGGCGCCCATGCCGCCGACCACGATCGACACCGCGCGCTGCGCCTGCGCGACATCAGCCAGCACATGCTGGTGGCCGCCGCTGGCACGCTGTTGCTGGCCCTGCTCAGCCAGAGCCTGCCTTGGGGCGAGGGCAGGGGCCAGCAGATTCGGTGGGCCTGGACGGCGGTGCTGCTGGCCGACGTGCTCGCGCATGCCTGGGTGTGGTGGCGCTGCGGGCGTGCCGCACCTGCAAGCACCGGGTCGGCCGTCTGCCTCACGGTCACGGTGCTGAATCTGACCATCACCGGGGTGGCCTACGGCCTCATGGCCAGCTATCTGATGGGCGTGCTTGATGAAGCGCTGCGCCTGACCATGATCGGCGTTGCCGCCGCCTTTCTGTCGGCCGGCGCCTGGCTGTTCGCACCGCACGCCGCCTGCGGCTTGGCCTGGGTGCTGAGCTTCGGCCTGGGCCTGTCACTGGGCATTGCGCTGACCGATGTACCGGGCGCCGCGCTGGCGGCGGCCCTGGCGCTGCCCTACACCGCCTTCCTCGCCGTCATGGTGTTGATGTCGGCACGCCAGCGCCTCGCCATGCTCGCGCAGCAGGACGAGAACGAACGCCAGCGCGGCATGCTCGACCTGCTGCTGCGCGACTTCGAAGCCGGTGCCAACGACTGGTTGTTCGAACTGGACGAGATGGGTCGCTTGAGGCATGTTTCGCAGCGCTTGGCACAGGCGGCCCAGCAGCCCGCGCGCACGCTGCGCGGCCAAGCCTTGATCGAGGTGCTGCGCGGCATCGGGGCCGAGCAGCTCGACAGCCTGGCGCTGGCGCTGCGCCGTGCCCGCCCATTCGGCGACCTGCTGCTGCCCTGGGGCACCGAGGGCGAACGCAGCTGGTGGTCGCTCAAGGCGCGGCCCTTGTTCGACGAGGCCGGCGAGCTTTGCGGCTGGCGCGGCGTGACCAGCGACGTGACGGCGCTGCGCCGTCACGAGGCCGAGCTGATGCGCCTGGCCACGCGCGACACGCTCACCGGCCTGGCCAACCGCCATCTGTTCTACCAGCAGCTCGGCGAGCGCCTGCCGCAGGGTTGCGCGGTGCTGCTCGTCGACCTCGACAACTTCAAGCAGATCAACGACACCCTCGGCCACGCCGCGGGCGACATCCTGCTGCAAGAGCTGGCGCGCCGCTGGCAGCCGCTGGTGCCGCCCTCGGCCCTGCTCGCCCGTCTGGGTGGCGATGAGTTCGGCCTGCTGATGCCGCTGGACGTGGACGTGGACCGGCTTGCGCTGACCCTGCAGCTGGCGTTGCGCTACCCGCTGCGGGTGGCCGAGCGGGACCTGCACATCGGCATCAGCATGGGCACCGCCTGCGTGCCGCTGGATGCCCTGGATGCCGAACGCCTGCTCGGGCGCGCCGATGTCGCACTCTACGCCGCCAAGGCCGGCGGTCGAAGCCGCCTGGTGCACTTCCAGCCCGAGCTCGAGCAGGACGCAGAGCGCCGCCTGCACCTCAGCTCCGACTTGCGCGAAGCCCTGCACGCGCCCGATGGCGGCCTGTTCACGGTCTACCAGCCCAAGCACGACCTGCGCAGCGGCCGCCTCGTCGGCTTCGAAGCCCTGGCCCGCTGGCGCCATCCGCGCCTGGGCATGGTGCCGCCATCGGAGTTCATCCCGCTGGCCGAGGAGTGCGGCCTCGTGCTCGAGCTGGGCGAGCGCGTGCTGCGCCAGGCCTGCGCCGACGCCTCCCAATGGCCCGGCCCTTTGCTGGTGGCCGTGAACGTGTCGGCCCTGCAAGTGGAGCGCGGCAGCCTGCTCAAGCTGGTCACCGAAGCCCTGCAGGACAGCGACCTGGCCCCTCAGCGCTTGGAGCTGGAGCTGACCGAGTCGGCCTTTCTGGGCGGGAGCGACAAGCTGCCCGGTCTGCTGGCCGAACTCCGCCAGCTCGGCGTGCAGGTGGCGCTGGACGACTTCGGCACCGGTTACTCCTCGCTCGCCTACCTGCAGTCGCTGCCGCTGGACACCTTGAAGATCGACCGCAGCTTCGTCATCGACCTCGCCGCCGAAGACGAAGCCGAGCGACCCTTGGGCAAGCGCGGCGCCATCGTGCGCACCATCATCCAGCTGGCCGATGCCATCGGTGCGCGCACCGTGGCCGAGGGCGTGGAGACCGAGGCCCAGCGCCAGTGCCTCATCGACCTGGGCTGCGAGACCGGCCAGGGCTTCCTCTTCAGCCGCCCTCTGGCCGCCCGCGAGGCCAGCGTGCTGGCCAACCACCCGAGCCCGCCCGCGCTGCTGCCCGGCGCCGGCCCCTGGGCCGGGCTGCACTGATGCGCCGCCGCCTGATCCTCATGCGCCACGGCGCGGTGCGCTACTTCGAGCCCGACAGCGCGCGGCCGCTGCCTCCCGAAGACGTGCAGCTGACCGCCGAGGGCGAGGCGCAGGCGCGCGCCGCAGGCAGCCTGCTGGCCGCCGCCGGGGTGCGGCCCGACCGCATCGTGCACAGCGGCCTGCCGCGTACGCGGCGCACCGCCGAGCTGGTGCAGGCGGCCTGTGGCGGACCCACGCCGGAGGTGCGCGAGGCCTTTCAAGAGATTCACGGCGGGCGCCTGCGCGACATCGCGCCCGCCGAGCTGCGCGACGCCTTCACCGCGTTGCAGCGCGGCCCGCTCACGCCCGACAGCCGCTTCCTGGGCGGCGAAAGCCTGCACGAGCTGCAGACCCGCCTGCTGCCCGCCTTCGAGCAGCTGCGCGCGGAAGGCGAATGGGACTGCCTGCTGCTGGTGGCGCATGGCGTGGTCAACGCCGCGCTGCTGTCCTACCTCGTCAGCGGCGGCGGCCGGCAGGTGTTCGGCGGCTGGCAGCAGAACCCGGCCTGCCTCAACCTGATCGACTTGGGCGGCCGGCCCGGTGACGACCTGCTGCGCGCCGTGAACCTGAACCCGACGGACTGGCTGCAGCCCTGCGAACGGGTCAGCACCATGGAGCGCTTGTTCGAGGAGTTCAGCGCCTGGCGGCGCCGGCACACCCCCCTTTCTTGAAGGGGTGGGCGGCGGCATACGTGGCATGCCGAGGCACAGTGCGCGCCTGTCCACTCAGGGAGCCCGAGCCCATGCAACGCCGCCACCTCCTGCTCGTCCTGCCGGCGCTCGCCACCAGCAGCGGCTGCGCGCTGAAGGAGATCCATCTGCAGGAGAAGAACTTCCTGCCCGACGCGCCAACCCCCTGGATCAGCGAGCAGATTCAGCGCCGCAACGTCGAGCTCGCGGTGGAGGACGGCGTGCTGCTGCGTGGCTGGCACCTGCAGCACCCGCAGCCGCGCGCGCTCCTGATGTACTTCCTCGGCAACGGCGACAACGTGCTGGCCTACAGCGGGCAGATCCACGAGATCGCGCACCACTTCCAGGTCGACGTGCTGGTGCTCGACTACCGCGGCAGCGGCGCCAGCACGGGGAGCAAGGGCCTGCTGAACCTTCGCAGCGACGCCTTACGCATCCACGACGCGCTGGCGCGTCCGCTGGCTGACCGGCGCGGCGGCCTGCGCATCGTCTGCTGGGGCTACTCGATGGGCAGCATGCCGGCCATCCACCTGGCGGCCCACCGACCCGTGGCCGGCCTCGCGGTGCTGGCAGGGTTCTCCGACTTCCCCGATGTGCGCGACAGCCTGGTGCAGAAGGCACCTTGGTACGCGCGTGGCTTTGTCAAGTTCAGCTGGGAGCCGGTGTTCGAGCAGCGTCCGCAGCCGGTCGACGAGATCGCCCAAGTGCGCGTGCCGACCTTCCTGTTCCATGGCGAGGCCGACACCCTGCTGCCGGTGAACCTGGGCGACCGGCTGAACGCAGCCGCAGGCCGGGCGACCTGGAAGCGCTACGTGCGCGCCCCCAAGGTGGGCCATACGCGCCTGCCGCTCTTCAAGGGCGAGGCCCGCGAGGGCCTGGACGCCTGGTTGGCGGAGTCCCTCAAAGGCTGAAGACGCTGCCGGCCAAGGGCGCCTTGGCGGTCCAGCCGAGCTTCTGGTGCAGCAACGCGGCAAAGCCCTGTGCCGTTTGGGCCTCGCCGTGCACCACAAAGGTCTGCGCTGGCGGCTTCTTGAAATGTCCGCACCAGGCCAGCAGCGCGGCTTGGTCGGCATGCGCCGAGAGCCCGCCGATGGTGTGGATGCGGGCGCGCACGCGCACATCGTCCCCCAGCACGCGCACCTGCTTGGCGCCGTCCACCAATCGCCGGCCCAGCGTGCCCTCGGCTTGGTAGCCAACGATGGCCACCGCCGAACCCGCGTGCCCAAGGTGGTGCCGCAGATGGTGCTGGATGCGCCCGGCATCGCACATGCCGCTGGCAGCCAGGATGATGGCACCGCTGTGGATGCGGTTGAGCGCCATCGACTCCTCCACCGACTGCGTGAAGCGCAGGTCCAGCCAGTTGGCATTGACCTCGCGCGCGGCCAGCAGCGCGCGCGTTTCATCGTCCAGGTAGTCGAAGTGCTTCCAGGTCAGCTGGGTGACACGGTCGGCCATCGGTGAATCGACGAACACGCGCAGGCGCGGCAGCCGGCCTTCGCGCACCAACTGGGTGAGCAGCAGCAGCAACTCCTGCGTGCGGCCCAGGGCGAAGGCCGGCACGATGAGATTGCCCTTGCCACGGGTCAGGGTCTCGTCCACCACCTGCACCAGCTCTTCCACCGTGTCCGTCATCGGCCGATGCAGGCGGTTCCCGTAGGTGCTCTCGATGAGCAGCACATCGGCCTCGTGGATGGCGGCTGGGTCGCGCACGATGGGCCGGCCCGGCTGACCGAGGTCGCCGCTGACCACCAGCTTGCGCGTACGGGCGCCTTCACTCAACCAAATCTCCAGAATGGCCGAGCCCAGGATGTGCCCGGCGTCCTGGAAGCGCATGCGCACCGCCGGGTGCGCTTGCAGCGCGTCGCCATAGCCCACGCCCTGCAGCTGCTTGAGGCTCTCCTCGGCCTGGCGCACGGTGTAGAGCAGGCGTGTTTCCTGCACCGGCCGGCCGCGCTGGCGGCGACGCTGCATGCGAGCCCAGCTGCTTTCCTGGATGTGCGCGGAATCGAGCAGCATCACGCCAAGCAGGTCGGCGGTGGCGCGGGTGCAAAGAATCGGCCCCTTGAAGCCCATCGCCACGAGGCGCGGCAGCAGGCCGCTGTGGTCGATGTGCGCGTGGGTGAGCAGCACGAAGTCGATGCTCGCCGGGTCGAAGGGCCAGGGTTGGTGGTTGCGCGCCGCTTGCTCGCGGCCGCCCTGGTGCATGCCGCAGTCCACGAGAAAGCGGGCGCCCCCCGCTTCGACGAGAAAGCAGGAGCCGGTGACCTCCTGCGCAGCGCCAAGAAAGCTGATCTTCATGCAGCCAGTATGCGAAGCGCCGGGCTGCCCGCCTTGCGCTGGCTCAGAGCTTGTGAATGAATCCCGGGCGTCCGAGCAGGCCGTCCGGGAGATGCGGAACAAGACGCAAAGCGCAGCCGTGGCGCGGGCTACAGCGAGCATTTGCAACGCAGTGCCGCGCCTTTCGGGCGGTACGAGCGGGTGTCAGGGATTTGTTCACAAGCTCTCAGGCTACTTGCCGATGCAGAAAGGTGACTTAGGTTGCAAGTGCTTGTTCGGCAATCCTGTACACCCATCCGCTCCGGTCGCTTGGACCCATTCTTGGACCCGATCTCGTGCGGTGTGCAGATAGCAATTGGCGAGGCAGTCTTGTGGGCATAGGCTTCTCGACGGACTGAACCCAGCAGGGTGTGAACGGATGGGCGCGGCAGGACCTCGAGCGGCCGTGTAGTCAATCGTGCCCAAGTTGCGTGTGCGGGCCGAGGTCGTACGCGATCCAGCGACCGCCGCCAAGGTGCTGCAGATGCGCTCGAAAGTTCTCATTCACCCGAACCGAGTAGTGATCCCGGCCATGCTTACGCCAAGGCTTGAGGTTGAGGCCGTGAAGTAGCCGGTTCTCGATCAGCTTGGCCTTCGTGGCAGCCCACCTTTCGCTCAAATGCGACAGGCGCCCTGCGAGGGCCTTAGAGACAGCGCTCCCGTCTTCCACTTTTTCCACTGGTGGCAGAACTAAGGCCCGGGGCAACCATGTATGGAGCTTCGAGGGATAGATCACGAACTCGGGGCACAGCGATGGCTTCGATAGAGACACTGGAGTGGCCTCAATCCAATGAGCCAAGTCAGGGCGCTGTACTGCCCTGAGAGGCTTCTGATCGACCACCACGCCCGCCCACTCCGCGGCCAGGCTGAGCCTTGGTTCTTCGAACCGTGCATACGCACCTGGCTGCAGCAACATGAACTCCGACGCGAACTCTTCGATGCGCACACCTGCCTTCTTTGACCAATCCCAGACTTGGCGGTTGGCGAGCGCCTCCTCGACGAAGTCGGAACACTGACCTCGCAGAAGACGCCGTGTTGGCGACCAGAGATGGCGCCCTAACGTCGCTTCAAACATCAAGGTTTGCAAGTCGGCACGAAAGTGAAAACGCTCGTGCTCTCGCAGGAAGTTGAGCGCCAGCTTACGAGGACGTCCATAACCGGGGTAGAACCGAGCGATCAGAGACTCAACGTAAATCAAGCCTTGCTTCAAGTAAAAGATGCCCCACTGCCCCGGAAACGGGTCTTGGTTCACGATGCGTCGCGACTTGTAAAAAGCGAGTGCCTCGAATCCGCGATGCCGGATGCCGCCCTCAAAGGCCTCCATGTCCGAGGCATCTAGGATGCGGGAGTCGCGACTCCGCGCTTCGGCGTCAATGAAGTCAGCTGCAGCTTCGTCCTCATCAACGGAGAAGATGTGGTCTCCCTCATCTGGCTGCACAGAACCTATGGACTGCTCGTCCTCCTCTGTGAGGTAACCATCCGGCTCACTAACGGGCGGCGGGAGCCGCGACAACACGGTCTGGAAAAGCTTCTCCGCTGAGTTCGCCATGAGCTGCGAGTCCCTCTCGATTTCTGCTGCCCGATTTGACCTGCACCACATCCGTCATCGCTAGCTTCGGCCGCCTGTCGACCGTCTGCCCGCTCGCAACTGGACCTGGCAAGTCAAACAGCGGTTGCCCCGAGGCGAGTGGCGTTTAGCGAATGACAACAGCCGCAGAGCATGCCACCAAGCATGGGTGCAGCGCTTCGCGCTTTCTGCGCCCTCACTAGCATCCAGCGAACCTGTACAGCTGCGCTGGCCGATGCGCGCCGCCTGAGCGCATCTCGCCCTGCAGGGCCTCCACTTGTCCTGTGGCCTCCACCCTTCGCCGGAAGGTCACCTTGTCCAACTCCCTCCCCAGCACCGCAGCCGAGAACGCCTGCAGCTCCGGCAACGTGAAGGGCTCCTGCACCCACCCCGGCGGATAGTCCAAGGCTTCGATCTGCGCCCGGGTGGCCTCCACGGCCTTGTCGATCAATTCGCCATGATCAAAGGCTAGCGGCCCATGGTCCGCTAGCCCTCCCACCGCTCGCCACTCCAGCGCCTGAACCCGCTTGCCAGGCGTCACAGCCAACTCAGGCTGCACCAGGCTTCGGTACACCACGCTCAGCGCCCAGGGCGCCCGCGGGTCGCGCTCAGCACCGCCCACTGCGCACAACTGGTGAAGGTTCGGCAGTTCGCGGCCGAGACGCTCTCGGGCCACCCGCTGAGCGGCCCCCTCCAAGGTCGCGTCCTCGTCAATGCGAAGCACGCCACCCGGCAGCCCGAGCTTCCCGGCATGCGGCTCCTCCGCGCGCCGGCTGAGCAGCACTTGCAGCTCACCTTGGGCCACGCACAGCACCACCAGCTCCGTGCGCACAAAGGGCATCGGATGTCGCTTGGTCGGCGTGATCGTTTTGTTAGTTGCGCTGCGCATCTATCTCGTGCATACTTCGTTTCAGTGGACAACTAAGTGTAGGAGCAGAAGCCATGAACCTCAACGACCGCACCCTGCCTGGCAGCCTGGAGCGCGCCATCGAGATTGCCGCCGTCGCGCATGCAGGCCAAACCGACAAGGGTGGCGCGCCCTACATCCTTCACCCCCTTCGGGTCATGCTGAAGCTCACCGACCCGCGCGCGCAGATCGCCGCCGTGCTCCACGACGTGGTGGAAGACGGGGAAGGCTGGGATTTCGAGCGCCTGGCAAACGAGGGCTTCGATGCCGAGGTGATCGAGGCGGTTCGGGCGGTCACCAAGCAAGCCAGCGAGATAGCGCCAGAAGACGCCAGCGCCGACGAGAAGGCCCAGCTGTACCTGGAGTTCATCCAGCGTGCCGCACGTCACCCCGTCGGCCGCCTCGTCAAGATTGCCGACCTCGAGGACAACATGGACGTTTCGCGACTTCCGCAGGTCATCTACGCCGAGGACGTGCAGCGGCTCGACCGCTACCGGCAAGCCCTGGATTGGCTGCTCGCGCCCGACTACCGTCACTGAGAAGGGCAGAAGGAGAGCGAAATGAACTACGACGTCATCGGCGACATCCACGGCCACTACGAGAAGCTGCTGGCCCTTCTGCAGAGCCTGGGCTACCGCAAGCGCGAAGGCGCCTTCCGGCACCCGGACGGCCGGCAGGCCATCTTTCTGGGGGACCTCATCGACCGCGGTCCTTTGCAGGAGGAGGTGCTGTACACGGTGCGGGACATGATCGAAGCCGGCTCCGCCCGCTGCATCATGGGCAACCACGAGTGGAACGCCATCGGCTACTTCACTCCCGTCGGAGGCGGCGAGTACGGCAAGGCGCGCAACGCCAAGAACCTCAAGCACCACCATGTGTTCCTGGACCAGGTCGGCCTGGACAGCGCCCGCCACAAGGCTTGGGTGGAGTGGTTCAAGACCCTTCCGCCGTTCCTGGACCTGGGCGGCATCCAAGTGGCGCATGCCTGCTGGCGTGAGTCGGAAATCGCCACCATCCGGGCAGGCATGCACGATGGCAAGCTGACCGAGCGATTCCTCGCCGAATCGTTCGTCAAGAAGCCCGCGCCCACTGCCGCACGCCTGGCGATGGACCTGGTGACCAAAGGGCCCGAAGTGAAGCTTCCCGACGGGAAGGTTTTCTACGACCACGAGGGCACGCCGCGGGATGAGATCCGCCTGCAGTGGTGGAAGGAGGAGGCGCGCACTTACCGCAACGCGGCCATGGTGCCGACGCTGCAAGTTCCCAGCATCCCCGACAAAGCCTTGCCGGACTCGGTGGTGATGGGAACTGACAGCGAGAAGCCGGTGCTGGTGGGCCACTACTGGTTGAGCGGCCGGCCCGAGGTGCGCAACGGCAAGGTGGCGGTGCTGGACTTCAGCGCCGCGGGTCACGGACCGCTGGTGGCTTACCGCTGGGACGGGGAACAGGTGCTGAGCAACGACAAGCTGGTCGCCGTGGGCGGCTGGTACTAAACGGGGTGTGGCGATGAACGAGCTCCAACTTCGACAAGAGGCTCATCGCCTCGCTCGTCAGGCCCTGAACCAAGCGGCCGGTCGGGATCTCTCGCCTTCTCAGCTGAGGCCCACGGTGTGCCTGATGGAGCACCGGGTAAGCCATGCGGACGTTCCTGAAGGGACACAGTTGATCCCCATGCGGCATGGGGTGGCCACCCAACTCTTCGCGCGAGGATTGCGAGAGCCGGTGTCCCTGACGCACTTGAAAGGACTCTGGTGGGTCGCTCACGTCGATGCGGCGCACAAACACAGCGACATCGAGTTCGGTGGCGCTTACTGCACGGTGGTGGCGAGCACGATGGATCTCATCCACCAGTACTCGTCGGGCTATGTGGAGGTGACGCAGGGGCCCTTTGATACCGCCGAAGAGGCACAGGCCGCGATGCCGTCCTGGTAGCCGGCGCGCCAAGGAAAGCAGCAATGGAAGGACTCAGCGCGTGGATGGCGCTACTTGGCGGCCTGCTGGTGGCCTTCATCCTTTACGGGAGGCCATCAAGTCGAAGACGCGCCTTGATCGAGCGGCTGCGAACTTGGGTGCGAATGATCACAACAACGGGTGGCGATGACCCGGCAGCCGCACGTTCACCCACTAACGCACCGTTGAACTGGCTGCGAAATCTTTACTGGATCGCGGTGGTCGCTGTTCCTGTGCTGACTGGCTTCTTCCACTTGCCGCCACACACGGCAACCTTGCGGGAGCAACTGGCCCACAGTCTGACCGTTTTCGGTTACGTGCTCTTAGTGTCACGAGTCGGCAGTGGGTTTCAGCCGAAGGACCAGCGAGCGTTATTCATGTCGAGGGCCTGGACATGGGCCGGAGCGCTATTGGCGTGTTCCTTGTGGATGAACTTGGCGCTTGACTATTAGCCAGTAGGCGCTGCGTTACCGGCGCAAGTGCGGGAATGCGGTCAGAACACCCGCGACCCAAATCCGCATGCGTGCTGCCTCGATTTGCTGGATCTCCGTGCGCAGTCGGTGAAAGGTGGACCAGTGCATGCCAGTCGGCTTGACGAGTGGGTCAGCACCAAGCCTTCGCTCTAGCCGCCGCTGCCGTCGCCAGCTCCGCGAGATTGCATCGGCCGCCTGGCTTCGGTAGCTCACTTCAGCGCAATGGCGGCAGACATAGCGCTGCCCACGAAGCACCAAAACCCCAACTCGCTTTGCGCAGCCGGGGCAAAGGAACCACCACCGGGTCCCGCCGTAATGGCATGGCGTGGACGTCAGGGCGATCTCTTGGGCCGCCACCAGGCGGGCATGTTCAACGCGAACTCCGGGCTCTTCCGTGCCTGCGTTCCATCCCTTCAGCCGAGCTCGGCTTGCAGCTCGCAAGACATCACGCACCCGAATTCGATCGTAGGACTCGATGTGCTTTCGCTTGGCCGGCCGACCTGCGCCGCATCTCACTCCACCCCTGGGCATGGTTCGGCTCTGTGTATGAAATCGAAATCAATAGGCAGTTCGAGCCACCTGCCCCCTCCATCGACACGCCTCAGGCACTGATGCGAGGGCTTGGATGGTGATGCACAGGCAAGGCACGGTGTTCCCCCGAAACCCGCGGCGGGCATGGCGCAGGGGTCTACCCGAAGCCATGTGCGCCCATCGCAGACTCCGAACTGAACTGATCGTCCGGAAGCTGGCAGAGCCCGGAGGCCCGAGCCAACGAATCGAATCGTGCTGCGTGCCGTCACGGTTCCGGTGATGCCGCGGTCAGCCTCCCAAGTCACCCCCGCGCGTTGATGGCGCCGTAGGCTGTGTCGATGGTGGTGATGGGTAGGCCCGCATGCAGCCCCAAATCCCCACACCCCTGGCAACACTGCAAAGGTGTTCAGAAATCGAACAAGAGGCTGCAACTGACCGAAGGAATCGCCACACTGCCCGAACATCAACAACGGCAAGCACTTGCGCGCTTTCACGCAGCAACCCTTCGCTTCAGAATTCGAAGCTTGTCGCCATCGTCTTGTTCAGTTTTTGAATCGACGAATCCTTCCTCCGCTTCAGAGTCTGAAGCTTTCTGCTTCAGCTTCTGATCCTTCAATGCGTTTTCCCCGGCTGGGCGCTTCGCGGCCAAGTGCGCCTTTGCAATCGCAGCTTTGGCTTCGCGCACCGAAGTCCAGGCCCGCCAGTCCTTGGTCGCTTTGCAGGCGGGCAAACCCAACTTAGGAAACTCCCAGCACGGCTTGTCGGTGAAGCGGAACAAGTTGCAGACCTTGCCTCCAGCAGCAATGCCGCCCTGCCGCGTCTTGGCCATGAGGCCCACGGTTTCCAACTCCCGCAGCGCCCGGGCGATCGTGGCCGACGAACGAAAGCCCGAGTGCTTGAGCGTTGCCGCAGTGGCATCGATGTTGCCGTTGTTGCTCCCCTTGAGCTTGATCCGAAGCTGGACGTAAAGCGCTCGCGTGCTGAATGGCAGCGCCAGCCAAGCTGGCGAGTTCACGATGCAGTCGTACAGCCGGGCGTGCGCGCCCATCTCGTCCTTCTCGAACCGGCCCGCATCCTTGCCCATGGCCTACCCCAGCGCCAACCGGCTCAGGTAGCAATACAGCCCCCAAGCCTCCGGGCGCGTCAACTGCGCCAAGTCCGCAGCAGCACCGAGGTGAGGGTAGCGATCGAGCAGCGTGATCAGCCGGTACAACCAGTCAATGTCCCTCTCTTCGGGAACAAAGCCAAGCTGCCGGCGCAACGCCTGGCGGTGCATTTCATCCGCCCTAGCCACGGCTCCACCCCGCGTTGTTCAGCGCTTCCCCGCGGGCCGCTTCCAGCCGCTTCACCAGGGCGCGAATCTCCTCTTCGCTCTTGCCGGCGATCCGCGCGGCATTGATCGCATCCACTTCATCAGACGGCCAAGCCACCGACCGGGCGCCCAGGCTCACCGGGTGCGGCCACAGGCCTTGGGCGATGCGGAGGTACAGGGTGCTGCGGCTGTAGCCGCAGCGGGCCTTCACGGTCGGAAGCCGGAGGAGGACATTGCGCATGGTTGGACCTCGTTGGTTGAGAGGCCTCCATTGCGAGGGCGGAACCCCCCTTCCGGGCAACTGCGCCTCTAAGCCCTTGATTTCCTTGCGCGGGCGGAACGCTTTTTTTCGTCGAGATGCGCCTGCGTGCTCAGGTCTTGCAGCTGATCGAAGGGGCCAGCCGGCCTCTTGATCGATGCCCTCGGTGGACTTGCCGTGTCTGCGCGCGATTCCCTGAGCAATCTTCTGACCCTGCTGTCGCTGATCCCCTCCTCCTCTGCCAGCGTCCTAGTCGGGTTGGGCACCTTGCCAGCCAGCTCGCGATGGCGCTGCTTCAGCCGAGCACTTCGCGCCTGCTTGTCCTCCGGCGCGAGCGGCTTGGTGCCTTTCCTTCCCAGGTCTTCGCGCTCGATGACTTCGATCTCGGCCACGCTGAAGAAGCCCTGCTCAATCGGCGGAAGGCGCCGGTTCATCGGTCCGCTGCCTTCCGTGCCCCCCGTGACCGGGTGCAGGTCCTGCAGCCTCAACTCGGCGATCTTGGCTTTCACGAACGCCTTGGCATCCAAGCGCGGAACCTCTGCCCACCTCGCAATCAGTGCCGCCCCACTCATGTACCGATCCTTGGGCGTGAATCGCTCCACATCTCTCGAAGCGAACCACGCGCCCATCAGCGTGGGCATGTAGTCGAAGCAGGGCTCACCAGCCGCATCAAATCCATCTGGAAAGCGAAGCCGACGTTTGCGCCCGGGGCGCTCCCAGAACTCATAGGCCTTCAGCCCACCCGCCTCGGGACCCAGCCAGATCCAGATCGCCAGTTCCTCAGGCGTTGCGGACATGCGCCTCACAAGAATCTGCATGGCCATCGGATAGGGCACGTAACGGGGAATCCGTTCGCTCTGGGGGGATGAAGGGGTCATGCCTGGCATGCCGGTCTCGATTTCACGATCACACCCTGATGCTATGTTTTTGGCCCCCCGCCACTCTGGGACGTTCGGTCCATCCGTGCGTCCCAGTCCATGCGTCGTCACACGGCAACGCATAGATCGCACCAATGCCAGCCCCTAGGATTGCAAAGACAGGGAGAAGCATGACCACGAAAACTGCCGCCTCGGCCGAGGCCCGCGTCGCCGTCCTGGTCGACTGCGACAACACCAGCCCCGAGATCCTTGAGCATGCGCTGCGCGTTGTCGCGCAGTTCGGCCGCGTCGTGCTCCGCCGTGGCTACGGCAACCACGCCACGCTGGCCAACAAGTGGCAGGAGGCCCTGGTGCGCCAGGCCTTCACGCCCTGCCTGCAGTACACCTACGCCGCGGGCAAGAACACCTCCGACATCGCGCTGGCCCTGGATGCGCTGGAGGCCTTGTTCGATGACCGTGCGGACACCTTCTGCCTGGTGACCAGTGACTCCGACTTCGCCTACCTGTGCCGAAAACTGCGCGAGCGGGGCGCCACCGTCCACATCGTGGGCGAGGCCAAGACGCCGGACGCGCTGCGCAACGCGAGCGACCAGTTCTTTGAGTGGGCCAAGCCAGCGCCGCCGGAGGCGGAAGCGCCTGCCGCCGGCGCCAGCGCAAAGCCGAACGACCCCAGGCCCGAAGCACCGAAGGCCGACCCCGCCAAGCCCACACCCAAGCGGCGCCCGCTCTTCGTGGTCGAGGCCGTCAACCTGATTGCGGCGAACTCTTCCGACGGCAAGGTGCACATGGGCGCCTTGGGTCAGTATTTGAAGCGGACCGACCCCGCGTTCTCACCCCAGACCTACGGCCACTCTGGCCTGCTGGACATGGTGCGCACCTACGAGCTGCTCACCCTGCAGCAAGAGGTCGGCGGCAACTGGACCGTGCGCCTGGCGCCGCCCGCAACACCCGCTGCTGCACCCGCAGCCCCGCATTCCACGAATCCCGACTGAACTCCCGATGGCGATCAAGAAGTCCGACCTTTACTCCTCCCTCTGGGCCAGCTGCGACGAACTGCGCGGCGGCATGGATGCCAGCCAGTACAAGGACTACGTCCTGTTCATGCTGTTCATCAAGTACATCAGCGACAAATACGCCGACTCCGACGACTTCGCACCGCCGGTGGTCATCCCGGCTGGCGCCAGCTTCAAGGACATGATTGCGCTCAAGGGCAAGAGCGACATCGGCGACAAGATCAACACGCAGATCATTCAGCCGCTGATCGACGCCAACGCTCGCCTCGCGCGCAGCGACTTCCCCGACTTCAACGATCCCAACAAGTTGGGCGAGGGCGATGCCATGGTGCAACGCCTGAGCAACCTGATCGCCATCTTCCAGAAGCCCGAGCTCGACTTCTCGAAGAACCGCGCCGAGCACGACGACATCCTCGGCGACGCCTACGAGTACCTGATGCGCCACTTCGCCACCGAGAGTGGCAAGAGCAAGGGCCAGTTCTACACGCCCTCCGAAGTCAGCCGCGTCATCGCCAAGGTCATCGGCATCGCTCCCGGCAACACCTTGGCCAGCACCACTGCCTACGACCCGACCTGCGGCTCGGGCTCGCTGCTGCTGAAGGTGGCTGCTGAGGCCGGCAAGCACATCACGTTGGAGGGCCAGGAGAAGGACGTGACCACCGCGGGCTTGGCGCGGATGAACATGATCCTGCACGACTTCCCGACGGCCAACATCCTCAGCGGCAACACGCTGGCCAACCCGAAGTTCCTGGACGGCCTGCAGCTGCGCACCTACGACTACGTGGTCGCCAACCCACCGTTCTCCGACAAGACCTGGAGCACCGGCCTCACCCCGTCGAACGATGCCTTCCAGCGCTTCGCCTGGGGCGAGCCCCCTGCCAAGCAGGGCGACTACGCCTACCTGCTGCACATCATTCGCAGCATGAAGGCCAACGGCAAGGCCGCTTGCATCCTGCCGCACGGCGTGCTGTTCCGCGGCAATGCGGAAGGCGTCATCCGTAAGCAGTTGCTCACCAGCGGCATCCTGAAAGGGATCATCGGCCTGCCGGCCAACCTCTTCTACGGCACCGGCATCCCCGCCTGCATCCTGGTGCTGGACAAGGAGAACGCCGCCGGCCGCAAGGGCGTGATGATGGTCGACGCCAGCAAAGGCTTCATCAAGGACGGCAACAAGAACCGCCTTCGCGAGCAGGACATCCACCGCATCGTGGACGTCTTCATGCGCCAGGCCGACGTGCCCCGCTACGCCCGCCTGGTGCCGCTGGCCGAGATTGCTGACGCGCGGAACGACTTCAACCTCAACCTGCCGCGCTACATCGACAGCAGCGAGCCCGAGGACCTGCACGACATCACCGCCCACCTGCGCGGTGGCATCCCGGCGCGCGACCTGGACCACGCGGACAGCCCGCTGGCCCCCTACTGGCAGGTGCTGCCCGGTGTGCGCCGCAGCCTGTTCGAACCCACGGGTCACGCGGGCTATGTGCAGCTCACGCTCCCCGTGGCGGAACTGAAGGCGGCCATCGGCGGCCACGCGGAGTTCCAGGCCTTCAACCAGCAGGCCACGCAGCGCTTTGCCCATTGGCGCACCGCCGCCACCGAGCGCCTGAAGGCGTTCGAGGCCGGTGGCCACCCCAAGGCGCTGATCGAGACCCTGTCCGAGGACCTGCTCGCGGGCTTCAAGGACGCGCCCCTGATCGATGCCTACGACGTCTACCAGCACCTGATGGACTACTGGGCCGCCACGATGCAGGACGACGTCTACCTGATCGCTCTAGAGGGCTGGGCGGCCAAGACCAGCCGCATTCTGGAGACCGACAAGAAGGGCAAAACCAAGGATCGAGGCTGGACCTGCGAGCTGATCCCCAAGCCCTTCATCGTGGCGCGCTACTTCGCCGAGGAACAGGCCGCCCTCGATGCGCTGCAGGCCGAGCTGGACGCGGCCGTGGCCAGCCAGGCCGAGCTTGAGGAAGAGCAAGGCGGCGAGGACGGCATCTTCAATGGCTACGACAGCATCACGGCCGTGGCGGTGAAGGAGCGCATCCGCGAGATTGGCAAGGACGCCGATGGTGCCGAGGAGTTGAAGCTGCTGAAGACCTGGCTGGAGCTGAGTAGCCTGACCGCCGCGCTGAAGAAACAGATTCGCGATGGCGACGCGGCCTTGGACGCGCTGGCCCACGACAAGTACCCGGTGCTCACCCTGGCCGAGATCCAATCGCTAGTGATCGACGACAAGTGGATGGAGACGCTTGCCGGCACCGTTCAGGGCGAACTCGACCGTGTTTCACAGACGCTGACTGGCCGAATTCGGGACCTTGCAGAGCGCTATGCGAAGCCGCTGCCGACACTCACCACGGAGGTAGCCGTGCTAGCCGCTCAAGTGGACGCCCACCTCTCAAAAATGGGGGCGGTATGGCCGTAAGAGCTGAGGAGATGAAGAGAGGCGCAGCCAGCCCGCCGGAGTGGCGCAACTGCGATATCTCTGATTTGTGCCAGCTACAGAGAGGCTTTGATTTGACCGAGGCGACTCGTAAACCGGGCTCCGTCCCGGTGTACTCGTCGTCTGGACTCGCGTACTTTCATAGCGAGGCAAAACTGCAGCCCCCAGCCGTGATCACTGGCCGTAAAGGGTTGCTGGGCACTGTCTACTTCGTCGAAGAGCCGTGCTGGCCCCATGACACAACACTGTGGGTTAAGGACTTCAAAGGTAACGACCCACGCTTTGTTCAGATTTTCTTGAATGAGTTTGGCCTTGAGCGCTTTGACGCTGCAACCTCAGTGCCTACGCTCAACCGAAACAATGTGTTCGGTGTACCGATCCATTTGCCCCCTGTATCCGAGCAGCGACTCATCGCGGCTGCGATTGGCGATGTCGAAGCACTTCTGACCGGCCTCGATCGCCTCATCGCCAAGAAGCGCGACCTCAAGCAGGCCGCCATGCAGCAACTCCTCACCGGCCAGACCCGGCTTCCGGGGTTTCAGGGGGTGTGGGCAATGAGGCCGCTGAAGGCCGTCGCGGAGATCAGCGCCGGAATCAATAAGCCGATCAGCGAGATGGGAGCCGGCGCTCTCTACGTCACTGTTCAAGACCTCTATGACGGGACCTCGATTCGCACTGATCGATTGAGCCGAATCAAGGTGTCGCCAGCGGAAGTCGAAGCTAAGGGCCTTGTCGCGGGTGACATCGTCTTTGGAAAATCCTCAGTCAAACGGGAAGGGATTGGTTACCCCAGCATCTTTCTTGGCAGCGCAGAGCCCACTGTTTTCTCCGGTTTCACCTATCGCGCACGCGCACGCAATGGCACTGCCGATGCGAAATATCTCTTCTTCGCGCTACGAGCTGAAGGGACGCGCCGCTGGCTGATCGACAACTCTCAGGCTTCCGCGCTAACGAACATCAATCAAAAGATCGCTGACGCCATACCGATTCAGATGCCGCCAACTCTTGGGGAGCAAACCGCGATTGCCACCGTCCTTTCCGACATGGAGGCCAACCTCGTCGCTCTTGAAGCTCGCCGCGACAAGACCCGCGCACTCAAGCAAGGAATGATGCAAGAGCTTCTGACCGGAAGGACTCGCCTGGTATGACGCCGCCCCTCCGCCCCGAACGGGTGACCCAGAGCCGCGTCATCAAGCGCCTGACGAACCCCACCGCCGCTGGCGGCTTGGGCTACGCCAACCTCGGGGACTGGAGCAAACGCGAGGGCAACCGCTGCATCGAACTGGAGCTGCTTCGCGCCAACCTGAAGCAGCGCGGCTACTCCGACGCTCACATCTCGCAGGCCCTGCAGAAGCTGATGGCGGCGGCGGATGTCACCGGCATCACGCTTTACCAGGCAAATCTGCGCACCTACCAGCTGCTGCGCTACGGTGTGCCGGTGCAGGTGGCGGCGGGCGCGCCGCACGAGACGGTGCACCTGATCGACTGGGCGACGCCGGCCAACAACCAGTTCGCGCTGGCGGAGGAGGTGACGCTGAAGGGCGGCGATGACGGTGGCCATGTGCGCCGGCCCGACCTCGTGCTCTTCATCAACGGCCTGGCCGTGGTGGTGATTGAGCTCAAGCGCAGCTCGGTGGACGTGGCGAACGGCATCCGTCAGCTGATCAGCAACCAGGAAGGCATCTTCAACCAGGGCTTCTTCAGCACCGTGCAGCTGGTGCTGGCGGGCAGCGACTCGCAAGGCCTGCGCTACGGCACCACGGGCACGCCGGAGAAGTTCTTCGTCGAGTGGAAGCACCACCTGAAGACGGGCGAAGGCTCCCCGCCCGCGGAAGGCGAGCTGCTGGATGCGCCCCTGAGCCAGATCCTGGAGCCCACCCGGCTGCTGGACCTGATCCGCAACTTCGTGATCTTCGACGCCGGGCAGAAGAAGGTGCCTCGCCTGCATCAGTACGAAGGGGTAAAGGCTGCGCAGGAGCGCATCCGCAAGCGCGAGGGGGGCGTCATCTGGCACACCCAGGGCAGTGGCAAGAGCATCCTGATGGTGCTGATTGCCAAGTGGCTGCTGGAGCACGACCCCGAGGCGCGCATCCTGGTGGTGACCGACCGCGACGAGCTGGACAAGCAGATCGAAGGCGTGATGAAGAACGCCGGGGTGATCGGGGCGGAGGCGCCGTCGCCGCGCATCCAGTCGCGCCGGGAGTTGGTGGAGAAGCTGGGCGCTGCCTCACCCCGCCTGATGTGCGCGCTGATCCACAAGATCGACGTGGCCGACCTGAAGGGCGAGCCGCCAAGGATTGCCGGCCGCTTCTTTGTGTTCGTGGACGAATGCCACCGCACCCAGGGTGGCGACATGAACAAGCAGATGAAGCGCTGGTTGGCCAGCGCCATCTTCATCGGCTTCACCGGCACGCCGCTGCTGCGCCGCGACAAGCAGACCACGGCCGAGGTCTTCGGCACCTTCATCCACACCTACAAGTTTGACCAGGCGGTGGCCGACAAGGTGGTGCTGGACCTGAAGTACCAGGCGCGCGATGTGCCGCAGCGCCTGACCTCGCGCCAAGCCATCGACGACTGGTTCGAGAAGAAGACGCAGGGGCTGAACAACTTCCAGAAGTCGGTGCTGCGCAAGCGCTGGGCCACGATGGAAGAGCTGATGAGCGCGGGCGAGCGCAAGCAGCGAATCATTGCCGACATCGTTCACGACTTCGGCGTGAAGCCGCGCCTGAATAACGACCGCGGCACGGCCATCCTGGTGGCGGCCTCGATCTACGACGCCTGCCACTACTTCCGCCTGTTCCAGAACACGGGCTTTGGCGCCTACTGCGGGCTGATCACCTCGTACGAACCGAACCACAACGCGATCTCGCAGGAGCCATCGAACAGCGACGAGCGCTACAAGTTCGACACGTACACGAAGCACGTGCTGGCGCCTGGTCAGACCACCGTGCAGTACGAGACCGAGATGAAGCGCCGCTTCATCGAGGAGCCGGCTAACCTGAAGCTGCTGATCGTGGTGAGCAAGCTGCTGACGGGCTTTGACGCGCCGAGCTGCACCTACATCTACCTGGACAACGAGCTGCGCGACCACAACTTGTTCCAGGCCATCTGCCGCACCAACCGCCTGGACGGTGACGACAAGGACTACGGGCACATCGTTGACTACAAGGAGCTGTTCAGCAAGGTGCAGGACGCGATTGCTGTCTACACCTCCGACGAGCTGGACATCGAGGCTTGCGGCGACGACGCCAATGTGGTGGTCAAGGATTGGCTGGAGGAAGGCAAGGCCAGGCTGGATGGAGCGCGCGAGGCACTGATCTACCTGTGCGCGCCGGTCAAGCAGCCGCAGGGGATTGAGCAGCACATCCACTACTTCTGCGGCGATGCCGCCAACCCCGCGGCGCTGAACGACACCGAGCCGATGCGGATCGCCTTCTACAAGGCCGTGGCGGCCTATGTGCGCGCCTACTCAGACCTGGTGGCGCATCTGCAGGAGGCGGGCTACAGCGCCGCGCAGATCGGTGCCTTTGAGAAGGAGACGGACTTCTATGCCGAGGTGCGGGCGGCGATCAAGAACCACTCGGGCGAAGAGCTGGACATCAAGCCCTTCGAGGCGGACATGCGCCACCTCATCAACACCTACATCCAGGCCGATCCGGCGAACCTGCTGGGGGACTTGAGTTCGCTGTCGCTGACCGAACTGATCATCGAGACCGGCATCCACGACGCGATTGCGAAGAAGCTCAACGAGAAGGGCAAGCTGTCGCGCGACGCGATCGCTGAGGGGATCATCAACAACGTCCGCAAGACCATCGTTCGCGAGCAGCTGACCGACCCCAAGTTCTACGAGGAGATGTCGAAGCTGCTGGAGGACCTGATCGCGCAGAAGCGCGACGAGACCGACGACTACGAGCAGTTCTTGAAGAACGCCGAGGCGCTGGTGAAGAAGCTGGCCCAGGTCAAGGGCGAGAACGAGGTGCCGGCCGAGTTGCATGGCAACAAGGAGGCGACCGTGCTCTACAACAACCTGCCGGCCATCTTGGCGGCATCAGCGCCACCGGACATGGTTTCCGAGCCCGTGGCCGAGTACGGCGACCAGTGCCTAGTCCTCGCCTTGAAGCTGGACAAGGCGATGCGCGAAAAGGCACCTGCCAATTGGAAGGGCGACCAGGCAAAGGAGGCCCATGTTCTGAATGCGATCTTTCCCATCATGGGCAAGAACAAGGCCGCCACACTGGCGGTCTTCGAGATCGTCAAGCACCAGCCGGGTTACTGATGGGTGAAGTGATCGAGCTGGGCGCGGTGAGGATTCAGCTCACCCGCAAGCGCGTCAAGCATGTGCACTTGACCGTGCACCCGCCCGACGGCCGGGTGACGCTGGTAGCACCGCCGAACACGCGACCCGAGGTGGCGCGCGCATACGCGATCTCGAAGCTCGGGTGGATCAAGCAGCAGCAGACAGCGCTGCGTAGCCAGGCCCGGGAATCGCCGCGCCGCTACGTCACGCGGGAGAGCCATCAGCTCTGGGGGCGGCGTCATTTGCTGACGGTCATCGAGGCGGATGCGAAGCCCTACGTGAAGCTCGACCACCGACGCATCAAGCTGGCGGTGCGGCCGGGAAGCGACGCCACCAAACGCGCCGAGGTGATGCACGAGTGGCACAAGCAGCTGCTGCACGCCGAGATCCCAGCCCTGATCGCCCGCTGGGAGAAGAAGCTGCGCGTGAAGGTGTCGGGCTACTTCCTGCAGCGCATGAAGACCAAGTGGGGCAGCTGCAACCACCGCGCCGGGAACATTCGGCTGAACACCGAGCTGGTGAAGAAGCCGAAGGACCTGGTCGAGTACGTGGTGGTGCACGAGATGCTGCACCTGCTAGAGCCGACGCACAACGAGCGCTTTGTGGCGCTGCTGGATCGCTGGTGGCCTCAGTGGCGGGAGGCGCGGCGGGAGTTGAACGCGCTGCCGCTGAGTTAGCCCGACCTCGGCCCGAGACCTACGTTCCGTTGATCTGCATGGACACTCCACTACCTACAAAGGGGGGAAAGATGGCCGTACCACTAGAGGCGACCAAGATCGAACCATCGCAAAGATCGGATCGGCTACCAGCAACCAAGAAAGTGGACGCAACGGGCGAGGCAGTTGGCAGCCTCACGCCCGAGTTAGTCATCGCTCTTTGCGGCCCGATCGGCTCGCCGCTACACGAAACAGCCACGCAGATCGAGAACACGCTCAGGGAGTTCGGCTACAAGTCAGTGACGATTCGCCTGAGCAACTTGATTCGGCTGAATGCAAAGAAGGTGAACGAGCAGCTGGACACGAGTACCAAGTTCGCAGAAATCACATCGCTGATCAAAATCGGTGACCGACTCCGATCGGACTATGGCAGCGATGTATTGGCCAAGCTGGCCATCGCAAAGATCAGCGCCGATCGTCAAAGCCAGTTCGGCGCTTTCGAGGATGTGGCCGACGAGGCAAGCAAACAGCCGAAGGAGCAAATCAAGAGCCAACGGATCTGTCATGTGATCGACTCTGTGAAGAACACCGCTGAGCTCGACCTGCTGCGACTGATCTACGGCGATGCACTCTTTGCCGTCGGGGTGTTTTCGCCGATGGAGCTCCGGCAAACCAACCTTGAACGCCCCGGACAGCTGTCGCATGGAGAGATCGGCAAGTTGATCGACACAGACTCTGGGGAAGAGTTCTCGCATGGGCAGTCTGTACGGTCCACGTTCCCGAGGTGTGACTTCTTTCTGCGCGTTGATCACTCCGTTGTTGGCCCATCGGAGGCAAGGGCAATTGCTCAGATCAACGAGCGCATCAGACGCTTCTTTGACTTGGTTTTCCGAACGGCGGTGGTAACCCCGACTGCGGACGAGACCGCGATGTACGCCGCGACTTCCGCTTCGAGGAACTCTGCTTGCCTCTCACGTCAAGTCGGGGCAGCGGTGACAAGCGCCTCTGGCGAGCTGTTGGCGGTGGGCTGGAATGATGTGCCGCAGGCCGGCGGTGGCCTGTACGGCATGCGTTCACTGGCGACACCCGCCAACGATGGAAGGGTGGTTGAGGACAGGCGCTGTTTTGCCGAGGCCGGTCGCGTGTGCCGCAACGACGAAGAGAAGAGGGCAATCGCGCAGAAGGTCGTCGAGAGCTTGATCAAAGGCTCATTCCTCAAGGAAGAACAGAAGCAGGGGGCTGCTGACGCGATCCTTGGTGACTCTCGAGTTAAGGACCTCATCGAGTTTTCTCGCGCAGTACACGCCGAGATGCATGCCATCCTTGGGGCGAGTCGTGTCGCCGGCGATAGGGTGATCGGCGGCAAGATATTCGTGACGACGTACCCCTGCCACTCCTGCGCAAGGCACCTTGTCGCCGCTGGCATCGCCGAGATTCAGTACATAGAGCCGTATCGAAAGAGCCTCGCGACCCGGCTCCATGCGGATGCGTTGACTGAGTCGACCGATGCGCAGGGAAAGGTCCAGGTTCGGCAATACGACGGGATCGCTCCTCGCCGCTTCATTGACATGTTCGAAGGCGGTATTCGAAAGAAGAGCGGGGTGCTAGCATTGACAGGTCGTTTAGAGGCCCCCCCTCTGACGCAAGTCAGCCTCAAGGCAATTCCGCGGCTCGAACAGGTTGTGGTCGCGGAGGTCGCGACGAAGAACCTGGAAGTTCTCGGCCTTTCGACAGAAAAAGGTCCCGATGGCAAAGCTACCGCATAGCACCCCCAACCAGCTCGAGTTGCGACTCTTGGTTGATCTCAAAGGACGGGCGGCGGAGGTTCAGGGGGGCGACTCCCAGGCAAGCTCATCGCCGACAGATCCACTACAAGAGCAAGTTGCGTCTGAGAGCGATCGCTCCGTGTACCGGATGATTGCGAACGATTACTTCAGCAGCCTGCGGAACGCTGAGATCACCTGACCTGCACTCGCTGCGCTTCTGCAAAGACGCTGTAAACGCCGCACAGCTAGCTCAAGGTGAGCCTACAGCAACTCGACGAAACTTGGACGAGCATTGCTTGCTTCAGCAACTGGCGCAGTGGAAAGGCTCAGCCGTCATGATGCGATCGCCTTGAATCGACCCAGCACGATCCGTCCACCAGCGTGCAACTGGTCGATGTAGTCGGCCCAGAACTGCAGCATCTCCCGCCGCTGCGGTTCGTACTCGGCGCGGTTGTAGACGCCACGAACGCCGCCGATGGTGTGGTTCAGGGCCTTCTCCACCACGTCCGAGGCCCAGCCGTTCTCGTGCAACAGCGTAGAAGCCGTACGGCGCAGGTCGTGGATGGTGAAGGCCGGAATGTCCTGCCCTTGAAGCGACTTCTTCAGCGCGTTGTTGATGGCGTTGTGCGCGAAGGGTTTGGTGAGGCTGCCACGCCCGGGCAACACCAGCGTGCTGCCGCCAGCCAGCGCTTGCAGCTCCAGAAACAGCCCCACGGCCTGGCGGGAGAGAAACACGATGTGGGGCTTGCCGGTCTTCGAGTTCTCGGCAGGGACGTGCCACTCGGCTTGCTCCAGGTCCACATGCTCCCAACGGGCCAGCAGCAGTTCGGACTTGCGGACCATCGTCAACAGAATCAGGTGCAGGCCGATCTTGAATTGGCGGCGAATGTTGGACTCGAAAGCTGCCACCAAGAAGGTTCGAATCTCGTCGGGTGACAGCGACCTGTCGCGGGACTTGGCCTTGTGGACATGGCGCATGGGCAGCGCCAGTACCGGGTTCATGTTCACCAACCCGGCCGTCATGGCGAAGTCGAACAGTCGCTTTAGCACGCCCCGGATGTTGCCCGCCGCGGCATCGAAGCCTTCGTCCTTCTTCTTCCAGATGATGGCTCGTACGTCCTCGGTGGTCACGTCGCGAATGGGTTTGCTGCCGATGGCCGGCACGATCGCCTTGTCGAAGTAGCGGCGCGGGATGGTGATGTCCTTCCGGTCCTTGGCCACGATTTCGCGGAAGAAGCGCTCGCCGAAAGCGGCTACGGTGGTGGCGTCGGCTGCTGCCTGCTTGGCAAGCTGCTTCTGACGGGCGGGCGACTTGTCCATCGCCGCCGCCTGGGCGGCCTCGTCGCGCTTGACACGAGCGTTCTTTAGCGTGAGCGCCGGGTACTTGCCCAAGGTCAGCTTCTCTCGCTTGCCGGCCACCCGGTAGCGGAAGCGCCAAACGATGCCGCCGGTCGGGAACACCTCCACGTACAGCCCGCGCTCATCGGCAACGGTGTAGGGCTTGTCGTTGGGCTTGAGCGCCTTTAGCGCGGTGTCGGTCAGGGCCATCAGTGCCTCACTGGGTCCAAGTAGATCAATCTACCGGGTCCAATCGAAGACTTGGACCTTTACTTGGACCCAAGTGACGCCGGCTGTTGTTGGGTCCAAGTGGACAGTGTAGGACGGTTTTCACCATCCAAACCAGTCACTTACAGACTTCACAAAGACTCCGGAAGGCCACCTTGGACTAAACTTTATTTTCCGATGCAAAACCGGCTGAAGATCTCGCCCAGCAGGTCGTCGGCGCTGAACTGGCCGGTGATGGCACCGAGCTGGTCGTGCGCCAGGCGCAGCTCCTCGGCCACCAGGTCGAGCGGGGGCTGGCGCAGGGACACCTGCTCCAGCGCCAAGACCAGGTGCTCGGCCGTGCCGGCCAGCGCGCGCACATGGCGCTCGCGGGCGATGAAGAGGCCCTCGGGCAGCGCCTGCCAACCCACGCGGCGCAGCAGCTCGGCGCGCAGCCGCTGCAATCCCTCGCCGGTCTGCGCGCTGAAGGCCAGGGCGCCTTCGGGCGCGGCCTGCGCACAGGCGGCGTCGGCCTTGTTGTAGGCGTGCAGCAGGTGGCGCTCCAGGTTGCCGTCGTGGGCGGCCAGCTGCTCGCGGATGCGCGCGTCCTCGCGCTGGTAGTCGGCGTCCTGCAGGCGCGTCAGGTCGTGCAGGAAGAGCACCACGTCGGCGTCGGCGATGGCCGCCCAGCTGCGCTGCACGCCGATGCGTTCCACCATGTCCTCGGTGTCGCGCAGGCCGGCGGTGTCGGTAATGTGCAGGGGCACGCCGTCGATCTGGATGTGGCTTGCCAATGCGTCGCGGGTGGTGCCGGCTATGGGCGTGACGATGGCCAGCTCGGCGCCGGCCAGCGCGTTCAGGAGGGCGCTCTTGCCCACGTTGGGCTGACCGGCCAGCACCACCTTCAGGCCCTCGCGCAGCAGCGCGCCCTGGCGGGTGCGCGCCAGGATGGCCTGCACGCGCTCGAGCAGACCTTTCAGCTGGCCCTGCACGTCGGCCTGCTGCACGAACTCGACGTCCTCCTCCTCGGGAAAGTCCAGCGTGGCCTCGACGAACAGGCGCAGCTGGATGAGGGCGTCGCGCAGCTCGTTCACTTCGCGGGACAACGCGCCGTCCAACGCCCGCGCGGCGCTGCGCGCGGCGGTCTCGGTGCTGGCGTCGATGAGGTCGGCGACGGCCTCGGCCTGCGCGAGGTCCAGCTTGCCGTTCAGGAAGGCGCGCTGCGTGAACTCGCCGGGCTCGGCCAGGCGCGCGGCTGGCAGCAGCTGCAGCACGCGGGCCAGCAGCAGCTGCAGGATGACCGCCCCGCCATGCGCCTGCAGCTCCAGCACATGCTCGCCGGTGTAGCTGTGCGGAGCAGGGAAGTGCAGGGCCAGGCCGTGGTCGATGGGGCTGCCATCTTCGGCCTTGAACGGTCCGTAGTGGGCGTGGCGCGGCTTCAGTTTCGCGGCGGTGAGGGCCTCGGCCAGTTCCAGCAGTGGTTGCGGGGAGGACACGCGGACGATGCCCACGGCGCCGCGGCCGGGGGCGGTGGCGATGGCGGCGATGGGCGCGCTTCTGGTGGCGAGGTTCATAGGCAAGAGCCCGCAGGGGCTGTCCACCCCTGCACCCGGACCCCCTTTCTTTGGTCGCGCCCAAAGAAAGGGGGGAAAGAAATGCGCTTGGAATACCCAAGCGGTACTTGGTCTGCCTTCGACCGTCGCTTGAGTGCCCCTGCGAAGACCTGCCCGCCGGTCGGCCCGGGTACGGGCCGAGCCAGGTCCTCGGCGGCAACGAGGACTGCGGGCGCCACTGGGGGCGCGATGCACTCGGTGCCACGAGCCCGGTGCGCCATGCCCCGTCTCTCCGCTCCGTCCATCACCGCTGGATCGTGGCCTGCCACCTTGTTGAGTCCGGGCCGTATTCCGGCCCGGCGGTTAGCGCCTCGGTCGTTGGTTTGCTCGTTGGGCTGATGGCAGTCTGAGCGATGCAGCGCCTGGCCCGACGCCCCTAGGGCGAGGGCCGCATTCGAGCGCATTTCTTTTCCCCCCTTTTCTTTGGGCGCGACCAAAGAAAAGGGGGTCGGGGTCTGGGGGTGAAGCCCCCAGATTCGGGCTCTCTCGCAAACACCCATCACGGAATCCCCAGCACCTTGTGCGTCTGCACCGACAGCCGCCACTGCGGATGCGCCAAGCAATAGTCAATCGCCGCCCGGGTGTTGCGCGCCTTCAAGAGCCCATCCATCGGCTGCAAGAAGAAATGCTGAAAGTCCAAGGAAGCAAAACGCTCCGGCATCGCCAGCGGCTGCGGATACACCAGCTTCAACTCATGGCCCGAAGTCAGCACCACCGGCGCATCCGCCTTGGGGCTGACGCAAATCCAGTCCAGCCCCGCCGGCGCCGGCTGCGTTCCATTCGTCTCCACCGCCACCTCAAAACCCCGCGCATGCAGCGCGTCAATCGCCGCAGCGTCCAGTTGAAGTAACGGCTCCCCCCCGGTGCACACCACGTAGGGTCTGCCCCCAGGTCTCGCTGCGCTTGCCCGCCCCCCGAGGGGGTCCGACAGGCTTGGGGCGGCCCGGCGCCCGTCGGGCCCGCCCCCCGGCCAGCGCGACGCCACCCAGTCCGCCAGCGCCTCAGGGGTGGCGAACTTGCCGCCGCCCTCGCCATCGGTACCCACGAAATCGGTGTCACAAAAGTTGCAGACCGCCTGGGCGCGGTCCTGCTCGCGGCCGCTCCACAAATTGCAGCCGGCAAAGCGCAGGAAGACCGCCGGCCGCCCGGCCTGCGCGCCCTCGCCCTGCAGCGTGTAGAAGCATTCCTTGACCGCGTACGTCATGGGCGCAAGTGTCGCTGGCCGAGCGCCAGCAGGCTGCCGGTGAAGAGGATGGCCGCGGACACCGCGAGGCCCTGGCGCAGGCCGCCGGCACCGTCGGACACCAGGCCGACCAGGGTCGGCCCGGCGATCTGCCCGGCGGCGAAGACCACGGTGAAGGCGGCAATGCCGGCGGGCCAAGCCGCAGGCGGCAGGTTGTGGCGCACCAATGCAGTGGTCGACGCCACCACCGAGAGGAACACGCCACCGAACAGCAGACCGGACGCCAGCAGCACCGCCGAGCCTGTGGCCAGGGGCAAGAGCGTGGCCACCCCCAGCAAGGCGTTCAGCAGGGCCATCGGCCGCCCGTCGCGAAAGCGCGCCAGCAAGGGCGCCCACAGCCAGGACGACGCCAGGTTCGCCAAACCCAGCAGGCCGAAGAACACCGCCACCTGCGCCTCTCCCGCGCCCTGCTGACGCACCAGGGCCACGATGAAGGTCATGTAGCCGATGTAGCCCAGGCCGAAGCACAGGTAGCCGGCCAAGCCGAAGCCGAAGTCGCGCCAGTTCCAGGCCCGTGTGCCGACTTTGCTGCCCACGCCTTGTGCCGCCAACGCGCCTCCGGCCAGCGAACGCGTGCCCGCCGCCATGGCCCAGCAGGCCGCCAGCGCCAGCAAGGCCAGCAGCGCCCAGGCCCAAGGCCAGCGCACGGGGTCGGCCAACAGCGGCGGCAGCGCGAGCGAGGCCGCCACGATGCCACTGCCGGTGCCTCCGTAGTACAGCCCCAGCACCAGTGCGGGCCGCGCACCTTCATGGCTGCCCAGGCGCGCCGCCAGCAGGCCGCCGGCCACGAAGGTCAGCGCCGAGGCCGCCCCCAGCAGCAGCCGGCATGGCAGCAGCCAGGCGAGTTGCCCCGAAGCCGCATGCAAGACCAAGCCCAACACCGCCACGCCGCCACCGACCAGGAAAAGCGTGCGTGCCTCGAAGCGGCGCAGCAGCAGCGGCATGGCCAGCGCGCCCAGCAAGTAGCCGGCCGCGTTCACCGTGTTCAAGAGGCCGGCCGTGGCGTAACTCCAGCCCAGTTGCTCGCGCATCGGTGGCAGGAGGAGCGCATAGGCGAAACGCGCCAGCCCGAGGGACAGGCCGGCGCCCAGAGCCAAGGCAAAAGCGGTGCGGAGCCAAGCGGGCATGTAACCAAGCATGCCTGACATCCGACATGGGGGTTCACGAACGCCTAGAGTTCGCCCCGCCCATGAGATTTCTCCTTCCGCTGCTGGCCTTGTTGGCCACCCTGAGCGCCCCGGCGCAGGTTCTGAAGACCCCACAGACCACCACCGAGTTGCTCGCCCATGCCCCCGAGGGGGTGGCGCCGGGCAAGCCGCTGTGGCTGGGCCTGTCGATCCGCCATGCGCCGAAGTGGCACACCTACTGGCGCAACCCGGGCGATTCCGGTCTGCCCACGCAGCTGAACTGGACCCTGCCCGAGGGCGCGCAGGCGGGCGGCATCCACTGGCCGGGGCCGCACAAGTTGCCCTTCGGGCCCTTGATGAACTACGGCTACGAAGGCGACTTGCTGCTGCCGGTGCGCGTGGAGCTGCCGGCCAAGCTGCCTCCCGGGCCGCTGGCGGTGAAGCTGTCCGCCAACTGGCTGGTGTGCGAGGAACAGTGCATCCCCGAGCAGGGCGAGTACGCCTTGCGCCTGCCGCAGGGCCAGGCCGTGAACGCCCATGCCGCGCGCTTCGAGGCCGCGCTGGCGCAGGAACCGCGCCCGCTGTCCGCGCAAGTCGCGGCCCGTGTGGACGGGCAGCACCTGGTGCTACAGGTCAGCGGCCTGCCGGCAGAGTGGAAGGCGCGCCAGAACCAGCCGGTGCAGTACTTCGCGCAGGACGCCGGTGTCATCGACCACGCCCAGGCCGAGCAGGCGCAATGGCAGGGCGACACCCTGCAGCTGCGCGTGGCCCTGAGCCCGCAGCGCAGCGAAAGCCCAGCGCAGCTGGGTGCGGTGCTGCGCCAGGGCGAGCACACCGGCAGCCTGCAGTTCGCGCTGGCCGGCGGCTGGAACCCAACCGCGGGCACCGCCGCGCCTGCGGGCGCTGCAAATCCGACCGCCTCAGACACAAGCGGGGGCTCCACCAGCCTGCTGCTCTCGCTGCTGTTCGCCTTCGTCGGAGGCCTGTTGCTCAACCTGATGCCCTGCGTGTTCCCGGTGCTCAGCCTGAAGGCGTTGGGCCTGGTGAACGAGGCGCCGCATGAACGCCATGTCGGCGCCGCCGCCTACACGGTGGGCGTGGTGCTGAGCTTCCTGCTGCTGGCCGGCCTGCTGCTGCTTCTGCGTGCCGGGGGCGACCAGATCGGCTGGGGCTTCCAGCTGCAGCAGCCCTGGGTGGTGGCCGCGCTGGCCGCGCTCTTCACCGTCATCGCGCTGAACCTGTTCGGGGTGTTCGAGTTCGGCACTTGGGCGCCTTCCAGCCTGGCCGGCTGGCGAGCCAGCAAGCCCTGGGTGGATCAGTTCGCGACGGGCGTGCTCACGGTGGCGGTGGCCTCGCCTTGCACCGCGCCCTTCATGGGCGCGGCCCTGGGCGCGGCGCTCACCCTGCCCACCGCGGGCGCGCTGGCGGTGTTCGGCGCGCTCGGCCTGGGCCTGGCCGCACCCTACGCCGCCGTGGCACTGGTGCCGGGCCTTGCGCGGCGCCTGCCGCGCCCCGGTGCCTGGATGGCGCGCCTGCGCACCCTGCTCGCCTTCCCCATGCTGGCCACCGTGCTGTGGCTGGTGTGGGTGCTAGGAACGCAGCGCGGGCTGGACGCCGCCACCGCGCTACTGGCCCTGCTGCTCGCCTTCGCGCTGGCCGCCTGGGCCTGGGCGCAGGCGCACCAGGGCAGCACCGGCTGGCGCATGCTGGCGGTACTGAGCCTGGCAGCGGGTCTGTGGTGGTCCTGGCCGGCGCTGAATGCTCCGGCGGTCGGCCCGGATGCGGCCAACGCCCCCACACAGCAAACCTGGCAGGCCTGGAGCCCCGCCAAGCAGGCCGAGCTGCTGGCCGCCGGGCAACCGGTGTTCGTGGACTTCACCGCGTCCTGGTGCATCACCTGCCAGTTCAACAAACGCGGCGCGCTGGCCGACGCCGCCGTGCTGGCCGACTTCCAGGCCCGGGGCGTGGCGCTGCTGCGCGCCGACTGGACGGTGCGCGACGCCACCATCACCGCCGAGCTGCGACGCCTGGGCCGCAGCGGCGTGCCCGTGTATGCGCTGCACCAACCGGGCAAAGGCGAGCCGATGCTGCTGCCCGAAATCCTTTCCGCCGCCGGCGTGCGCGAGGCGCTCGCCACCTTGTCCCCACGTCCCTAGGAGTGTTTCCGATGTTCCGCCGTACCCTCATCGCCAGCAGCCTCCTGCTGGCCTCCGCCGTGCAAGCCGCCACCGTGGGCCAGCCGGCCCCCGCCTTCACCGTGGCCGACACCAGCGGCAAGGCCGTCAACCTCGCCGATTTCAAGGGCAAGACCGTGGTCCTGGAGTGGACCAACCCCGGCTGCCCCTTCGTGCAGAAGCATTACAAGCCGAGCAACATGCAGAACACGCAGCGCGGCGCCACCGGTGATGGCGTGGTCTGGCTGACCGTCAGCAGCACCAACCCGCAGGCCAAGGACTACAAGAAGCCCGCCGAGCTGGCCGCCTGGATGGGCGAGCAGAAGGCCGCCGCCACGCACACCTTGATGGATGACGACGGCAAGGTCGGCAAGGCCTACGGCGCGCGCACCACCCCGCACCTCTACGTCATCAACCCGGCGGGCACCCTGGTCTATGCCGGGGCCATCGACAGCAAGCCGACCGGCAACCCGGCGGACATCGCCACCGCGACCAATTACGTGAACCAGGCCCTGGGCGAGTTGAAAGCCGGCAAGGCGATCAGCCAGCCGACCTCGCAGCCCTATGGTTGCTCGATCAAGTACGCGAGCTGATTCTCGGAAGACATGAAATCCGCCACGCGCTGTCGCGCCGGCGGGCTTTTCTCGTCTGAGGGGGGAACAGGAGCACGCTCATGACCGCCCACCCCACCGACACCCCTTGGAACGAATTCGCGCGGCTCTGGTTGGCGGCCTCCGAGCCAACCCGCGCGCCGCGCCGTCGGCGCAGGCTTCAGTCGCGGCCCTTGCCGTGCCCGTTGCCGTGCCCCTTGCCAGACCCCTCGTCGTGTCCCTTGCCCCGGCCGCGACCTTCCATCACATGGCGCTCGTACCAGGCGTCGTCCACGAAGTAGACCGGCACGCCGCAGGCCTCGTAACGGTGGCAATGCTTGGACCACTTCTTCTGGTGACCCGGCGGCACCCACAGGTAAACCGGCGCGTGCTGCACGCGCGCCGGCCGCACCAGCACCGGCGCCGCCACCACCACCTGCGGTTGCGGGAAGCGGCCGATGTCGATGCGGCCATACACACCCGGCTGGGAAATGCCGATGGACACGCCGACATCGACGTCGACGGCTTGCGCCGGCATCGCGGCTTGCATCAGCAAGGTGGCTAGAAGAACGGGTTTCATGGGGGCTCCACTGGGTGGGACGAGGGGATTGTTCCGCCTAACGTCTGCGGATGGCGAACGGTTGGCCGACGCTCACCGTCGCTCACGAAGCGCTCCTGCCGAGTCAGCGCCAAGCCCAGGGCGTTGAAAGGCTCGACGTCGCCGCACTGGGGTGGCCAGATCCATGCGCCTTAGTTGGGAGGTGTCGGAGCTTCCAGCCAGGGCTGCAGCCGCGACCAGATCCAGGGCAGCAACAGCAGCGAGACCACGGCCGCGCCGGTATTGAACAAGGTGTGCACCAGCGCGACGCGCTGGCCGGCCGCCAGCTCCAGCGCCAGCACGGCGGCGATGACCGGCTGCAGCAAGGTGGCAAAGAGCAGCACGCCGAGCACGTTGAACGCCGTGTTGCACACCGCGAGCTTGCGCGCCAGCGCTCCCAGTTGCGCGCTGGCCAGCAGAGCTGTGGAGGTGGTGCCGACGTTGGCGCCGGCCACCATCCACACCGCGACCCCCGGCGCGATGACGCCCTGCGCGACGCTCAGCACCGCCAGCCCGCTGACCACCGACGAGGACTGAACCAAGGCCGTGAGCAGCACGCCAAAGCCCAATGCGAGCAAGGGGTGGTCCAGGTAGAGGCGCAGCGAGGCCACTTCGGGGTGCTGGGCCAAAGGCGCGAGCGCCGCCGCGATCCAGTCCAACGCTAGGAAGATCAGGCCGAAATAGAACAGCACCTTGCCCTGCGCTCGCCAGCGCTGCGGCGCCAGCATGGACCACAGCCCGCCGATACAGACGAAGAGCGGCCCGAGGCCGGCGATCTTCAGCGCCACCAGCCAGGCGGTGAGGGTGGTGCCGACGTTGGCGCCCACCATCACCCCCAGCGTGGCGCGCGCGCCGATCACTCGCCGGTCGGCCAGCGTCACGGACATGGAGCTGACCGCCGAGGAAGACTGCAGCAGCGCCGTGCTGAACGCGCCGGTGAAGGCGGCGCGCCCGTCGCTTCGCGTGAGCCGCGCCAGCCAACCACGCAGACTGTCCCCGCCTAGGCGTGTCAGCTCATCCGAGAAGGCTTCCAGCCCGTGCAGGAAAAGGAGCACCGCGGCCAGCACGGTGATGGCCAGTTGCAGGGCGTCAGGCATTCAGATCACACCAGCGAATCGCTGCAGCGCCGCTTCCACCATGCCTTCCACGCTGCCGCTGCGCCGGCGTTGTTCGCGCAGCCATTGGGCGCCATTGCCCACATAGACGAGCTGCTGCACGTGGTCGAGTGCCGCCTCGGCGCCGAGGGCCTCAGCGTGCGGCTGCAGGTGGCGCAGGGTGCGCAGCACGTCCTCGCGCAGGCTGATGGGCTCGTAGCTGCGCGGGTGTACCACCTGACCGTCGAGCCCGAAACGGCAGGCCTGGAAACGGTTGTAGGTGTAGACGAGGTAGTCGTCCTCAGCGGGCAACTCGCGCTCTTGAAGCAAGGCATGGCACAGGGCCTGCAGGTAGCCGGCCAGGGCCGCGGCGGTCTGCACATCGAGCGGGGTGTCACAGACGCGCAGCTCGATGGTGCCGTACTCGGGCTTGGGGCGGATGTCCCAGTAGAAGTCCTTCATCGACTTCACCACCCCGGTGTGCGTCATCTTGCGGAAGTAGTCTTCCTCAAATCGCGCCCACTCCAGCACGAAAGGCGCACGGCCACTCAAGGGGAAGGCGAAGACCGAGTTCAACCGTGCGCTGTGAAAGAGGGTGTCCTGGCCCTGCACAAAGGGCGAGCTGGCCGCCAGGGCAATGAACTGCGGCACGTAGCGGCTCAGCGCATGCAGCAGGAACAGGGCCTCGTCACCGCTGCGGCAACCCACGTGCACGTGCTGCCCGAACACGGTGAACTGCTGCGCCAGATAGCCATAGAGCGCCGAGACCTCGCGATAGCGGGTCTTGGGAAAGATGCGCTGCTCGCTCCAGCGCTGGAAGGGGTGTGTGCCGCCGCCGGCCAGGCCGACATTGAGGCGCCGCCCAGCGGCCAGCAGGGCTTCGCGCATGGCCTGCAACTGCGCCAGCAGCTCATCGTGCCGGGTGTGGATGCCGGTGGCCACCTCGATCATGCTCGTGGTGATCTCCGGCGTCACTTGACCGGGGAAGGGGGCGCGCGCCAGCAGGGCCAGCATGTCCGTGCTGACGGCGCAAAGGTCCTGATCGCTCAGGGAGAGGAGCTGCAACTCCAGCTCCACCCCGAGGCTCAGCGAATCCGAGTCCTTGAAGGGCAACAGTCCGGCCTCACTCATCGTCGCCCCCCGTCACCCTCTCCGCCCCAGCGCAGTGCCCAGCGCGTGCACAGTGGCCCGGCAATCTCCAGCACCAGCGCGGCCGCCGCCAGCGGTGCCAGTCGTTCCAGCAGGCCGATCTGCAGATGCTGCGACTGCTCCAGCAACAGCAGCACAAAGGCCGAGAGCGGCATCAGACCCAGTCCGGTAAGCGCACCCTTGCGCCAGTTCACACCGGTCAGCGGTCCGAATGCAGCCATCAGCGCGGGTGTGAGCAAGAGCCGCGTGGCCACGATGCCCAGCCCCACGACCAGGCCGGCGCCCACATGCGCCAGGTCGAGCTTCGCGCCGAGGTAGACGAAAAGCGCCACGCTGAGCAACTCCCCCAGGCCGCCAAAGCCACGCTCGCTGCGGCTGAAGACGACGCGCCGGTGGCGCGCTGTCAAGCCCAGCGAGAGCGAGGCAACGATGGGCGACAGTTGCAGGCCGTGGGTGAGCGCCACCACTGCCACCACCGCGAGCGCGTAGGGCAGGGTGGCGTCGGGCGCCTCTGCCGGCAAGCGCAGCAGCGCGGTGACCACCAGGCCAGCCAACACGCCCAAGCCCAGCGAGAGCAACAGGGACCAGGCGCCGGTGTAGATCGCCGCGGTCAGGCTGCCCGAGCTGTTGAACACATGCACCGCGAGCACGGCCTTGAACACCAGCACGGCCAGCACGCAGGCAACCAAGGCCAGATGCAACAGGCGCTCGGCGATCTGGCCACTCGCCCGCTCCTCGTTGATGACGCGAACCAGCGCCGCTGGTGAGGTGGCCATGCCCAGCGCCCCCATCAAGGCACAGCTGGCGGCATCGAAACCCAGTGAGCGGGCCAGCAGTCCGATGGCCACGAAGCTGAGCAGCCCATCGAGCAAGGCACTCAAGCCCAGCCAGGGGTTGTGCGCGAACCAGCGCAAGTTGATGCGGTGGCCCAGTTCGAACAGCAGCAGACCAAAGCCGACATGGGCCGCCAGGCTCATGGTCTCGGAGGGGGGCAACCAGCCGAGCTGGGTGGGCGCGGCCAGCACGCCGACCAACGCATAGCTGCTGATGCGTGGCAGCCCCAGCAGCCGGTAGGCTGCTTCCCCACCTGCCCAGGCCAGCAACAGAATCAACGGCCAGGCCAGTTGGGGCAGGGCCGCCAGAACTTGCGGGTCACTGAACACCATGCGGGCAGTGTGCCCGAGGCTCCGGAAAGCTGCTGATCAGGTGCCGATCAACCCGCCATCGAGCCTGCGGATGGCCAGCGTGGCACTGCGCGGCCGCCCATCGGGGCGCTGGTCGGGCCAGTTGGAGAACAGACGCGGGTTGGCGGGATCGCTGATATCGCCCGGGGTTTCGCCAGGGTGCTGGATGTTGACGAACATCGTGCGGCCGTCAGGTGACATGTCGGCGCCGGTGATCTCGCAGCCCACCGGGCCGACCAGGAAGCGCCGGATCTCGCCGGTCGTCGGGTCCGCCGCCAGCATGGCGTTGTTGCCCAGGCGCGCGACTTCCTTGGGACCGATGTCGCCACCGCCGGCCTCGCGACGCATGTAGGCCACGCCAGCACCCATCTCGGAGCTGCTCATGTCGGTCTGGATCCAGAGCAAGCCCCGTGCGTCGGCGAAGAGACCGTCCGGGCAGGCGAACCCGTCGCCCTTCATGCGGCCTTGCGCTTCGGCGCGCGGCTCGCGCGGGTCGCCGGCCAGCACGAAGTGTGACCAGGCGAAGCCCTCGCCGTCGAAGTCGCCTTCTTCCTTCCAGCGAATGATGTGACCGCCGACGTTGTTCGCGCGCGGATTCGCGGCGTCCACCCCGGGCCGGCCGGGTGCGCCACGCTGGCTGTTGTTGGTCAGCGTGCAGTAGACATGGCCCTCGCGATCGACGGCGATCCACTCCGGCCGGTCCATCTTGGTGGCGCCCAGGCGGTCGCTGGCCTGGCGTGCCTTGATCACCACCTCGCCCTGATCGGCGAAGCCGTTCTGGGCGCTCAGTCCGCCCTGGCCGTGCACCAGCGGCAGCCAGCGTCCTCGGCCGTCGGCATCGAAGCGTGCCACGTAGAGCGTGCCGTGGTCGAGCAGCGTGGCGTTGGCCTTGAAGCCGCCGGGCCGCACGCGATCGCGGCTGACGAACTTGTAGATGTACTCGAAGCGCGCGTCCTCGCCCGAGTAGACGACGGCACGGCCATCGCGGGTCATGGCGACCGTCGCACCCTCGTGCGCGGCGCGGCCCATGGCCGTGCGCTTCACGGGCACGCTGTCGGGGTCGTAGGGGTCGAACTCGACCACCCAGCCGAAGCGGTGCGGCTCGTTCGGATGATCGGCGGTGATGAAACGCTCGTCATGCTCGAACCAGCGGTAGCCGTACTGCTCGCCCGCGCGCATGCCCCAGCGCTGCTGGTGGGCGCTCGGGCGATTGGGCCCGAGGAAGTAGCCGATGAAGTTCTCTTCCCCTGCCAGATAGGTGCCCCAGGGGGTGCGACTGGCAGCGCAGTTGGCGAAGGTGCCCAGGACACGGGTGCCCTGCGGATCGGCGGCGGTACGCATCAGCACATGGCCAGCGGCCGGACCGCCCACTGCGTGCGGCGTGCTGGCAGTGATGCGCCGAGCAAAGCGCGAGGGCAGCACCGGCTGCCAACTGCCGTCACTTTGGCGCGCCATTTCAGTGACCGAGAAACCGTGCGCGGCCTGGCTCTTGGCCACCTGCTCGGGGCCCCACACCTTGCCGCCATCGGGGAAGAGCAGGCCGTGATCGGCGTACTCGTGGTTCATGACCAGCAGACCGCGGTCGCTTCGCCCATCCAGCGGGAAAAACCCCATGCCGTCGTGGTGCATGCCCATCTGCGCCGCCTGGTCGGCCGCGCTGTTGCTGCCGTCGAAGCGGAAAGCGGGCAGCCGGCCCGGCAGGCCTACCGGTGCGCCCCAGGGCTGAATCACCTGGGCCACGTAGCCCTCTGGCACGGTGACGCTGTCGGCCCCGGCGAGCGGCACGCTCTTGAAACCGAGTAGGGGCGCTGCAGACTTGGGCGCCACGCCGGCACAGGCACCGAGCAGCGAACTCACAGCCACGCCAAGCCCGCCACGCAGCCAATGGCGGCGTGCCGGGTCGCTCAGCGAATGAAAGCCAGGGTTGGCGGAGGCGTTGCTGGCCTCCATGGTGCTGAAGTCTTTGGCCATGCGTTCCTTCTTTTCGGAGGGCACGCAGTGTGACGAGTGTTTGTGAAACTGCACGGACTTGGCCAGCTGCCTAGGGTTCACCCCTCCCCTGGATGAGTGGCTGACGCCGTGCACTAATTCACGCGAATCGCTATGGTAAATCCCTAACCTTTTTGGGGAATTGCTGCTATGCGTTCGATGCTTGCTTGCGGCCGATGGCTCGCCTTGGCCTCCCTCACCGTCGTGGCCTCCGCTGCCCAGGCAGCTAGTTGGTGGGGCTTTGAGGGCACTGCCCAGAAGGACAACTTCTTCCTGGATGGCGCCTTCCGGCCGCCCGACACCATGGGCGCCGTCGGCACCACGCAATTCATGGAAACAAGCAACGGCAGCGTGGCCATCTACGACAAGAACACCGGTGCCCTGCTGCTTCGCGAGAAGGCCAGCGCGTTCTGGCAGCGCATGGGTCTGTCGGGCTCCGCCGGCGACCAGCGCATCCTCTTCGACCATTACACGCAGCGCTGGATCGCCAACGGCTTCTGCGCGCAAACGAACGAGGTCTGCATCGGTGTCAGTGACACCTCGAATGCACTGGGCACCTGGAAAGGCACCAAGATCACCACGGCTGCCAACAACGTGGCCGATTACCCAACGCTGTCGGTGACGCAGAACGGCGTGCTCATCGGGGTGAACAACTTCGCGCCCAGCTTCACGGGCACGACGCTGTACAGCATCCCGAAGGCTGACCTGTTCGGCGGTGCGCCAACGGTGGCAAACATGTCGTCCTTCACAACCTCCTCGGCCGCGAGTGACCGCGGTTTCGCGATCCAAGGCGTGACCAACTGGACAGGCGAAACAGGCAATGCCCACAACGTCTTAACCGTGAGCCGAGACCAGTTTGACTTGCTTGCCTACCGCGTCAACGGCGTGAGCGCAGCCGGCGCGACACAAAGCGCGGTGGTGGACCTGAATCGCCCGGGCTACACCTTCAACGGCCGTGGGCGCCAGCCCGACACCCTGCCCGGCCAGGCGAACAACACCGGCAACCGCTTGGTGGACGCGCTGGACGACCGCTTGTCCGGTATGCCGGTTCAGGTGGACGGCAAGATCATCGGCATCCACACCGTTACCCCCACCGGCGTACCCAGCGCCAACGCCTTCACCGAGTTGCGTTGGTACGTCCTGGACGCCACCAGCTTCGCCACGCTGAGTCAGGGCACGATCAGCGGCGGCAACTACGACTACTACCAAGGCTCGCTGGCCGTGAATGCCACGGGCGATGTGGTCATCGGCTACAACCGCTCGGGCTCCCAGACCACCGACTCGGATGGCGATGGCAAGGCCGATGGCCGCATCACCTTTGCTGGCTTGCAGATGAAGCTGGATGGCGCGGGCAACCTGACGCAGATCGGCAGCGAAATGGTGTTCCGCGTGAGTGACGTGGGCGACTACCGCTGCGGCGCACAGAACACTGTGGACAACGCCTGCCGCCAACGCTGGGGTGACTATGCGCAGGTGACGGTCGACCCGAACAATCCAAATGTGTTCTACGCCATCGGTGAGTACGCGGCGAGCTGGGCCGATTTCAGCGCGGCACAGAACGGCTCGCTTATCCGCGCGAACTGGCACACCTACGTGGCGGCGGTGAACATTGCCGGCGCAATTCCTGAACCCGGAACCTACGCGCTGATGGCCTTGGGACTCTTGGCCGTGGGCGCGCGCGCACGGCGTCGCCAAGGGGCTGCAGCATGAAGCTTGCCACCCTGTGTCTGGCGATAGCAGCGGTTCTGACTGCCAGCTTTGCGGGTCCGGCGTCGGCCGGTCCGCCGCCATCAGCGCCAGAAACATGCACGCACACCACCCTGTCGATCCTGCCGCCGCCGGCCTGTATCGGCTCCTTCTTCGGTGAATTGGACGGTAGCGCAGATGAATTGGCGCTGCTGCACAGCACCTGGAATCTGACCTTTGACTACCTAGGGCGCAGTGACGAAGCCGACTTCGGCCCGTTCGCCAGCAATCCCCAGGTGGCCTTCAACGGGTCCTTGGCCTTTGACGAGAAGCACTCCGGCCAATTCGTCCTCGGTTTGGTGAGCGCGGGAAAGCACAGCTTCTACCTGATCAACACCAAGCGGAACGTCGGCGGCCTGGTCTTCGACAGCCTCGAGGGCGTGGCCACCACGCCGCAAGGCAACCCCTTCCCGCTCGACTACGCCGCACTCTTCGTGGCGCAGGTGGCGGCCATCCCGGAACCGGGTTCGGTCTGGATGCTGATCGCCGGCTTGGGCTTGGTCGGTCTGCACCGTCTGAGCGCGCGCCGCGCGTGATCACGCTGGCCTCCGCGTTGTTAGGGGTGGTGCTGATCGGCCCGGTCTGTCCTGGCCCGGAGATCGAAGGCAAGCCCTGTCCGTCCATTCCCTGGGCTGCGGTGCGCGTGCGTTTGAGCCCCGAAGGCGAGCTGGCGGGTCGCCAGCCCTTGGAGGTCAGCACGGATGCACAAGGTCGCTTCAGCGCACCTGCGCTGGGGTCCGGTGCTTGGCGGGTGGAGGTGCTGGTCGGAAAGCCGACCCGCTGCCTCAGCCAGTTGATTCAGATCCCGAGGCCTGCAGGGGCGCCGCCCCTGACTCTGGAGTGCGACAGCGGCAGGCGCTGATGCGCTGTCTGCCGCTGGAAGTCCATCAGCCCGGATTGCGGCCCGGCAGATGGCGGAAGGTGATGCGGCCCTTGCCGAGGTCGTAGGGGCTCATCTCCAGCGCCACGTGGTCACCCGCGAGGATGCGGATGTGGTGCTTCTTCATCTTGCCGCTGGTGTAGGCCACCAGCTGGTGTCCGTTTTCCAGGGTCACGCGATAGCGCGAATCCGGCAGGACTTCATCCACCTTGCCGCGCATCTCGATCAGTTCTTCTTTGGCCATGTCTTTCTCCAGAAAAGAAAACGCCCGGGGCGAAGCCCGGGCGTGAAATCAGTCGCAGTGTGCGCGAGCCAAATTACAGCGGGCGGATGTTGGCTGCCTGCGGGCCCTTTTGGCCGGGCACCACATCGAATTCGACGCGCTGGTTTTCCTGCAGGCTCTTGAAGCCCTTGCCGGTGATGGCGCTGAAGTGGGCGAACAGGTCTTGGCCGCCGTTGTCAGGCGTGATGAAGCCGAAGCCCTTGCCGTCGTTGAACCACTTGACGGTGCCGGTTTGCGAAGTGCTCATGAATTGCTATTTCTATCCAAGTTGAAACGGGGTCGATCGCTGAATTGCACTGCCCCATCACAACGAAACGCAGACTCAAGAGCGGCAAAGCGACCTGGATTGTGACGGAGAACCTAGCCGCCTTCCGACTTCACCTTCAACAGTTGTTGCACCAATGCGAAGAAACGGTCGTAGAACACGCCAGCGGGGATGGTTTCGCTGGCCACTTTGACCAGCGAGTCCTCCGAGGAGCCGACCGGCACGCTGATGGAGCCGATGGCGCTCACCCCCACCGAGGCCGCGGTGGAGGTCTTCTTGAGCACATAACGGTCCTGCTGCGCGCTGACGAACATCGTGGCCGTGCGCTCGCCTTCGCCCGCGCAGACGATGTGGAAGCTGATCTCCACATGCACTTCGCCCTCGGGCTGGAAGCGCTTGGCGCCCTGCACGAGGCGGGTTTCGGCGCGGCTCACGACATAGCCCTGGCTGAGCAGGGCGCGGCGCGCCGCCTCGCAGGCCTCCGCCACCGGCGCGTCCACCAGGCGCGAGTGCTTCTCGTCGGCCTGGAAGGTTTCGCGGGTGTAGACGGGCTCGGCCGGCCGGCCGAGCAGGTTGCCCGGCTTGGTGGCGGCACAGCCGCCCAGCAGGGCGGCCATGACGAGCAGGCATGGGAGCGAACGAAGATTCATGCGGGAGCAACGCGGCGCCCCGGGTCAGCGCCTACGGGGACTGTACGGGAGGCCCAACAGAATCCAAGTCATGTCCGCTGCTTTGCTGCTCGCCGTCGTCATCGCCTATTTCGCGCTGCTGTTCGGCGTCGCCCATTGGGCCTCGCGGCGGGGGGGCGCAGTGGGCAACGAGGGCTTTTTCGTCGGCAACCGCAAGAGCCCGTGGCTGCTGGTCGCCTTCGGCATGATCGGCACCTCGCTGTCGGGCGTGACCTTCATCAGCGTGCCGGGCGGCGTGGGCAGCGGCGCCTTCGCCTACTTCCAGATCGCCCTGGGCCAGACGGTCGGCTACGCACTGATCGCTTTCGTGCTGCTGCCGCTCTACTACCGGCTGAAGGTCACCAGCATCTACGAGGTGCTGGCCACGCGCCTGGGGGGCGAGGCGCAGCGCACTGGCTCGATGTTCTTCCTGGTCTCGCGCCTGCTCGGGGCCACCGCCCGCCTGTACCTGGTGGCCCGCGTGCTGCACGACGGCGTGCTTCAGCCGCTGGTGCCCACGCCCCTGCCCTTCTTCGTGACCGCCTTCGCGCTGGTCGCGATGGTGTGGCTCTACACGCGCGAAGGCGGGGTGAAGGCCATCGTGTGGACCGACACCCTGCAGACCAGCGGGATGCTGATCGGTCTGGTGGCCTGCAGCGTCTGGGTGCTGCAGGCGCTGAACATGGACCTTGCCGACGCCTGGCACGCCATGACGCGGACCGGGCTGAACCAGGTCATCCACGAAGACCCGATGGCGCGGAACTTCTGGATCAAGCAGTTCCTGGCCGGCATGGCCATCGCGGTGGCGATGACCGGGCTGGACCAGGAAATGATGCAGAAGAACCTCTCGGTGCCGCGCCTGGCCGACGCGCAAAAGAACGTGCTCTTGATGAGCGCGTTGATGCTCGGCGTGGTCTTCCTGTTCCTGTGGCTGGGCGGCCTGCTGCACCTCTTTGCCGCGCAGGCCGGCATCACCGCCAGGGGAGACGCCCTCTTCCCCACCGTGGTGCTGCAACACCTGCCGCTGCTGGCGCAGATCGTCTTCGTGCTGGCCCTGGTGTCTGCCTTGCTGCCCAGCGCCGACGGCGCGCTGACCGCACTCACCGCCAGCACCTGCCTGGACCTGCTGCGCTCGAAGGACCGCCCTGAGGCCGAGCAGACCCGGCTGCGCACACGTGTGCACTTGGCCTACGCGGCGGCCTTCCTGCTGCTCGTCATGCTGTTCCGCTGGGTGGACAACCCCAACATGATCCTGCTCATCCTGAAGCTGGCAGGCTACACCTACGGGCCGCTGCTCGGGCTTTTCCTGTTCGCCATGACGGCCAGCCACCGCCAAACCCGCGCCGTGCTGCCCATCGCGTTGACCGCGCCGCTGCTGTGCTGGCTCATCGACCGCCACCAGGCCCAGCTCTTCGGCGGCTGGCAGATCGGCCTGGAGCTGCTGCTGCTCAATGCCGCCCTCACCTACGCCGGCCTGAGGCTGGCCTCCAAGGGAAGACACCCATGAAAAACGCCGTGGTGACCGGCGCGGGCAGCGGCATCGGCCGCGCCTGCGCACAAGCCTTGCTGAAGCAGGGCTGGCAGGTGGCGCTGCTGGGTCGGCGGGCGGAGGCCTTGCAGGAAACCGCCGCCGGCTTCGGGGCGGCGGCCTGGGTGCAGCCCTGTGACGTGAGCAACGAGGTCCAGGTGCAGGCCGCCTTTGCCGCCCTGCGCGAGCGCTGGGGACGGCTCGACCTTTTGTTCAACAACGCCGGCGGCGGCCTGGGCGCAAGGCTGCCCGACGAAGTCAGTGGCAGCGAGTGGCGCGCCGTCGTCGACGTGAACCTGAACGGCGCCTTCTACTGCCTGCGCGAGGCCTTCGCGCTGATGCGTGCGCAGCGCCCGCAGGGCGGCCGCATCATCAACAACGGCAGCCTGGCCGCCTACGTGCCCCGGCCGCAGACGATTGCCTATGCGGCCACCAAGAGCGCGATCAGCGGGCTCACCCGCGCCGCCGCCCTCGACGGCCGCGTGTATTCCATCGCCGTCGGCCAGCTCGACATCGGCAACGCCGCCACGCCCTTGACCATCGGTCTGGCGAACGGCCCCGGTGCCCTGCAACCCGACGGCACGCGCCGCCCCGAGCCGCAGCTCGACCTGGATTCCGTGGCGCAGACCTTCCTCGCCATGGCTGAGCTGCCGCTCTCGGCCAACGTGCTGTTCAGCACCGTCATGGCGACTCAGATGCCCTTTGTGGGCCGCGGATGAGCCGCCTCCTGACCATCCCACAGCCCGCCAGCGCGGCGCTGCGCCCGGCGCAGCGCAAGTTCAACCAGTTGCAGGAGAAGATCGCCGCCGCGCGCAAGCTGCTGCAGGCCTGGGACGCCGCGCTGCCAGCCTTCACCCGGCTGCATCAGGAGCGCGTGCGGCCGCTGCGCCTGGAGGCCGAGCGCCTGCGCCGCGACATGGCCGAACAGCTTGACGCGTGGTGCCAGGAGAAGGGCTGGGCGCAGGGCGAACGCGCGCTGATGGCCACGCTGATCAGCGAGCTGGCCCGCGAGGCGCTGGAGCAGCACGAGCTGCCGGCGGCCGAGCGCCCGCGCTGGAAGGAGCTGCACGACCGCCATGCCGAGCTCGGCTTCGACGCGCAGAACAGCCACGAGATGGAGGTGCTCAAGCGCATGTTCGAGGCGCAGACCGGGCTGGACCTCGGCGACGAGGCCTTCGACACCGAGGCCGACCTGCTCGCCCATGTGCGCGAACGCCTGCAGACCGAGAGTGAACAGCGCGAGGAGCAGGCGCGGCGACAAGCCGAAGCGTCCCCGCCACCCCCCAAGCGCCAGAGCGCCGCGCAGAAGAAGCGCGCCGCCGAAGCCGCTGCCGTGGCCGCTCAGGCCAAACAGTCACTGCGCGAGGTGTTCCGCAAGCTGGCCAGCAGCCTGCACCCGGACCGCGCCACCGACGCGGCCGACGCCGCCCGCCGTACGGCGCTGATGCAGCGCGCCAACGCCGCCTACGCGAAAGAAGACCTGCTGGCGCTCTTGAACCTGCAGCTGGAGATCGAGCAGATCGACGCCGCCCGCCTGCGCCAGGCCAGCGATGCGCAGCTGCAGCACTTCAACGCCGTGCTGCAGGAGCAGTTGGAGGAGCTGCAGGCGGAGATCGCGATGCGCGAACGCCGGCTGGTGGCCGACCACGAGCTGAGCCCGCGCCGTGCGCTGCACCCCGAGCGCCTGGCCGCGGTGGTGGCCGACGCGGTGGCCGACTGGAACGCCGAGCTGTTCCACGCCGGCCGCGAACTGGGCCTGCTCGTCACCCGCGAGGGCACCAAGCGCTGGCTGAAGAAGCTCAAGGCCGAGGCGCGCCTCGGCTGAGGCTCAAGTCTTCAGCACACCCTGCAGGTAGCTGGCGATGGCGTCGTCCTGGCAGTTCGGAAAAAACAGCTGCTGGAACTTCTCGCCGGCGATGGTGGCCTTCAGCAGGTCCTGATCGATGCTCTTCAGCACCGTCAGCATGTCCTTGCACGAGGCTGCCTTGAGGCCGGCGAGGATGCCGCGGTTCTTCGCCATGATGGCGGCGCGCTCCTTGGGGTAGCCGACGCCACGCTCGTGTTCGAAGAGCTTGCGGTAGCAGTCCTGCAGGTTCAGCTCGGCGGCCCAGCCGAATCCCTTGGCGTAGGGCATGGACAGGCAGTTGCCGTCGTTGATCTGGCCGAAGAGGAAGGCGTCGGTGGGGTCGATGACCAGACCGCAGAACACGCCGGGCATGCTGTTGCAGGCCAGCATGGAGCCCATGCCGGTGCCGCAACCGGTGACGACGAAATCGGCCGCCTTGCTGTTCAAGAGGATGCCGGCCAACAGGCCGTTCATCACGTAGGTGAGCGAAGCCTTGTCCTCCGGCGTGTACATGCCGTAGTGGTGAACTTGGTGGCCCAGCGGTTCGACGACGGTCTTCAGCGCGTTGTGGACGATCTCCGACTTCGCGGCCTGGCTGTTCTCGATGATGAGAGCGATCTTCATGGGAGGGACTTTCGGAATGACGAGGGGCCGACACGGGCCAAGCCGTGCCGGCTGCATGGGGACCGTGGCAACCCGAGCCAGAGGGCTCCGGGGCCGGTCGTCATGCCAGGTGCAAGCCCCGGGGGATGGGGCAAGACGGCGTGGTCATCAAGAAGTTCCACCTGGCCAACCGCGCCACCCCGTGCGGGGTGGCTGGCGCTGGCGGCATTCTGCCGTGGCGCGACGAAGGCTGCCGGTCAGGGGGTCTGGGCCAGGGCTGGCGCGGGCTCGCGGCGCAAGCGCGACAGATCGAAACCCCGGCTGCGCAGCAGCGCGTCCACCTCGGTCCATTGCGCGGCATCCAGCTGTGGCGTGCGGGCCAGCACCCACAGGTACTGCTGCGAGGGCTCGCTGACCACCGCCCATTGCTGACCGGGGCCGAGCTGCAGCACGTCGTACTGGCCCCAGCCCACGCCCAGCCAGCGCAAGGCGGTGGGCAGGAAGTTCACCTCCAGCGAAGCGGGGGCGAGCATGCCGTCGCGGGCCTGCGCGCCATCGCGTGGGCGGGCCACACCTTCGGTCTCGTCCCAGCCGTCCTTGGTGCGGCAGCGGTTCAGCACCGTCACGCGCCCGTCGGGCCGAAGCGTGTAGGTGGCGCTGGTGCTGTCCAGGCATTGCGCCTGGAATCGGTTGGGGTACAGGGCCACCTGGTGCCAGCGGCCCATGTAGGCGGCGAGGTCCAGCTGCGCCAGGGGCTGCGTGGCTGCGCCCGCTGATGCTGGAACCTGGGCGTGCACGGCCGCGCTGGGGCTCATCAGCAGCGTGGCGAGCGAGGTCGCCGCTGCAGCGGCAGCCAGCCAGCTGCCGGCCCAGGGTCGTTCTGCAGTGGACGCCTCAGTCATGGGCCGAGGCCTCCGAGCGCATCCAGGTGTAGGTCAGTCCCAGGCCCACGGTGCTGCCGGTGGTCTTGCGCACCAGCGGGCTGGCTTCGTTGGCGGCGCCGGCCACGCTGTCCAGCCGGGCGAAGCCGAAGATGCGCCAGTCGCGCCCCAACGCGCGCGTGGCCGACACCGACAGGCGCCAGGCCACCAGGCCGCTCTGAGCCGCGTAGGCGGCGCGGCCGGGGCGGGCGTCGAGCGCGCTCACGCCGTAGAAATGCTCGGCCAGCCGGCGGTCGGCCACGATGGCGCTCAAGCCGGTGCTGTAGCGCCAGCCCCCCTTGGCCTGGCGCTGGAACAGCAGCTCGGGCTCGAAAGCCATGCCGCGGTGGCGGCCGCTGTCGTTCAGGTCAAACACGCCGCGCACCGGCAGGTCCAGGCGCCAGCTTCCCGCATGGCCGCCGCCCTCGCCCAGACGGATCTTCAGCCGAGGCCCCAGCTCCACCAGGGTGCCCAGTTCGCGCATGCCCTGGCGGGCCTTGATCTCGTCGTCGCCGCCACCGAAGGAACCGGCCACGCCCACGTCCAGCTCATAGCGTTCGGTCTTGAAGGCGCGCAGCCCGGCCGTCTCGCGGTCAGCGCGCAGCACCCTGCCGCGGTAGATGAAGTACGGCAGCACCAGCGCGCGGTTCAGGTGTTCGTCGGCCCCCGGATAGGCCTGCTGCGACACGCCGAACACCGCGCCGCCCAGTTCCCACAGCGGCGGGCCGCTGCGCGCGGGTTCGGCGGCCAGCGCG